>SVIB01000042.1 GCA_015055505.1 Clostridiales bacterium
CCCGCAAAATCAACTATATACTGATAAACGCCTATTGCTTGCAAAAATAATCCTGCGAGTAAAAAATATACGAGAATTTTACCCGACGTCAATTTAGTATAATTAATGAGCAGTTGCGCAACCGTACATATTGCACCGCCAACGACAAACGCTTTTAGATACATTAATAACATTTCTACCATACTACACCCCGTTTTCTATTGCAACCGCGTGCGCTATTGCCGGAATTGACTCACCTTGCTGAGTTGACAGTGTGGAAAGCAACGCGCCAGTTGCAATAAATAAAACCTTATTTAGGTCTTTCTTTATAAGTTTTTGATAAATATAGGAATTCATAACGACTGCACTACACCCTGCTCCGCTACCGCCTTGAAATTCCTTTTCGTCGATATTATAAATAAGTTCTCCGCAATCCACGTGATTTTTATCAATATTTACCCCACGCTCTTTTGTTAAATGTTTTAAAATTCTACTGCCTAAAGCACCAAGGTCGCCCGTAACGATTAAATCGTAGTAATTAGGCTCTCTTTTTGTGTCCTCAAAATGATTTATCAAACTTCTAAACGCAGCAGGCGCCATGGCGGCCCCCATGTTGTTTGCATCAGTTATTCCAAAATCGGTTACTTTACCTATCGTAGCGCAAGTAATTCTTGGGTAAAAGCCCTTTTTTGCCGAAATGACGGCACTGCCTGCGCCCGTGACCGTCCATTGAGATTGTGGCGGTCTAACACTTCCTAATTCTAAGGGGTATCTGTACTGCCTTTCAGCCGTTGAAAAGTGACTTCCCGTAGCCGAAATTACGTTTTGCATATACCCACCGTCAACTAAGGTTGCGGAAAGGGCAAAAGCTTCGCTCATAGTGGAACACGCGTTATATATTCCAAGGTATGGGACGTCAAACTTTCTTGCCGAAAAACTTGAAGATATAATTTGATTTAACAGGTCGCCCGATATAAGGCAATCTATATCCTCAACGCTTAAATTAGAATTTAAAATCGAATTCTCTATAACGTGCGATAACATTTTACATTCGGTTTTTTCGTAGGTTTCCTCGCCAAACGTATCGTCGTCAAGCCTCGTTTCCACGTATTCACCCAAATTCCCTTGACTTTCTTTAGGTCCGCAAATCGTTGAAGTTCCTATAATCGCAGGTCTATTTTTAAAAAATATCGTTGATTTCATTATACAAAAAGTCCTATTACGTAATAAATTATTCCAACCAAAACACTACCGGCAACGCCAAAAACTATAATTGGACCGGCAACGGTAAACATTTTAGCCGCTAAACCGTAGATATATCCTTCGGTTTTAAAGTCCATAGCGGGCGAAACGACTGAATTTGCAAATCCGGTTATTGGAACGATAGAACCACCGCCGGCATACTTTCCTATTCGGTCGTAAACACCTAATCCCGTTAAAAAAGAACCGATAAAAATTAGAATTATTGAAGTAACGCCCGATAATACGTCGCCGTAAAGCCCAAAAACAAGTTGCAAAGTAAACCTTATAAACTGACCTATTATGCAAATCGTTCCACCAACCCAAAACGCGCGCAGTAAACTTCTCTTTTCGTTTGTTTTAGGGGCTATTGATGATACGTAATCAATATATTTCTTATTATAATTGCCCGTGTTCATTTCTAATTCTCTCCTTTGGCTTTTTAAAAATACATTCGTCTTTGTCGCTAACAGTTTTATAAATTTCAATTTTTTTCATAAAAATATTATGTCCAATCAAACAAAATTTAAACATTTTCCATTTTTATAAAACTGCTTTCCATTTATGGGTAATATAATTTTTATATAATATTAATAACAAGTTGAAATTTTGACTGGATTTTTTAATCGGTTTGTTGTATAATATATTTATGGAAATTAAACCGATAGCAAAAATTTACACCGATTTTAAAGAAAAATTCGGCATACCCCGTCAAAGCGGAAGAGGGGTTAATTTAATAGGAAAAATCGTATTCGAGCCAAAATACCGTTTCCCTGAAGCAATACGTGAAATTGAAAAATTTTCATATCTATGGCTTATTTTCGATTTTTCACTTTCACACCGTGAAGAATTTTCCCCAACCGTAAGACCTCCCCGTTTAGGCGGTAATACCCGTGTTGGCGTATTTGCAAGCCGTTCGCCTTTTAGACCAAACAGTTTGGGGCTTTCAAGCGTTAAACTAATAAAAATTGAGGACGACGAAAACTTAGGCAAAGTTTTAATCGTTGAAGGCGCAGACATTCTAAATGAAACGCCAATTTACGATATAAAGCCTTATCTTTTAAGCGATTGTCACCCCGATGCAACGGTTGGATATGCTGATACTATCCACAAACTTGAAGTTGTCGTTCCGCCAAATTTAAAAGAAAAAATTCCTAAGGATAAACTTATCGCCGTAATATCTTGTATCGAGGAAGATCCCCGCCCTTCTTATCATGATGATGAAAACAGGGTTTATAAAATGAAATTTGATAATTTTGAAATTCATTTTTCGGTTAAAGATAACGTTGCAACGGTTAAAGACGTAATTATATAAATAAGACTATGTCGCAAATGAAAATGGGTGGTTGAATTTTTAAATTCAACCACCCATTGTTTTTACTATTAAGTTAAACCGGATCACTACCGTTACGCATCGCGTTAATTAAAAGACAAACGTTTAAAATAAAATCGCCTATTACAATCCACCAAATTGCATCAAAAGATAAAAATACTTTTGTTACAACGATAAGCGCAATTAAAATTGCTTTTACCACAAATGGTAAAACCTTGTTCATTTTAAGAACTTTTGCCGTTCTAATAGCCATTTTTATTGCAAAAGGCACTTTTTTAAGTTCGTTACCCTCTACACAAATATTACCGTTTTTGCCATAAACGATAGCATTTTTTGCCGACAAGGTAACCACTTCATTACCAACGAGTATTGCATTATGTTTTTCGGCATAATTTTGTTTACTTGCAACTGACGCGCTGGCAAGACCTCCGTTTGCGCCAAGGCTATTTTTTATCTCGGTTACTTCTTTACTGCCAATACCGCTTACAACGTTAACCGAAAGCCCGATATCTTCTTTCATTTCCATTACAGCGCCTTGTACGTCTTCTGCGTTTATAACACTATCGTCAAGGCATACGCTTGAAAGATTTGAAAGGTTGAGGTACGTATTGAATTCGTTTACCGCAACACCCTCTTTAAGGCATTTATACACTGAGGTTTTTGCCGTGAGTTTCAAACTGTACAGCGCACAGCCAAAACAACTAATAACAAGTGAGGATGCGCCGACGTATAACCATTTTGAAGTTAATTCAATTCCATACGATTTAATCTTAAATAACGGAGGAATAAAAGTTAAAAGCAAGGAAAAAACGATAAATGCAATATTGTATTTTGTTCTATTAATCGAAAATTTCGCCGTTTTTAAGTCGCAAATCTCTTTATTTTGATTGATAAACTCTAACTTTTCTTGAATTTGATTTTTTTCTTCTTCTAAAATGTCGGACTTTAATTGATTTTCAAGTTTTTCTTCGTACATTATCGCAGTATGTTCGCAATAACTTTGTATAAATCCAATTACGCCGTAAAGCAACATAATAACGAACGCCGAAGTCGTAAAACCTAAATACATAAGCACGAGCGCCCCTATAAAGGTAACAACGTCTTCAAAAACGTGTCTCTTTTCAGCAAGTTTTACAATTACGTTATAAAGAGTTTCGTACGAGGCGAGCGTAAAGCCTATCATTAAAATCCAAGGCTGAACGTTAGGAAATTTGGTTAAAAATAAACCAACTACGGTAACGATTATAGAAAGCCCGAAAACGGAAATTTTTTCAATTATATCGCCTTTTGTAAGTTTTCCCTGCTTAACCGTTTCTTCGGTTTCAATATCTTCAACTTCCCCGTTTTCAGTTTCGATTATATCTTCTTTTTCAGTTTCAACGGTAACTTCTTCTATATTATCGCCAAAATCAAGGTCTAAGTTATATTTTTCGCAAATTTCGTTCAACTTACAAAAAACGTCGTAATCGCTTGCCCATTGGTCAAGAGCATATTTTACGGTTTCGTTTTGGCTATCGATATTTATACCAATAACACCTTTAACTCCGCTAAAATCACTCTCAAAAGCAGTCAAAACGTCTTTTGTAACTGTGGCTAACCCGTTAATTTTATAAGACAGTTCTCTAATATTATCCATCAGTCACCCCTTTAGAAAACCCAATCGCCGTCTTTAAATACGGCAAATTCTTTTCCGTCTTTCGTGGTTGCAGTAATAGATAAATCTTTCGTTCCCACCATAAAATCTACGTGCTCGATAGAGTCGTTTAACCCTCTTTCCAACAGTTGTTCGGTAGAAAGTTCAGTTCCACCCTTTAAACAACCCGCATAACAACTTCCAATTGCGAAGTGGCAACTTGCATTTTCGTCAAATAAGGTTTCGTAGAACATTGTTTCAAGATTTCTAATCGGCGAATTATACCCAACGAGCGCAATTTCGCCAAGATAATGAGAACCTTCGTCGGTATCAATAATACTTTTAAGGTTATCATATCCTTCTTTTGCGCCAAAATCAATTATGCGACCGTCTTTAAATTCAAACCAAAAGTCTTTTATAATAGAACCGTTTCTGCAAAGAGGCATACTTGAATAAAGTTTTCCGTTTATTGACTTTCTGTCAGGCGAAGAAAAGACCTCTTCGGTCGGCAAGTTTGCAGTAAACCAAACACCGTCTAACGAGCCTTGTTCACCGCCACCGCAGAATAAATAGCCGTCAGGCATTCCAACGGTAAGATTAGTGCCAAGTGAGTTTTTATAAGTAAACGTTTTAATATTTGCCTCGTTCAAAATTTTACAGCGGTTCTCAATCATTTTTTGATGATTTTCCCATTCCTTTACGGGATTATCATAATCTAATCTAACCGTTTTTGCAATATATTCCCACTGCTTCTTTACCGCAAGATTAGATGGAAGATTTGGAAACATCTTTTTAGCCCACGCTTTATTGGGGTAAGCGCCTATTGACCACCTAATTTTATTAGAGCCCGTGTATTCTCTAAATTTTTTCAAGGCTTTTCCGCTCGCCCTTCGAGCAGTGGCAATCTTTTCAGGGTTTATACCCTTTAAATTTTCGGGGTCGTCCGAAATAATAACCAAATATGCTATTTTCTTCTCGATAAAATACTCTCTTTGTGCAACAATCCACTCAGGGACTTCGCTAAGTTGTTTTTTTGAACGGTATTTGTAACCGTATTTCGTAACGACTTCGTCATTCCATAATACGTTTACGTTTGAAGCACCCATTTTATACGCAAATTTTGTCGTTTCTCTAACGAGCTCAACGGCGTTTATCGGGGCTGTAATAACGAGCATTTCACCTTTTTGTAAATTAACACCCGTTTTTATCAATAATTCAGCATACTTTTTTAAGTCTGATTTTACCATAATTTTCTCCTTTAATAAATTTTATCAAAATGAGCATATTTTGTCAATGTTATTTCAATATTAGCCAATGTGAAAATTAATTTCAAATTAATTTTTACCATTATTTATCTTGTATTTTTAAAGTTTTTATGTTATACTATTTTTTGGTGTTATTAAGCACTATTTACGGAGAATAAAATGGAAAATAAACATAATAAAGGATACAAGGTTATAGATAAAACGATTGACAACTATATCGAGCCTCACGTATCCGCTTTAAAAATAAAAAAGAACACGAATAAAGCCCCCGTGCCCGTGCCCGAAAACGAACGTTTTAAGCCTGACAGCAAAAACGGACTTTCGGTAGAACAGGTAAACACGCGTATCGGACAACGCCAAGTCAATGCAAAAAGCAAACAAATGTCAAGGTCGTCGCTAAAAATTATATGGACTAACCTTTTTACCTTTTTTAACTTTTTGTGTATACTTTGCTTAGTTGCATTAATTTCCGTCGGTGAAACAAACCCCGGTAATTACTTTTTCGTAATAATTTATGCAATTAACCTATTTATAAGCATATTTCAAGAAATTAGAGCAAAAAAAGCCATTGAAAAACTGTCTATTTTAAACGAACCGACGGCAAAAGTTTTAAGAGCGGGCAAACTTACCGAAATGTCGGTTACTGAAATCGTATTAGACGATATCGTCCGTTTTGAAAGCGGAAATCAAATATCAATTGACGGAACGCTTTTAGAAGGAAATTTAGAAGTAAACGAATCAATGCTTACAGGCGAATCGGTTCCCGTAAAAAAATCTACTGGGGATAAGATTTTATCAGGCAGTTTCGTCGTTAGCGGTTCGGCTCTTGCCGTTACTGATTGCGTTGGCGAAGACAGATATATTCAAACGCTTTCAGCAAAAGCAAAGAAATTCAAAAAACCAAAGTCGGAGATAATGACTACTCTTCGATGGATAATTAAAATTATAGGTATTTTAATCGTACCTATTAGTATTGGTACGTTTATAACAAATTATAACCACGTAATTGAGGTTGCCGACCCTGCTTTTGTATTAAACGGTTCACTCACACACGACGGTATTAGAGAGGTCGTTACAAAGTCGGCTGCCGTAATAATCGGTATGATCCCCGCTGGAATGTTCCTCTTAACGACTTTAGCGCTTGCAGTTGGCGTTCTTCGTCTTGCAAGCAGACAAACGTCAGTACAAGATATGTTCTCTTTAGAAATGCTTGCAAGAGTTGACGTTTTATGTCTTGACAAAACAGGCACTATTACCGACGGCAGAATGAAAGTTTCAAACTGCGTGCTTTTTAATAGCGGTTACACACATTCAGTCAACGATATAATTTCTTCAATGCAACATGCTCTCCCCGACAACAACCAAACCTCGATTGCACTTAGAAATTACTTCGGCTCGGCTTGTAAACTCGTGTCGTCTAAGACAATTCCGTTTTCTTCGGCAAGAAAATATTCAGCGGTAAGTTTTACAAATAACGGCGAAAATATCGGTACTTTTGCGATTGGCGCACCTGAGTTTATTTTAAATAAAAAATATTTAACTAAAGGTCTTACCGCACAAATAAACCACTACACTTCATTAGGTCAAAGAGTTTTACTTCTTGCGCGCTCTGAAAAAGAAATTGCAAACGAAACTCTCCCTGCCGACATGAAACCTTTTGCTCTCATAACTTTAAGCGATAATATCCGCCGTGAGGCAATAAAGACTATTGAATGGTTTAAAAAGAACGACGTAACCGTTAAAGTTATTTCGGGTGACAACCCGTTAACGGTTGCCGAAGTCGCTAAAAGAGCGGGAATTGAAGGCGCGGATAAATATATTAGCCTTGACGGTATGAGCGACGAAGAAGTCGTTAAAATCGCAAATAAATACAACGTTTTCGGCAGAGTTTCGCCCGAACAAAAAGCACTTTTAGTTCAAGCAATGAAATCGGCAGGACATACCGTTGCAATGACCGGCGACGGCGTAAACGATATTCTTGCTATGAAAGAGGCGGACTGCTCTGTTACCGTTGCAACCGGTAGCGACGCAACTAAGAGTATTTCGCATATCGTTTTGATGGATAACAACTTTGACTCTATGCCTGCAGTCGTTGGCGAGGGACGAAGAGTTATAAACAATATTCAAAAATCGTCGGCGCTCTTTTTAATGAAGACGCTCTTTACGACCACTTTTGCTATTATTTCTATACTTAGAAAGTCCATTTTCCCATTCAACAGTTCAATGATGATGATGCTTGAAGTAATGGTAATCGGTATTGGCTCGTTTGCCCTTTCTATGGAATCTAATAGAAATAAAGTAAGCGGTAAATTCGTTGGATATATATTCTCTCACGCAATCCCCGGCGCTTGTATTCTTATTTTAAATATTTTAGTCTTTGAAATGATGGCTAAATACTGCCCTGCGCCTATACTTACCGACGAAATGAAGAGCACGCTTATGGTTGCAGGTTTAACGCTTGGCGGTCTTTCGTATATGCACATTATTTGCAAGCCGTATAACCTTTACAGAGGTTGCCTCGTGGCTACTTTAGGCACAATAATCATATTACTTTTAATGTTCTTTATGGCATTTTTCAAGTTGCCGAATATTACTTTTGATTTTATGACGAATTGGCCTTTTATCGTAACGTTACTTTGTCTTGTTCAATTTGACGTAACGCTTGGCTCACTACTCACAAAACTTATTGAGTTTGTTAACTCGAAAATAATAAAAAGGACTGAAATGGTATAATTTTATGGATACTTTTAAAAACGGAAAATTAAAAGCTGTTACTTTTAGTTTTGATGACGGAGTAACACAAGATATTCGCATTATTGAACTTCTAAATAAATATGGGTTAAAAGCAACGTTTAACTTAAATTCTGATTTACTTGGTAAAAACACTATTCTCATACGTGAAGAGCAAAAAATTTCGCACTATAAGATAAACCCTAACGACGTAAGTTACGTTTATGACGGACATGAGGTTGCCTGCCATACTTTAACCCATCCAAATTTAACTACGCTTGAAAAAGAGGAAATAATAAGGCAAGTTGAAGACGACCGAAAAGCCTTATCAACCCTTTGCGGTTATGAAGTGGTCGGTATGGCTTACCCTTGCGGTGGAATAAATAATGACGATAGAGTTGCTGAAATTATTAAAAACAATACGGGAATCAAATATAGCCGTACCATAACTCTTACCGACAGTTTTAACAGGCAAGACAATTTATACCGCTTTAATGCCAACGCGCACATTTTAGACTTTAAAAATCTTTATAAATTGGGTGAAGAATTTATCAAATTAAAAACTGAAAAACCACAAATATTTTATATTTGGGGACATAGTTATGAATTAGATTATAACAGTGAATATAGCGCTAAATTTGAAGAATTTTTAAAATTTATAAGCGGAAAAGACGATATTTTTTACGGCACTAATAAAGAGGTCTTACTTTAATATCAATAATATAAAAAGCATTTGCAAAACGCAAATGCTTTTTTAATACAAATAAATATCAAATTTTATTTACAGTCGAAAAACTCGACGTTTTTAACTTTAGTTTTAATAAATTCAACAAACTCTACAAATTGCTCTGCCGTTGCAAACGAATTTCCGGTTATTATATACGCAATAAGCTTATTGTAAAACATATATACGGTATTATCCTCAAGCACGCAAACGCATTCTATCGTCGTATATTTAACCGTAGAGGTCGTTTCGGGAGTTCTTTCAATAAATTCACCGTCATAAAACTCAATCGTAGCATGCGGAGTATATAACGGCTTATTCGTCTTAGCCGCGGATTTTATTTGAGCTTTTACGGTTAGCATTACGAATTTGGGAAATAAAAATATAAACAGTAAGTAAAATACAACATAAACTACCGATTCAATAATCGAGGGCAAGCCAAATCCGTCATTGATAAGCGTACAGATAATAAGAAAAATAAAAATTATACCGAAAATAATTTTTATACTTAAATTTTGCTTTTTACCGTACGGAGATTTTGTCAAAACAAATTTGTTAAAATCAAGGTAATCCTTTTCTTTTGTCGTCACGTCAAAACTAAATAACATTGTTCTTCCCCTTAAAAAACGCTCGGCTAAAAGCCGAGCGTTAATCTTTATAATTAGTTATTGTTAAGAAGGTCGCTTAAAGAAATTCCGCCAAGACCGCCTTCAGTCCATTCTCTGGGCTCGTCGTCATTTGCGTCAATTTTCTTTTCTCTTCTGGGCTTTCTTTCAACTTTTTCTTCGCCTTCTTCAGCGTTTTCTTTCTTCTCTCTTCTGGGTTTTGCTACGCCTTCAGGAGCAGGAGTTAAAGCCTTAATAGAAAGAGTCATTTTCTCTTTTTCTACGTCCATATCAAGGATTTTAGCCTCAACTTCTTCGCCAACTTTAAGAACTGAAGTTGGGTTTTCAAGCCATTCGTGAGAAATTTGAGAAACGTGAACAAGTCCGTCGATACCTTTTTCAACTTCTACGAAAGCGCCGAAACTTACTATTCTTACAACTTTACCCTTTACGGTTTCGCCGATAACGTACTTATCGCCTGCAAGTTGCCATGGCTTCGGTTGAAGTTGCTTATATCCAAGAGAAACTTTCTTAGTTTCTTGGTCGCATTTTAATACCTTGAACTCATATTCTTTACCGATTTCTAAAACGTCAGCAGGAGTTTTAGCGTTAGTCCAACTTAAATCAGAGATGTGAGCAAGACAGTCAAATCCGTTTACGTCAACGAAAGCGCCGAATGCTGCAAATCTAACAACGTTACCGGTAACAACGTCACCTTCGTTAATAGATGAGAAGAATGCCTCTTCCTTTGCTGCTTTTGCTGCGTCTCTTTCAGCCTTTTCAGCCTCTAAAATAACTCTTTGAGAGCCAACGATTTGCTTTCTTCTACCGTTAGATTCAACTTTTTCAGCCTTAAGTCTAAGTTGTTTTCCAACGTATTTTTCAAGGTCTTTAACAAAACCGATTCTAATTTGTGACGAAGGAATAAATACGTCGTAAGAACCGAGTTTAGCAACAAGACCGCCTTTATTTGAACCGGTACAAGTTACAGTGAATACTTCGCCGTCTTTAATTTTAGCAACGATTTCTTCTTCTTCTTTTTGCGCTTTAATTGCTTTTTCAGACAAAAC
>SVIB01000043.1 GCA_015055505.1 Clostridiales bacterium
AATTGAGTAAAGAAGCAATATTACAAAACTTTAGCGTGTAAGAAAAAAATTCATCGCCGAAAATACTTTAGAGAGAAAGTTAGAGATAAACAATTCTATGCGGTTGTCAGTCTTCAAAGGACTAAAAAGAGTATATTATCTGCGAAAGCAGTTATATAGCCATTGTGGTGACGATAGCGATGAGGATCCACCTGTACTCATTCCGAACACAGAAGTTAAGCTCATCTGCGCCGAAAGTACTTGACGGGCAACCGTCCGGGAGGATAGGTTGTTGCCACATTCCATTAAAAGAGATACGATTTAATTCGTATCTCTTTTTTTGCGTTATATTCAAAACCCCCTCTATAAGTCGATTATTTAAAATTAGATAGAAAAATTATATAAAATAGAATATATATGATTTAAAAAGCCTTTAAAATTACTTGAATTGTATGTTAATATGTGTTAAAATGAAAATGCCAAACGAATTTAATAAAATAGAATTAGAGGTGTTTTTTCTTTTGGAATAAATATACCTTATTTTTTGCATACTTCTTTAAGAATTTGATAAAATCGCAAATTCCGTAAAGAAGTATGGTAAGCACCTTAATTCTATTTAAATTTGTTTGGCGACAATTGGAGTTTGCGTTTTTTATGCGCTGACTTCGGTTGGCGCATTTTTTGTTTTTTTTGGAGAGATTATGGCTTATTGTGTTAATTGCGGAGCAAAAATTGTTGAAGGCGCAAAATTTTGCGCTAATTGCGGTAAACAAGTTGGTGTTAATGAAAACTATGAACAAAAGCGAAAAGAATCTTATGACGGTGAAGTTCATAAATGCCCACATTGTGGTGAGGTTTTGAAAGCTTTTGAAACAGTATGCCCTACTTGTAATTTTGAATTACGAGAGGTTAAAAGTTCAAATGCGGTAAAAGATTTAGCCGAAAAGTTACAAAACGTAATTTCACAGGAACAAAGAATAAATATTATTAAAAATTTTCCTATTCCAAATACAAAGGAAGATATATTTGAGTTTATTCTATTAGCAAGCTCTAATTTTGATGCCGATTATTACGTTTCACATTTAAAAGAAAATGACGAGTCTGACGCTTGGCTTTCAAAAATTGAACAAGCATATAAAAAAGGGTTGCTATCATTAAAAAATGAACAAGATATAAAAAAACTGAAAGAAATCTATTTTGAAATAAAATCAAAAATAAAAAAAGTGAAATTTAATAAAAAAGGGATAACAGTGTTAGGTGTTTTTCTAATTTTTTTGGGCACTATTTTATCAGTAGTTTTTTATTGGTCGTATTTATTTGCTATTGTAGGCATGTGGATTTTAATTGGTAAGCATATAATTAACAAAAGAAGTAAATAAATTTATAGCAGAGGAGAAAATAATGGGATTGTTTGGTAGAAATAGAAACGGCGGTATTTTAGACGTTATAAGATGTGATGAGCCGTCGTATTTAATATGGAAATGGCATCCTATGGGTGTAAAATTAGGCGAAACAAATAGAGAAAACGCTATTCGTTGGGGCTCGTCCTTACGTGTAAAAGACGGCGAGGTTGCAGTCTTTGTGTATAATCAAAAAAACGGCGTATATCAAGATTTTATCGAAGGACCGTTTGACGAAAAATTAAAAACAGCGAATTTACCTATTCTTTCAGGTCTTATAGGCTTGTTTTTTGAAAAGGATACGCCTTTTCAAGCCGAGGTGTATTTTATAAATTTAGCAAACGTTATTCAAATAAAATTTGCCATACCGTTTTTTGAAATTTACGATAATAATTATCCCGAATTTGGCGTGCCTGTTGCGGTGAGAGGAACTGTAAGCTTTAAAATTCAAGATTATAGACGGTTTATTAGCTTGCATAGGCTTATCAATTTTTCCTTAGAGGATTTCAAAAATCAAATAAACGATACGGTAAAAAGATACGTTAAAAATCACGTTGCTAACGCCCCTACTCAGTATAATATTTCAGTAATTCAAATTGAAAGAGCGTTAGGTGAAATAAATAAATTAGTGGAAATAGAATTAAAGGAAAGGCTTTTTGACGATTTTGGAGTTGTTGTTACAGGCGTTGATATAGGCGCGATAGAAATTGATAAAACAAGCGACGGATATAGCGAACTTTTACATATTACGAGAGAAATAACAACTGTTTTGAGGGAAGCGGAAACTGCTGACAGCATTGAAAGAATGCGAATTGACAGAGAAGAGGGGCAATATTCTCAACGTATGAAAACTAAATCCGAAAATATCGGAGCGTACGGTCTTGAAAAACAAGCCGAGGTAGGAATAAAAGGAGCGGAAGCATTGGGAAAAATGGGCGAAAACGGTGTGGGAAACGTCAACCTCGGCGATAATGCTGGTTTTAATCCTATGGCAATGATGACGGGAATTGCTCTTGGCGGTGTAGTAGGAAATAATCTTGCAGGCACAATGAATCATGCTTTACACGGTTCTTTAAATCAAGGTAACAATCCACCGCCTATACCTACCGCGACTTATTTTGTTGCGGAAAACGGAAAGGCGATAGGTCCTTTCGATATAGAAACGCTAACTCAAATGGCTATGGCTGGAAGAGTAACAAAAGATACGTTGGTGTGGACTAAAGGTATGAACGATTGGGCAAAAGCGGGAACGGTTGGTGAACTTAACGACGTGTTTTCTGCTGTTCCACCAAGTCTATAAGTACGCCTATAAGTCGATTAAATGTTGTGTACAGTAAATAATAAAAGTATTTTCTGAAAAATAATAAAACCTATTGACAAATTTAATAATTAAGAATATAATAATAACGGTTGAACAATTACTCAACCGTTATTATTATTTAGAGGTGTATTATGTGTGAAGAAATTGAAATTTGCGAAAGTGAACACGTACACGGTAGCCTAATTGCGGAAGTAAAAGAAAAGATGCCAAGTGAAGAGGTGATTTACGATATCGCTGAACTTTTTAAGGTCTTTGGTGATAGCACGAGAACGAAAATTTTAACCGCTCTTTTTGAAAGTGAAATGTGCGTTTGCGATATAGGCAGGCTACTCGGTATGACTAAAAGCGCGATTTCACATCAGTTAAGAATTCTTCGTCAAAGCAAATTAGTTAAAGCAAGAAAATGCGGAAAGGAAGTTTTTTATTCCTTAAGCGACGACCACGTAAAGACTATATTTAAAATGGCGATTGAACACGTAAACGAATAATACAAAGGAGAAAATTATGAAAAAGGTTATTAGACTTGAAAATTTAGACTGCGCTAATTGCGGAATGTTACTTGAAAGAACGATTGCTAAAATTGACGGAGTACAAAGTGCTACCGTGAATTTTATGGCGCAAAAACTTATTTTAGAGTATGACGAAAACGCTGTCGGCGTGCTTGAAAACGTTAAAAAATCGGCAAAGAAAATTCTTCCTGACGTTACTCTTCTTGGTTTATAAACTGTCAATAAACGACTTATAGAGGGGTTTTTATGTCAAAAAACAAAAAAAGACTAATAAAAACTATCGTTGCGCTTGCATTATTTATACCTGCGTTCATCTTATATTTAATATTCAAAGATAAAGGCAAATACGTTTGGTTTGCTATGTTCTCATTAATCTATTTAATAGCGGGTTACGATATTTTATATAAAGCGGTACGGAATATTTTGCACGGAAAAGTATTTGACGAAAATTTCCTTATGGCTATTGCCTCACTTGGCGCGCTCATATTAGGAGAGTATACCGAGGCGGTTGCGGTAATGATTTTTTATCAAGTAGGAGAATGCTTTCAAAGTTACGCAGTCGGTAAATCAAGAGCGTCAATATCGAAACTTATGGATATTCGCCCTGACGTTGCAAGAGTTATTCGTAACGGTATTGAAGAAGAGGTTTTTCCCGACGAGGTATCGGTAGGCGAAATAATTACCGTGCGCGCAGGAGATAAAATTCCTCTTGACGGTATTGTAATCGAGGGAAATTGCCATTTAAACACTTCGGCGCTTACGGGCGAAAGCCGTCCTATTTCCGTAGTTGTAGGAGATAGAGTTTTAAGCGGTACGGTTTGTTTAGACGGGAAACTTATGATTGAGGTGCAAAAAGAGTTTTACGACGGCACGGTATCTAAAATTCTCGACATGGTAGAAAACGCCTCTACAAAGAAGGCAAAAGTAGAGAATTTTATTAGTGTTTTTGCTAAATATTACACGCCCTGCGTAGTTTTTTCGGCGATTGCGCTTGCAATAATTCCGTCACTTTTCACGGGAAACTGGCAAGAATGGACTGTAAGAGCGCTTACCTTTTTGGTTGTTAGTTGTCCTTGCGCGTTAGTTATTAGCGTTCCTCTTTCCTTTTTCGGCGGAATTGGCGGTGCGGGAAATAAAGGAATTTTAATAAAAGGTGCAAATTACGTTGAACAAATATCAAAAGCAAACGTGTTCGTTTTTGATAAAACGGGAACTCTTACAAAAGGTAAATTTTCAGTCGTTGGAGTTTACCCCGAGGAAAAGCGCGAGGAGATACTAAAATACGCTTACGTGTGTGAGAAAAATTCTAATCATCCAATCGCGAAAGCGATAGTTGAGGAGTGTGTGCCGAAAAACGCCGACGGTTACGAGATAGAAGAAATTGCAGGCAAAGGCGTGATTGCAAAAAATAAAACAGAGCGTATTTTATGCGGTAATTTATCTTTACTAAGCAGTGAAAACGTTGACGTGGGCGAGGTGCAAAATCTTATTCAGCAAAATTCTTTAGAGAATAAAACGTGCGCCTATATAGCGATTAACGGGCAATTTTTAGGAATTATCGCCGTTGCTGATACGGTGAGAGAGGACGCAAAAGCTTGCGTTTCAAACTTAAAAAAGCAAGGCTATAAGGTTTATATGCTTACGGGCGACGGAGAGCAAAGCGCGCGTTTTGTCGCGGAAGAGGTTGGCGTTGACAATTATTTTTACGGGTTGCTCCCTCAAGATAAAATGCAAAGGATTGAAGAGATTATAGCGAATAAGCAAAAGGGGGACGTCGTAGCGTTTATCGGTGACGGAATTAACGACGCGCCTGTTATTATGCGCGCTGACGTAGGCGTATCAATGGGCGGTGTCGGTAGTGACAGCGCGATAGAGGCGTCCGACGTTGTGCTTATGTATGATAAGCCGTCTGCTATTGTAACCGCAAAAAAAATTGCCCAAAAGACAATGAGAATAGTTAGACAAAACGTGATTTTTGCGTTAACTATTAAACTTTCCGCGCTAATTTTAAGCGCGTTTGGAATAGGCGGAATGTGGTACGCCGTGTTTGCCGACGTCGGAGTGTCCGTTTTGGCTATATTAAACGCAATGCGCGCAATGAGAAATAAAGATTTTTAGGTTTAGACATTCAAGAAAACGGCAAGATTAAAAATTATAAATTTTTATTTTAAATAATTGTAAAAATAAAGCAAGTATGCTATACTTGTATTATAAAATTGATTAGGAGGCAAATTATGGCTCTTTTCAGATTAAATATCGTATGGAATGACGACAGTAAAAATACTCTCGTTTACAAATATCCATTTAAAAATTACGGTAGAGAGGTAAACGATAAGTCAACTCTTACCGTAAAGGAATCGCAGGTTGCGATTTTCGTGCATAAAGGACAAATAGCAGACGTTTTTGGTCCGGGGCTTTATAATCTCGGTACTGAAATTTTCCCTATACTGTCTAAACTTGCAGGTTGGAAATACGGCTTTGAGACGCCTATTACGGTTGACGTTTACTTTATAAATACAAAGCAGTTCACGAACGTAAAATGGGGAACAATGAATCCTATTATGATGCGCGACCCCGAGTTCGGATTTATAAGAGTAAGGGGCTTTGGAGCGTTTGCGTTTAGAGTTTATGACCCCGCGGTTTTCTTAAAAGAACTTTTCGGAACTAACAGTTCGTTTAAGACTGAGGATATCACGGGTTATCTTAAAACTATGCTTTTATCTTCGCTTGCAGACGTTTTGGGCGAAAGTAGAATTTCAGCTGTCGACCTTGCTGCGAATACCTTAGAATTCAACGAAATCGTAAAAGCGAAAATTCAAGATAAATTCAGGGAAATCGGTCTTGAAATGACAAATCTCTTTATTGAGAATATGTCCGTTCCGCAAGAGGTTGAAAAGGCGTTAGACGAAAAAGCAAAACTTGGAATACTTAGAAATGATACCGATACGCTTATGAAAGTTTCGGCGGCGGAGGCTATGAAAGATGCGGCTAAAAATACCGGCGCAGGCGGTGCGTTTATGGGTGCGGGAGTCGGTATGGGTGCAGGTTTTGGCATGGGCGGAATTATGGCGGGCGCGTTTAATTCCTCAAATCAAAACAATACACAGCAAAAAGTGGAAGAACAGACGAAAGTGTGTTCCGTGTGCGGAAAGTCTATTGCAAAAAATAGCAAATTCTGCCCAGAATGCGGAGCAAAGCAAGAGTCTAATTCGTTTTGTCCCGAATGCGGAGCAAAAGTAACGGGTGGAGCGAAATTCTGCTCAAGTTGCGGTAAAAAACTCTAAAATTATCGCAAAGAAAAATTAATTTAGCAAATAATATTTTTACGGAGATAAAAATTATGGAAAGAAAAATTACTGAAAACACTATTATCACTGATGCTCTTGACATCAATCCTAACGCTGCTGAAATTCTTATGAGATACGGTATGCACTGTCTTGGCTGTGCTATCGCTCACGGCGAAACGGTTGGCGAGGCTGCTGCCGTTCACGGCGCTGACTTAGAGCAAATGCTTGACGAACTCAATAATCTTTAATAGGTTATAAATATTAAATAAGTTCGGTTTAAGCCGTTAACGCCTTTCGGTTTTCCGAAGGGCGTTTTACATAAAAGCGGTCTATAAGTCGATTAATGATAATTTTAAGCGAGGATTTTGTATGAACGCTGATTTAAATAAAGAGTATAGGGATATAGATACTTATAATGCGAAATGTCCTTCCTGTGGCGGAAGTATGGTGTTTAATCCCGATACTCAATCTTTAAAATGCGAGCATTGTGGAACTGTCGAGAGCATAGATAAGGATTATACCGTTCAAGAAAGGGATATCGCTTTAGGGTTTGAAAAGGCTGAGAAATGGAATCCCACCGAGCAGGTTAGTTATAAGTGTGAGAACTGCGGAGCGGTAGTCGTATTAACCGTTGAAGACGAGGCGTCGATATGTCCTTTTTGCGGAACTACGCACATTGCGAAAGAAGGAAGTTTTGACGGAATTAGACCTCATACCGTAATACCTTTTCAGTTTTCGCAAGAAAAAGCCTTAGAATATTCTAAAAAGTGGGCGAAAAAGCGCATTTTTGCGCCGAGAAAATTCAAAAAAAGTCTTGTTGCCGAGAAGATTCAAGGCGTTTACGAACCGTGCTTTACTTTTGATTCTCAAACCTATTCGACGTACGTTGGAAGGGTTGGAGATAGAAGAACGAGAACTGTCGGCTCGGGTAAAAATAGGCGAACTGAAACCTATATCGTATATAGGCACGTTAGCGGTAGACACGACTATTTTTTTGATGACGTTATGATTGCTACTAACGAAAATTTCAGTCAAAAAGAACTTAACGGATTGGCGCCTTTTAATACGAACGAGGCGTGCGTGTACGAGAAAAAATATCTTTCGGGGTACATGGCTGAGGGTTACCAAAAGAATATCGACCAAAGTTGGAACGAGGGCAAATCGGTTATGAATTCTGCTATTCGCTCGCAAATAAGGAACGGGCTTTATTGTGACGTAGTTGACTATCTTAACGTATCCACGTCGTTTGAAAACGTCACTTTTAAATATATGCTTTTACCCGTATATACTCTCGTGTACTTATTCAAAAAGAAAAAATATACGGTGAGAGTAAACGGCAGTACGGGAAAAATTAAAGGCAAAACCCCCGTATCTCCTTTGCGCGTGGTTATTGCGTCGGTTTTGGGCGCTGTGTTGGCGGGATTTTTGATTTGGCTTTTTGCTAATTTCTAAAATTAGCGCAAATAATTGTACAAAGACGGGATTTTACAAGTTTTTCACTATAAAAACGCGAAAATCCGCAAAAATGGGTTGACTTTATTGCGTAATATAAATATAATAATTATGATGTAAAATAATAATGGAGGTCAATATGAAAAGACTTTTTAAAGGCGTAATGGCTATATGTATTGCCGTTTGCTGTATTTTTAGCGTAACTGCTTGTGACGAAGTTAAAAACGGATCTAAAATCAAAACCGTTACGATTACTTTCGACGTAAACGGAAAGGAAGAGGCTATTGATTTTGAACTTTACCTTAACTTAGCCCCAGCAACTATCGAACACTTTGAATACCTTGCAACTAAAAATTATTACAACGATACCGTAGTTTCTAATATCAATAAGTATATCGAGT
Source organism: Clostridiales bacterium (assembly GCA_015055505.1). Classification (GTDB taxonomy): domain Bacteria; phylum Bacillota; class Clostridia; order Christensenellales; family Borkfalkiaceae; genus UBA10281. The sequence continues at coordinate 8,350 of SVIB01000043.1, forward strand.
TCGGTGCGTGGTACGGTGATAAGGGCGCATACGTTTCTAAGTATGCTGACGGAGCAACCGTAGGCTATTCGTCAATTATTGATTCCGCATACACTTCGGGAAAGACGATTGGCTCTAGCAAAACCGACGCAAGATATAACGCAGACGGAACGATTATCGGTGAGTTTGCAAGAAACGGTTATTCAGGCAACAGCCTTGACCTCAGCGGGGCTCTCGTTTTAAAGAGAGACGTAAGCAGTGAAAACGACGAACTTTCTTATAATACGGGAAAGGCTACAATGGCAGTAACTTTCGGTTCGGGTGGATATTTCTCTTCAAAGGACGTATTTGCAATTATTGGTAAAGTAGTGACCGACGACGCAACCGATGGTAAAGATTCAAGTTACGAACGTCTTCAAACTATAATGGAAGATTATGCTGAAGACGACGACGGAAACGTATACTATTTCTATACAGGTGACGTAGATACCGACGGCGTAGGTAATTATTTTATGTATACCGAGGACGGCGAATATCTCGCTAAAGACGATACCGGCGCGTTTACCGTTGAACTTACGACTGAAAACAACGAAGACCTTTTAAAAGATTTCGCTGATAACGCAGACAGTTTAAAGACTATTCCGTACGGCGACGTAATTATTAAGGTTAAGAGCATTACTTTTAGCAAATAATTAAAATGACAAATAAAAATTTGGACTTAGCGTGCGCTAAGTCCTTTTTTGTGCGAAATAATACCGCGAAAGCCAAATAAAAATACTTAATAAAAGGTTGTGTTTTGACTTAAAAAGATTTAATTTACACTTGTAATAATAATAGGGTTATGGTAAAATATTATTATATCAATACGAAAAGGATATTACGGTATGAAAGAATTACATCTCGTTTGTAACGCGCATTTAGATCCCGTGTGGATGTGGGATTGGCAAGAGGGCGCTGCGGAGGCTATTTCAACTTTTTATTCAGCAGTTGAACTTGCCGACGAATTTGATTACGTCTTTTGCCATAACGAAGCGCTTTTATATGAATTTATTGAAGAATATGACCACGCTCTTTTTTCGCGTATTCAAGAACTTGTAAAATCGGGCAAGTGGCGTATAATGGGCGGTTGGTATCTTCAACCCGACGTAGTTGCTCCGTCGGGCGAGAGCATTATGCGTCAAATTTATCTTGGAAGAAAGTTTTTTGGCGAAAAGTTCGGCGTGAAGTCTACTACTGCGCTTAACTTTGACTCATTTGGTCACCCAAGAGGTCTTACTACCGCTTTGAAAAAATGCGGATACGACAGTTATATAATTTGTAGACCTATGAACGATAGATTTCCTTTAGAGGAAAACCCTTTCTCGTGGGTTGGCGCAGACGGGTCTAAAATAAAAGTATTCCGTATGGACGGAGAATCAATGTACTGTTCGCCGTTAGGGCATGCGGAAGAAAATATCCGTCAAAAACTTGCTCTTTTAGGGGAGCGCGATTACGCTATGGTGCTTTGGGGTGTTGGAAATCACGGCGGTGGTCCGTCAAGAAAAGACCTTCAAGACATTGAAAGAATGATGAACGATGAGCAGTATAAAATTATTCATTCCTACCCCGAGGCGTATTTTGAAAAGGTGGAGCCTAAGTTTGAAGTTAGGGAAACTCTTGGAAATATCTTCATAAAATGCTATTCGTCAATGTCAAGAGTTAAGCGTAGGCACGTAGAACTTGAAAACGCTTTATATTTGACTGAAAAGATGGTTTCGGCGGCGGATTCGGTAAAAGGTATAGCCGACTACACTAAGGAATTTGATGCCGTAATGCGTGATATGGCGTTTATTGAATTCCACGATATAATGTCGGGAACTTGCGCGGAAGACGGGGAGAGGTCGGCGCTTAAAAAAGGCGAGCACGCATTGGAAATTTTGGATAACGTCAAGTTAAAAGCATTTTTTGCTTTGACTGAAGATTTTGAAAAGGCAAAGGAAAATACTTTTCCGATTATGGTATTTAACCCCAATCCTTACGCGGTAGAAACGGTTACAGAGGCTGAATTTTTACTTGTGGACAGTATTAGTAACGACGATTTTAAATATGAAATTACTGCCTTTGTAGACGGAAAACAAATTGATTGCCAAGTTATAAAAGAGTTAAGTAATATAAATTACGACCGAAGAA
>SVIB01000008.1 GCA_015055505.1 Clostridiales bacterium
AAGTTTATTTTTTACGATTTTTGCTTTCGTTCTATTTCCAAACATTCCGTTGCTGTCTTTTAAGGTATCAGCCTTTCTTACGTCAATACGGATACTTGAATAGAATTTAAGCGCTTTACCGCCCGGTGTTACTTCGGGATTGCCAAACATAATACCAACCTTTTCTCTTAATTGGTTGATAAAGATAACGCAGGTTTTTGACTTATTCGTAATACCCGTAAGTTTTCTAAGCGCTTGCGACATAAGTCTTGCTTGAAGACCGACGTGACTATCGCCCATATCGCCCTCAATTTCAGCCTTAGGAGTAAGCGCGGCAACCGAGTCAACAACGATAAGGTCAACCGCACCGCTTCTAACTAAACTGTCGGTTATATCTAACGCTTGCTCTCCCGTATCGGGCTGAGAAACGTATAAGTTTTCAAGGTCAACGCCAAGTTTTGCCGCATATACCGGGTCTAATGCGTGTTCAGCGTCTATAAAAGCGGCAATACCGCCGTTTTTTTGCGTTTCAGCGATTACGTGAAGGGCAACTGTCGTTTTACCTGAAGATTCAGGTCCGTATATTTCAATAATTCTTCCTCTTGGCACACCGCCGACACCTAAGGCTAAGTCAAGCGTAAGACATCCCGTAGGAATAACGTCAATAGTCCTATCTGCAGCCCCTTGACCGAGTTTCATAATCGCGCCTTTTCCGTATTGTTTTTCAATCTCTTTAAGTACGAGATCTAAGGCTTTTTGTTTTTCTTCAATCATTTTTATATCCTCACGTTAAATATTTTTTATTTTTTTTACGGCTAAAAACATTGCCGTTTTTGTTCCTTTTTCAGTAATTTCTTCTCTGTTTCCGTCAAATTCATAGTGATAAACGCTAACCTCTCCGCCGTAGGCTACTCCTATATAACACCTGCCGACGGGAAAGCCCGAATCGTCCGAGTTAGGTCCTGCAATTCCGGTTGTTGAAACGGCAATATCCACGTTTTTATCCTTTATAAGCCCGTACGCCATCTCGCCTGCAACTTGACCTGATACAGGTTTATACTTTTCAATAGACTCTTCGTTTACGCCAAGTCTATTTATCTTAGCCCGTTCATTATACGACACTATTCCCTCATAAAAGACCGAACTTGACCCCGAAACGGAAGTTATTTTCGCCGAAATATTACCGCCCGTGAAAGATTCAGCAACCCCTAAAACGCATTTTCTAAGTTTTAAAAGTTCTACGAGCAACTGCTCTAACGTCACGTCCTTTTCAGCGTATATATTGTCTTTAAAATTGAGTATCAATTCTTTTTGCGCAAAATCGTAATCCATTTTGGTTGATTTATCGTCGTATATTATCTCGATTTTATAGTCTAAATTTTGTCCAACGACGTTAAATCTAACTCTTAAGCCGTCCTTTATTTTATTAAGTTTTTCGGCAATTTCTTGCTCAGTAAGTCCAAAAACTTTAAATACGACTTTTCCGTACTTGACTGAATATCTTTGATTTAGCGAGGGTATTACCTCTCTAATTAACTTTTCTTTGTAATTACCGTCTAAATAATAAACGGCTTTTTGGTCGAAATCACCGTCTAATTTGCTTTCTTGATTACAGTTTAACACATAAACGGTGTCATACGACTGTCTTATTTTATTAATTTCTTCACAAATTAAATTATTTTCCGTATTTGAAAAAGTAAAAATATCGTCAACTGAAAAATTAGCGCCGTTTAAAGTATCTAAGACGGAGTTTACAGTTTTAAAATCAATTAATTCTTTTGGATTTTTGAATAAAACCAAACAACTTTTCATTTTATTCTTTAAATACCTCTTTATTTTTGACAAGATAAGAAACACCTGAAACTACCGTTAAAAGAACGGATATCCCAAAGCAAACTAAACCGATTACGTTTACAACTTTTCCAAAGTCTTTAGCGATAGTTAAAAAGTCGCCCGAAAAAAGCAAAACGATAATGGTTACGTCGGTAAAGAAAGTCTTTATTTTTCCCAACTTATCCGCGGCAAGTACAGTGCCGTTTTTTGCGGCAAGCATTCTAAGTGACGAAACCGCCATTTCTCTTGCGATAATAATGGAAACGCCTATTCCGCCTAAAATAAAGCCTATACTGCCGTGCTGGAAGAAAAGATTAGTATATTTAGGATCGGCAAGCATAACGACAAGAGCAACTAAAACCAAAACTTTATCGGCAATAGGGTCGAGAAATTTTCCAAGGTCTGTTACGAGATTGTATTTTCTCGCTATGTATCCGTCTAAAAAGTCGGTAAACGCCGCTACGGCGAAAATACCGAGCGAAACGAGATAATGTCCAGTAAAGTCTAAATAAAAAAATAAGACGAAAACTGGGATTAATATAAGTCTGCCTAAGGTAAGTTTATTCGGTAAATTCATCTACAACTCCTCCATATAAATCGTACGCATCAGTTTTTTCAATCTTTACGGTGTAACGCTCCCCTTGGTTGATTTCTCCGTTTGAAGTAAAGTAAACTTTTCCGTCTATTTCGGGGGCGGAAAAATAGGCTCTGCCAACAAACGCTTGTCTATCGTAATCAATCCCGTCGGCTAACACCTCTATTTCTTTGCCAACGTAATTTTCAAGCAACTTTTTAGAAATTCGCTTTTGCGTTGAATATAATTTTTTAACTCTTTTTTGTTTAATTTTCTCATCAATTTGATTCGGGAAAGCATAAGACGGCGTTCCTTCCTCTCTTGAATAGGCAAAAAAACCTGCGTTTGTAAGTTTAGCCTTTTTAATAAAATCAACTAAATTTTCAAACTGCTCTTCACTCTCCGCGGGGAAACCTGCAATAAAGGTAGACCTAATTGCAATACTTGGAATTTCCCTTTTCAATTTCGCAACGAGATTTAAATAATCTTTACCCGTACCCTTTCTATTCATTCTCTTTAATACTGTATCGTCAGCATGCTGGAATGGAATATCGAGATATTTTATTACTTTGCCGTTATTTTTTATCTCGTCGATAAGTTCGTCCGTAAGCATATCGGGATAACAGTATAAAAGCCTTATTTTTTCAACGTTTTCAAGCGACGATAAACTTCTTATAAGTTCAACGATTTTAGGCTCGCCGTATAAATCGACGCCGTATTTAGTTAAATCTTGCGCAACTAAAATAAGTTCAGCCAAATCGCCTAAATTTTCAGCCTCTTTCATAAGGTCTTCTATACTTTCAGAGCGAATTCTACCTCTTATTTTAGGAATTAAGCAATAAGTACAAAAATTATTGCATCCGTCGGCAACTTTTAAATAAGCGTAATGAAGAGGTGTTGTAACGACTCTTTCATTAGTCTTAAAGGAATTTGATTTACCTACGAAATTAACTCTGTTTCCTTTGTAAATCTCCTCGATTGCATCGGGGAGCAAATTATAATCGGCAATACCTAAAAACGCGTCAACTTCAACGAGTTCGTCAAATATATCGGCGATAAACTGTTGCGGAAGACAGCCTGTAACTATAAGTTTTTCAAGTTTTCCGCTTTCTCTGTATTCGTTACATTCAAATATAGTTTCTATTGCCTCTTGTCTTGAACTTTCTAAAAACGCGCAAGTATTAACAATTATTATTTGCGCCTCTAAAATGTCGGCCGTTATCTTTGACGAGCCTAAAGTTGCAAGCATTTTTTCGGTATCAACGCGGTTTTTATCGCAACCGAGCGATATCACGCCTATCGTCTTTTGTTCAAATATCATAAATTCCCGAATTTTTCCTCAAACTCTTCTTTTGTAAGCGTAACTTGTTTTTGTTTTCCCGTTTGACTTTCTACTACGTAGCCTTCGGCTATCATCCAATCGAAAATTTTTGCCGCCTTAGGGAATCCAAATGAAAGTTTACGCTGAAGCAGTGAAATGGATATATTTTTAACCTCTACTGCAAATCTTAACGCCTCGATATACTCAGGACCAATGCCTCCTCCCGACGAACCGCCCAAGTCTTTACCCGTTACGTTTTCAATTTGCGGATTACATTCGTTTGATATAGATTTAAGCGCAGCGTCGTTAAAGTAACACTCGTTATTGGTCTTAATGTAATCGACTACCCTTTTAATCTCTTTCATATCAATGTACGCGCCTTGCGCTCTTTCGCAATTAGTCATTGAACTCGTTCTATACAAAAGGTCGCCTGCGCCTAAAAGTTTTTCCGCACCGGCCTCGCTTAAAATAGTAACCGAGTCGACGGCATTTGACATTTTAAATGCAATTCTTGAAGTAAAGTTAGTCTTAATCGAGCCTTCCATAATGTTTACGGACGGTCTTTGAGTTGCTAAAATCAAATACATTCCGGCAGCCCTTGCCTTTTGAGCAATTCTTGCAATCTTTTCTTCAATGCTCTTTTTCTCAACACTCATAAGGTCGGCAAACTCGTCTATTATAAAGACTATACGGTACATCTTATGCTGACGGCGAGGGTCTATTTGAGCGTTGTATTCATCAATATTGTGAACTACCGCCTCTCTAAGTTTGGTATATCTTGCCTCCATCTCTTTAACCGCCCAGTTAAGCATAGCAACCGCCTTTTTAGCGTCGCATATAATTTCGTTAAAGAGCATGTGAGGAATACCGTCAAACACCGTAAATTCAACTTGCTTGGGGTCTACTATAACAAATCTAAGTTCGCTTGGGCTGTATTTAATCATAAGACTGATTAAAAGAGAGTTTAAGCCTACGCTCTTACCCGTACCCGTTGAGCCCGCAATTAAAAGGTGAGGCATCTTACAAATATCCGCAACGACCGTTTCGCCTATAAGATTTTTACCTATCGCAAAAGTTAAAGAGTTTTGTTTTGCATTGACGAAATTATCGCTTTCAACAACCTCGCGAAGTCCTACCATAGATTTAGTTTCATTTGGTATTTCTACGCCGATATAAGGCGTTCCCGGAATGGGCGCAAATCTAATATCGCTCTTAGTTTCAAGACGGAGTTTTAAGTCGTCCGTATATTTCATTACCGTTTTTATTGAAACGTTATCGGGAATTGCCAAATCAAATCTCGTTACCGTAGGTCCGTGAACGATATTAACAACCCTTACGTTTATACCGCCGAGGACTTTTAAGGTGTTCATAATCTTTTCAGATTTATCCTTTTTGAAATATTCCACCTTTCCGTAATCTTCGTTACTTTCGTATTTTTCTAAAAGGTCTAACGGCGGAGCGTTATATTTTACGTTAAACGGCATTAAATCAATGGGATTTTCTTCACCGTCATTTTGAGTAGTTTTAGACTTATCTTCCTTTTGCTCAAACTTAGGATATTCCACCTTTTTAGGCTCGTACGCCCTTACCCCTTCCATTTTTCTTGGGGTTGTACGCTCGTATTTCTCAACGACCGGCTCTTCAACGGCGTCGTAAATACTTGAATCGTCGAAATCGTACTCGCTTGAACTTGTGAAATCAAGCGGTTTTTCATCCATTTGACTAATATCGACCAACTTATCGTCGGAAGCGTTATGCACTTGCTCGGCAATTATATCGTTGAAAACCTTTTCGTTTACGGTTTTATCGTTATAAATTGGTTTACTGTCGTTTAAAACTGCCTTTTTATAGTTTTCGGGAATATATATATCCTCGTCGGGCATAGGCTCTAAATCCGTATCGTATTTAGCGTAAAGTTCGGCGTCACCGCTTTCGTTTTTAATAGGAACTCCGCTTTTTGTCCCTATATTTTCAGGGGTGAACTTAACGGGGTTTTTTACGTACTCTATTTTCTCGTTTAACTGTTTGTTATACTCTTCGCTATACACGTAAGAATCTTTCTTTTCTTCAAATACGACTTTGGGCGAATTTTTGTGCGCCTCGTACGCCGAATAATCGCTTGCCGATTTCATTTCAAAAGTGTCGTTGCCAACGACGAGTTTTCTATTTTCGTTTCTATTGCCGTAGTTTACACCCATATACGGTCTATTGTCTTGATATACGGGTTGGCGGTATTCAACCGCTCCGCCGTATTCTCCGCGCTGAGGAATAGGCTGACCGTCGTTTTCACTTTCAGTTTTCTTTCTTTCGCCTGATTTTTCAGCAACACCGAAAATTTTATCTTTTAAAATAATTACAAGACATAAAACTGCCACCGCGCCAAAAAATACGAATGCGCCCACAGTCGATAAAAGAGAAGTAAGCCCGCCGATAACCATAGCGAATACTGCTCCGCCGAAAGTTGAGCCAGATAAACCGACTTGCGCGGAATTATAAGCCGACGTCACGTAAGCAGTCCAATTTCCGTCATACGGAAAGAGTATTAAATGAGCAACGCAAAACGCCATACAAAGTAAAATTATAAGCGCAGTTGCAACCGTTTTTGCTCTACCGTTGCTTACTCTTTTTCCAATAATTAGCATAACGCCCGAAAAAAGCACGAACAAAAACAACGGGAAAGAAAAAAGCCCGAAAACGCCCAAAGTAAATTTAAGAACGTATCCGCCGAAAGGATAAAAAACGCTATCCCCCGTAATCAAACAAAAGATAACGAAAGCGGAGAATAAGGTAACTACCATTCCCCACAATTCTTTATTTACAAATTCAGTTTTTTCGTTTTCGGTCTTTCGTTTTGCCATTATACTACTCCATTATACTTAGATATTTTAATTATAACATAAGAGCCCTTTTTTTTCAACTCATAAACGCTCTTTTGATAAATATATTTTATCAAAAAGACAAAATTTTTAAACTGAGGTAATATCGTTGCGATATTTAAATTGGCTAAGTTACGTTTTTTGCTCAACATTTAAGCAAAAAAAAACGCTCGCCGTTTTAGGCGAGCGAAAAATAATTTTGATTGCTATTATTTTGAAATAAGATTAACGATATCTCCAACGGTTTTAAGGTTTGAGGCGTCATCTTCCGAAACTACTATACCGAAGTTATCTTCCATATCCATAAGAAGTTGAACGACGTCCAACGAATCCGCGCCAAGGTCCTTAATAATATCACTTTCAAGAGTGATAGATCCTACGTCAACGCCAAGATGCGCTGACAAAAGTTCTGCAACTTTAGTAAATGTATCCATAACATTCTCCTTTAATCGGTTTTAACGAGCGATTTGTTCGCTACTTATTATATTTTAGCAAAAATTTTTGGTTTTGTCAATGGTTTTTAGGATTTTTACGCATCGTAAGGGCAATCCTATTCTTTTTAACGTCAACCGACAAGACTTTTACCTTAACTACTTGACCTACTTTAAGGACGTCCGAAGGGTGTTTAACGTAGTTATCGGAAATTTCCGAAATATGAACTAAACCGTCTTGATGTACGCCGATATCTATAAACGCGCCAAAGTCGATAACGTTTCTAACCTTACCCGTAATTTCCATACCTGCAACTAAATCGTTTATATCCATAATATCCGAGCGAAGTTCTACCGTTTGTTCAACTTCTCTAACGTCTCTGCCCGGTTTTAAAAGTTCAACGACTATGTCGTTCATAGTAGGAACGCCAAGACCGCACTCTTCAGCCGCTTTAACTTCTCCGTATTTTTTAATTTGCGCGGGAAGTTCGGCAAGTTTTCTCTCTTCAACGTCTTTATCGGTATAACCGAATAATTTTAAAAGTTTTTCGGTTGCCGTATAAGATTCGGGGTGAACGGCTGTATTGTCTAAAATATTTTTTCCGTCTCTAATACGAAGGAAACCTGCGCACTGTTCAAACGCTTTTGCGCCGAGTTTTGGAACTTTCAAAAGTTCTTTTCTCGTCTTAAATTTACCATTTTCTTCTCTGTATACGATAATATTGTTTGCAATACCGCTATTTAAACCTGCCACCTTAGAAAGAAGTGACGGGCTTGCCGTATTAAGGTCAACGCCAACGCTGTTTACACAATCTTCTAATACGCCGTTTAAAACCTCGTCAAGTCTTGCAGGGGGCATATCGTGTTGATACTGACCTACGCCTATTGCCTTAGGATCAATTTTGATAAGTTCGGCAAGTGGGTCTTGCAATCTTCTTGCAATAGAAATTGCAGAACGCAAAGTTAAATCGTACTGAGGGAACTCTTTCGCAGCAAGCGGAGAGCCCGAGTACACCGACGCGCCCGCCTCGTTTACAACCTCGTATCTAACCTTTCCCTGATAGGGTTTAAGCATATCCGCAACGAAAATTTCCGACTCTTTTGACGCAGTGCCGTTTCCTATTGAAATAACGTCGATTTTGTGCTTTTCAATAAGTCCTAAAAGAACCTTTTTAGCCTCTTCTGTTTTATTTTGAGGAGGAGTAGGATAAACTACCGTCGTATCTAAAACTTTACCCGTTCCGTCAACGACTGCAATTTTACAACCAGTTCTATAAGCAGGGTCAAAGCCCATCGTAACTTTATCTTTAACGGGGGGTTGCATTAAAAGAGGTCTCAAATTTACGTCAAACATCTTAATAGCCTGCTCTTGCGCTCCCTCGGTAAGTACGTTTCTAATTTCTCTCTCTATCGAAGGATGAATAAGCCTTTTGTAAGCATCAGCAACGGCAAATTTAACGCAAGGAGTCGTAATACTTCCCTCTTTTACAAAACCGATTTCACAAACTCTTACTGCAAATTCTTCGTCGATAGCAACCTTGACTTTAAGATAGCCTTCGTCCTCGCCTCTATTAAGAGCAAGAATTCTGTGCGATTTAATTTCAGCAACGGGCTCGGCGTAGTCTTTATACATTTCGTAGGTTTTTGCGCCTTCCTCTTCTTCCTTTTGAAGTTTTGAGGAAATTTCACCGTTTTTAAGATATATTCTACGGAGTTTCTTACGAAGTTCAGCGTCATCCGAAATACGCTCGGCAATGATATCTTGTGCGCCTGCAATTGCATCTTTTTCGTTTTTAACACCCAATTCTTCGTTTATAAAGGGCTTTGCCAAATCTTCAAGATTACCCTCTTTTACGTCTTGAGCAAACAATACGTCGGCAAGCGGTTCAAGCCCTTTAGCCATAGCAATAGTTGCTCTCGTCTTTTTCTTAGGTTTATAAGGTCTGTAAATATCTTCAACTTCGGTAATTGTAACCGCTTCGGCAAGGGCTTTCTCTATTTCTTCAGTCATCTTTCCTTGCTCGGTTATAGACGCGCTTACTTCGGCTTTTCTCTTTTCGATATTTCTAAGGTAAGTAAGTCTATCCGCAAAATCACGGAGTACTTGGTCGTCGATATGACCTGTAAGTTCTTTTCTGTAACGGGCAATAAACGGAATAGTATTGCCTTCGTCTAACAGTTCCACGATATTTTGTACGTGGTCTTCTCTTAAGTTAAATTCTTGGGTAATCTGTTTTAAAACGTCCATTTTTTAATTCTTCCTATAAAAATTTTTGAGGAGCAGTTTACACTCCGCGGTAACTCTAAACGAATCTCTAATTTTTGAAATCGACTTGTTTAAAGTAAAAGTTGAAAGGTTGCAATTTTTTATAAATTCAAAGGTTTTATCCTTAAATTTAACGAATGCTACCGATATTAGCCACGCTATAGCCATATCGTTATAATACCCTTTTCCGTCAAACTCTTCGCACGTTTTAAATACAAACGGAAGAGTGTCTTCGTCAAGGTAAAAATCCATAAGGCAAATTATAAAAAAGCGTAAATGAAATCCTTGCGCCGTATGGATATTTTTCGATAAATACTCAAAAAATTTTTCTTTGTTATTCTTTATACATTTGATTGACGGCACGAAACTGTCGATATGCGACCAACTGTCGGCGCGCTGAAGATATATCGGCAAATACTTTAAAAAACCGTCGTATGAAAGTTTTGCAATAATTAAACCGTATAAAAGCGTATCTTCAAAAAATTCAAATTTGCAATTTTCAAGATAATCTTCATAGTTTTCCTTAAATATATTATCGGCAACTTTTCTAAGCAAAGGAATTCTAACACCTATAAGCGGTAATTTTGAGTTTGCTATTTTAGTTGAAAAATCACAGTATTTTTTATCGGCTTGGCTATTTAAATATTTAAGCGTTTTACCGTAGAGATTATCCATTCAAAATCTCCTTAAAAACCTCAATCCACTTATCCTCGTCAAAACTTACGTTAGCGGGACTCGTAGATGGCAACTGATAAACTTTTACGGGTAAGCGGTAATTTGAAGAATAAATTTCGTAACACTTTTTTCCGTTGCAAATCACCGTATCAATTTTACTTTGAGATAAAATTTCATTCAAATTCGCAACCTTATAATTTTTTAAATCTTCATCCTTTGAACCTACGATATCACAACTTACGACTATATCCCATAGAGCAAGTTTATTGGCGATAATAAAGTCGGTCTTTTCCTCAACCGTTTCGGGTTTTTGCGTTTTATAGATTTTAGCAAGCGTTGACCAAAACCTATTTCTTTTGTTTCCGTAATAAAACCCCTCAGCCCTTGACGGAACGCTTGGAAAACTGCCAAGTATTAATACTTTTGACTCTTTTGAAAACACGGGATTAAACCCGTCTATCATATTGTTGCTCATTTGTAAAATATTGCAAAATCATACTTATTTAAAGCGATTTTTGAAGTTTTTACGTTTCTCGTAATTTCTTTTTCGGCACCTAAAACTTCAACGTCACACACCGCGTCTCCGCAGTTTACAGCAACCGTTAAACTATGATTTTTGTATTCTCTCGTAAAGGTAAATACCCCTTTATTTTTTTGCACGTCAACTACTTTACCCTCTTTAAAAACAGAGTACTTCTTTCTAATACCGCCGAGATATTTATAAAATTCAAACAACTCGCCTTTTGCATTTTCTTCTTGAAAACATCTTCTGTTAAAGGGGTCTTTGTTGCCTTCCATTGCCGTTTCGTCGCCGTAATAAATGCACGGCACACCGTATAAAGTAAACTGCAAAAGCACTGCGCACTTGACCATCTTTACGCCTTCGTTAAATTCGTACTCGGTAAGTTTTTCATTGACCATATCAATTCTTTCGGTTTTGATATTACCGCGTTTGCCGAGCACGGTCAGTATTCTTGGAGTATCGTGCGTGCCTAAAATATTCATCATACAGTTAAGAGCAAAATGCGGATAATTGTCAAGTTGTTCTCTAACCGTCTTATATAAGAAATTTGCATTACCGTTTATTACGTAATCAATAATCGCATTTTTGAGCGGATAATTCATTACGCTGTCAAGTTCTCCGCCTTGAAAATACTTACGTCTAACTCCGTACGCAATTTTATTGGTGGCGTCTTCCCAAACTTCACCGATAACGATTTTGTCTTCTCCGTAACTTTTTACCCTTTGGGTAATCTTTTTTACGAAACTGTCGGGTATTTCGTCAACTACGTCAAGACGCACACCGCTTACGCCTAATTTTAAGCATCTGTCTAAAACGCCGTTATCTCCGGTTATAAACTCCTCAAATTCTTCACTGTTTTTGTCTACTGTTGGAAGTGTATCAATCCCCCACCACGAAAGGTAGGTGTCGGGATATTTTTGAAATATAAACCAGTGATAATACGGTGATTTTTTATCGTTATAAGCGCCTACTGAATTGTATCTTTTATATTTATTAAAATAAATACTGTCGTCGCCGGTATGATTGAATACCCCGTCAATTATAAATTCAATTCCGAGCTCTTTTCCGCTTGAAATAAGATTCTCAAAATCCTCATCCGTACCTAAAAGGCTATCGAATTTCATATAATCGCCCGTATCATAGCGGTGATTACTTTTAGCCTCAAATATTGGGTTTAAATAAATTCTCGTTACGCCCAACTGCTTTAAATACGGAAGTTTACGTCTTATACCCTCAAAATTCCCGCCGAAAAAGTCGTCGTTTCTTATCTTGCCGTCACGGGGTAAAAATTCAGGAATTCCACCCCAATCTTTTCGCATTCGCTTGCCGTCTTGTAAGCCGAAACCTTCGGCTTTTGCAAATCTATCGGGCATTATTTGATACATTACGCCACCGCAAAAACTCTTTGGATAAGTTTGATTGCTATCGTATACTAAAAGTTCAAAATCGCCCGTATATCCACCAATTTCTCCAAAACCAAAATAATCTTTACCTACTTTTTGCCCGTCTACTAAAAAGCAATACCAGTAAAGACCTTTTTTTATAGGCGGTACGGTAAAAGAAAAAGAGTCTTTATTCTTTTTCATTTTTATCCTTTCGGTTTTTCCGTTTTCGTCGCACCTTAAAATAAGGTAACATATTTTTGCACCGCTTACGTCTATTTTAAATTTTATTGATTGGTTACAAGCCACACCCCCGCTTACACTTTTATAAGCGGGGTTAAGTGGGTCAAAATAAACTTTCATTATTTAATACTTCTTAACTTCCAAATACGTTCAGCGTACTCTTTAATACTTCTATCCGCAGCAAACACGCCTGCGCCTGCAATATTGTTCAATGACATCTTTTGCCATTTTAACTGGTCTTTATAGGTTTCGTCCGCTTTTTTATGAATAGCAACGTAATCGCTAAAGTCAGCCATACACATATACGGGTCGGCAATAGGAGTATTGGTAAGGAGATAATTTGCTATATCGTCGAAGGCTTGACCGTTAAAGCCTGCTCTCAAACTTGCAATTACCTTTTGTAAAATTAAGTTGTTGTTGTAGAAGGTAGTTGCGTCGTAACCGTGTTTCCAAAGCCATTCTACCTCTTTAGCGTTCATACCGAAAATGAAGATATTGTCGTCGCCGACTTGCTCTTTCATTTCAACGTTAGCGCCGTCTAAAGTTCCTATAGTCAATGCTCCGTTTATCATAAACTTCATATTACCGGTACCGCTTGCCTCTTTTCCTGCCGTTGAAATTTGCTCCGAAATTTCACTTGCCGGCATCAAGGTTTCAGACATGGTAACGTTATAATCTTCAATATATACGACCGAGAGTTTATCTCTAATTCTCTTATCCGGATTTTTACGCAAATCTTCGGAAATAGAACAAAGAAGCTTAATAATTCTCTTTGCCATATAGTATCCCGGTGCTGCTTTTGCTCCAAAAATAAAGGTTTTAGGTAACATTTTAAGGTCGGGATTTTCTTTTAACGCATTATACAAATAAATAATATGCATTGCGTTTAAAAGTTGACGCTTATACTCGTGAAGTCTTTTTGCTTGAACGTCAAACACCGAGTCTACGTTTAATACGACTCCCTCTTTTTTAAGCATTAGGTCGGCGAGTTGACCTTTTTTAATCTTTTTGATTTCTTCAAGACGTTTTAATACGCTCTCGTCGTTTTCAAAATCTTTAAATTTAGCAAGTTCGCTTGCGTCAGTTATAAAGCCGTCGCCAATACAGTCGCTCAAAAGCGAGGTAAGTTCTTTATTTGATTGACATAGCCATCTTCTATACGCAATACCGTTAGTTACGTTTGTAAATCTATCTGGATAAGCATCGTGGAAATCTTTAAATATACTGTTTTTGATAATATCACTGTGAAGAGCGGAAACTCCGTTTACACTGTGCGAGCCGATAACCGAAAGATTTGCCATACGCACTTGACCGTGAGAAAGTATTGACATTCTCTCGATTTTATTCCAATCCCCTGGGAATAAATTCCACATATCAGCGCAAAATCTTTGGTTAATTTCTTTTATTATCGTATAAATTCTCGGCAGTCTTCTCTCAACGAGGTCTTCACTCCACTTTTCCAAAGCCTCAGAAAGAACGGTATGATTGGTATACGCAACGGTTTTAATAACTATATTCCAAGCGTCGTCCCAAGAAAAACCGTGTTCGTCCATTAAAAGACGCATAAGTTCGGGAATACAAAGCGCAGGGTGTGTATCGTTGATATGAATTGCCGCTCTATCGGGAAGAGTGTGAAGGTCACCGTATCTTCTTAAATGTTCGTTTAAAATGTTTTGAAGTGATGCCGAAACTAAGAAATACTGTTGTTTTAATCTAAGCGATTTACCCTCGGAGTGATTGTCCGAAGGATATAATACCTTAGAAATAAGTTCAGCCTCGTTGTCCTCTTGCATACAACGGAAATAATCGCCCTCGGAAAAAGAAGTCATATCAAAATTTCTTACGCTCTTTGCAGCCCAAAGACGAAGCACTGAAACCGCTTGCGAATCTTTACCCGAAATCATCATATCGTAAGGCATAGCCTCGATTTCTTGACAGTCTACGTGGCGAATTTTCATTCCGTTTTCGGTCCAATCTTCAAGGATTTTACCGTCGAATTTAACTCTAACGGACATATCGGCTCTTTGAGTAAGCCAAACCTCTCCGCCCGGTAACCACACGTCGGGAAGTTCGGTCTGCCAGCCCTCAACTATTTTTTGTTTGAAAAGTCCGTATTCGTAGCGTATAGAATATCCCATAGCAGGATAATTTCCGGTTGCGAGCGCATCCATAAAGCAGGCTGCAAGCCTACCAAGACCGCCGTTTCCAAGTCCAGCGTCAGGTTCAAGTTCGTATAAATCTTCTAAAGATAAACCTCTCGTCTTTAAAACTTTGTTAATTTGCGACTCCATGCCAAGATTGTATACGTTATTTTTTAAAGACCTACCAAGCAAAAATTCCATGCAAAGATAATATACTCTCTTACCTTTTGCCTCTTTCATTTTGTAGTGATAACTGTTTCTCTTTTCTAAAAGAATATCTCTAACAGTCATTACTACTGCCTTATAAAGTTGCTCGGTTGACGCGTCTTTTAAAGTAACGCCGAAATATCTCGACAGTTTACCGCTTATTGCGTCTTTTGTTTCCTTTGGGGTGATTGCCTCAGTCGTACTCATTTATTGCTCCTGTATAATAGTTTTGAGGTAATAAAATGCCTCAGTTTAAAATATTTTCAAATAATTTTTCGTATTCGCAAGCCGATTTTTTCCAAGTAAAATCAGTCTTAATTGCGCTCTTTTGAAGTTTAGTCCATTCTTTTTTGTTGCCGAAAGTGTAAATAGCGTCTTTTATAACGTAAAGCATTTCGTGAGCGTTATAATTATAGAATTTAAATCCGTTACCGCTCTTTCTCTCTTCGTCGTTATAAGCCTTTATGCTATCTGCTAAACCTCCCGTTGAACGGACAACCGGAACGGTTGCGTATTTACATGCAATCATTTGCGAAAGACCGCAAGGCTCGTGTTTAGACGGCATAAGAAAAATATCCGTACCCGAATAAATTTTACTTGCTAAATCTTTATTGTATGCGATAATCGTTCTGCATTTGCCCTCGTAACGGTTTGCGACGTCCACGAAATAATCTTCATATTCTTTATCGCCCGTTCCAAGAATTACAACTTGAACGTTTTCCGCTAAAATGTCCTCAAAAACTGCTTTTATAAGGTCTAAGCCCTTTTGAGAAACGAGTCTTGTAATTATAGATATCATTGGAATTTCTTCATTTACGGGAAGATTAAGCATTTTTTGCAATTCTTCTTTACATACTTTTTTACCGCTTAAATCGGTTGCCGTATAATTAGCGAAGAGTTTCTCGTCTTTTTTAGCGCTGTAAACGTCTTCGTCTATTCCGTTTAAAATACCCGTCATCTTATACTCGTTTTCCGCGATTATATTTTGAAGACCGTGAGCAAAGAATGAGTCTTTAATTTCGCTTGCGTAAGTTCTGCTTACGGTTGAAAACTTTTCAGCAAGTTGTATTGCGCCTTTCATAAGGTTAATGCAACCGTCGTATTCAACCATATCGTAAGCATATTCGGGAAGCCCGAAAACGTCAGCAAACATATCAAAGCCGAATTTTCCTTGATATTCTATATTGTGAATGGTAAATAACGCTCTAATTTTATCGTAACGTTCTCTATCTTTATATAAAGTTTTAAGATATATAACCGAAAGCGCGGATTGCCAATCGTGACTGTGCATTAAATCGGGATAATAATCGAGATAACTCATCATTTCAAGAACTGCTTTTGAAAAGAATGCAAATCTTTCGCCGTCGTCACCGTGACCGTAAAGACCGCTTCTCTTAAAATAATACTCGTTATCAATAAAATAGAAAGTAACTCCCTCGTATTTAGTTGTAAACACTCCGCAATACTGATTTCTCCAAGAAAGCGGAACGTTAAAATTACCGACGAAACGGAAAGTATCTCTCCACGCAGAAGTAACCGATTGATAAAGAGGGATTACAACTCTAACGTCGTAATTTCCGTTTTTTGCAAGCGCTTTAGGTAAAGAGCCTATAACGTCGGCAAGACCGCCCGTTCCTGCAAACGGATTTGCTTCCGACGCAACGAACAATATAGATTTTTTAGGCGTAATCTTAACTTCTACTTTTGACGTATCTTTTACCGCCTTTTTAGTAGCAGTTTTTGTGGCGGTTTTACCCGCCGTCTTTTTTACAGTCTTTTTTGTTTCAGCATTTTCAGTCTTTTTTACTGCCATATTTTCTCCTTAAATTACAGTTCCTTTAGAAAGGAAGAACGGATGAGTTTCGTGTCCCGATAAAGTTCTTCCATCTTTAATTACGACGTTTTTATCTGCTATTACACAGTTTAAAGTAATATTTTCTCCAGTTATCGTATTTTGCATTAAGATACTGTTTTTAACAACCGTACCTCTTCCTACTTTAACTCCTCTAAATATAATACTGTTATAAACTTCTCCCTCTATTTGACATCCGTCGGCAACGAGCGAATTTTTTACAACCGAATTATCTCCGTATCTCGTAGGCGCAGAATCTTTAACTTTCGTATATACGTTAGCCTTTCTAAATACTTCTTCTCTCGTATTTCTATCCAAAAATCTCATGCTTTCTTCATAATATTTCAAAAGCGAAGTAATTTCTTCATAGTATCCTTCATGTTTATACGCCATAACTCTGCCAGTCTTAATTTCGGGAATAACGAGGTCCTTTAAGAAATGCATTTTACCGTGCGACAAAGCGTCTGCTATTAAATTTATAAGCATTCTTCTTTCCACAACACAAATATTAGTGTAAAGATTAACGCTTTTTGCCTTACTGTCAAAACTCATTTCGGTAATTACGCCGTCGCCGTTAATTTTAACGAAAGCGTTTGCGTTTCCTACAACCGTATCCCTTTGTCTTTCAACGTATACGCAAGTAATTAAAGCGTTGGTTTCCTCATGCCTTTTAATTATTGGCTTAAAGTCGATATTACATACCATATCCGAATCGCTCATAACGACGTAATCTTCAGTTGACTTGTTTAAAAAACCGATTACGTTTTTAAGAGCCTCTAATCTGGTCGTATAAAGCGAATTGTTTTCAAGCACGCCAAACGGGGGAAGTATATAAAGACCGCCGTAGTGTCTTGCTAAGTCCCAATCCTTACCGCTACCGATATGGTCCATAAGAGATTGGTAATTGCTCTTAGTTATAACTCCAACTTTTGCTATATCGGAGTTTACCATATTAGAAAGAGCAAAGTCTATAAGTCTGTATCTACCGCAAAACGGAATAGACGCTACCGTTCTTTTTACGGTAAGTTCAGGCATATTATCGTCGTGAATATTGGAAAAAATTAATCCTAATGCGCTACTCATAATTCCCCTCCTTATACGTTTACGTCGATTATTTCGCCCGCTTTAACGGTTTTACCCTTGCCGACCGAAATATCTCTTCCAAGCACGCTTATTTTAAGTTCGTCGCCTTTTTCTTCGCCTACTGTTGCTCCGCTACCTACGACTACGTTTTCGTCTATTATCGAATAGTTGACGGTTGCGTTTTCTTCAATTACCGTTCCGCTATATATTATTGCGTTTTTAACGACCGCGCCCTTTTTAACGGTTACGTCGTGAGATAAGATACTGTTTTCAACGACGCCTTCAATCTCACAGCCAGACGCAACGATAGAATTTACTATCTTTCCGTTTTCGCCAAGATAATGCGGTGGCGCTATAGGATTACGGGATCTTATTCTCCACGTAGGATTATAAATATCAAATTCAGGATTATCACCTAAAATATCCATATTCGACTCAAACAGCGAGTTTATAGTACCAACGTCTTTCCAGTATCCGTCGAAGGTGTACGATACCATCTTCTCTCCCGCCTCAAGCATAGTAGGAAGAACGTTTTTACCAAAGTCCTTAGAACTGTTTGGATCAGCCTCGTCAGCCTCTAAATATTTATAGAGTTTTTCAGCCGTGAAAACGTAAATACCCATTGACGCAAGGTCGCTCTTCGGTTTTGCGGGCTTTTCTTCAAACTGATATATAACTCCGTTTTCGTCAACGTTTAAAATACCGAATCTCGACGCTTCTTCAAGAGGCACTTTAATTGCGGCAATCGTACAGTCGGCACCCGTCTTTTTATGGCGAGCAATCATTTTACTGTAATCCATTTTATAGATATGGTCGCCCGAAAGAATAAGCACGTATTCGGGATTATATCTTTTTATAAACGAAATATTTTGATATATTGCGTTTGCCGTACCTTTAAACCATTCCGAACCGTGTTTTGCCTGATAAGGCGATAAGATATGAACTCCCCCATAAGACCTATCTAAATCCCAAGGCTCACCGTTACCGATATAATCGTTTAAAATGAGAGGTTGATACTGAGTAAGCACACCTACGGTATCTATGCCGGAATTTACACAGTTTGAAAGCGGAAAGTCGATAATACGGTACTTTCCGCCGTAAGTTACGGCAGGTTTTGCGATTTTGTTTGTGAGCGCGTAAAGTCTGCTACCTTGTCCGCCTGCAAGAAGCATAGCCACACATTCCTTTTTGTTTATCATATATTTCCTCCAACATATATTTTACTGTTTTATGCTTTATCTCTTTTTCAAGTAGATAAAGGAAAGCGCGGGCAATAAGACCTCAATAGAATTATCCTTATTGTTAGCGCATATTTTTTTAATTTTGTAAACCCTCTTTTTGTTTTCGCCTTGTCCTCCGTACTTAATCTTAGAGGAATTAAATACGACCTCGTATTCGCCATTGTCAACCCCAAGCCTATAATTATACCAACCACCGCTAAAATTGATTAATGCAACGAGTTTTTGACCGTTATATCTTCTTTCAAACGCAATAACGTTTCTATCGCTATCGTCAGCCGAAAGCCACTCAAATCCGTCCCAACCGTCGTCGTCACCGTAAAGACAAGGCTCGCTTAGATAGAAATTATTAAGTTCTTTAAAAAATACCGAGAGTTTATTGTGCTTTTCATAATCTTTTAAGAAAAACTCCAATCCCTCTTTATACGCCCATTCTTTAAACTGACCGAACTCCTGTCCCATAAACATAAGTTTCTTCCCAGGGTGTCCCATCATATAGCCCATAAACGCTCTTACGCCTGAAAACTTCTCTTCATACGAGCCGAACTGCTTATCCAAAAGAGATTTTTTGCCGTGTACGACCTCGTCGTGCGAAATAGGTAAAACGTAATGCTCCGAAAAGGCGTACATAAGCGAAAAGGTAAGTTTATTATGGTCGTATTTTCTATATAACGGATCTAACTGAACGTATGAAAGAATATCGTTCATCCAACCCATATTCCATTTATAGTCAAATCCCAACCCACCGTCGGCTACCGGCTTAGTTATCATATTGTATGAGGTAGATTCTTCAGCAATCATTATTGCTTGCGGGAAAAGAGAATGTACAGCCTCGTTTAATTTCTTTAAAAAGGCTATTGCCTCTAAATTTTTATTATCGCCGTATTCGTTAGGAATCCACTCGCCCGGTTTTTTATCGTAATCAAGATAAAGCATTGACGCAACGGCGTCAACTCTAATACCGTCTATATGGAATTTTTCAAAAAGGAAACACGCCGACGAAATTAAAAACGACTGCACTTCAGTTCTGCCGTAATCAAATCTTCTCGTACCCCACGTTGCGTGTTCTATTCTGTCCCAGCCGTGATTTTCGTAAAGGGGCGCGCCGTCAAACTCATAAAGTCCATGCTCGTCTTTTGGAAAATGCGCAGGCACCCAATCGAGTATTACGCCAATATTTTCTTTGTGGAAACAGTCGATAAGATACATTAAATCATTAGGCGTTCCAAGTCTTGACGTAACAGCAAAATAGCCCGTTACTTGATATCCCCACGATCCGTCGAAAGGATATTCCGTTACAGGCATAAATTCTACGTAGTTATAACCGTTAGTTTTTACGTAAGGAACTAAAAGGTCTGCCAATTCCCTATAAGAATAATAATCTCCGTTTTCTTTTTGCATAAAGGAAAGAAGATTGACCTCGTAAATATTAATCGGGCGGTTATGATGATTTACCGCGGTTTCTCTATTTTTAAGATATTTTCCGTCAAGCCATTTATATCCGTCGATATCGTAAACTTTTGACGCCGTTTTCGGCGCAGTTTCCGCATGAAAGGCAAACGGGTCCGCTTTAAGCGTTACACCCTTTGAGGTTTTAACAGCATATTTATAGGCGTCAAACTGTTTAATTCCTTTAATAAAGAGTTCAAATACTCCGTTGCCTATATTTTCCATCACGTTACTTTGTTCGTTCCACGAATTGAAATCTCCAACCACCGATACGCTTTCAGCCGAATTTGCCCAAACTCTAAAGGTTACGCCTTTATCTTTTCCGCGTTTTTCAAAGTGTGCGCCAAAATATTCGTATGCCTTAAAATTCGTACCTTGATGGAATAAATAATTAGCAACTGAATTATCCATAAATACCTCTCGTTTAATAATTATATTATACTATATAATTATATATATTTCAATAGCAAATTTAAATTTTTGTTAATTTTTACTATATTTTGGTGAAAAATGTTCAAAAAAAAGGATATGATCTCAAAAAACCATATCCTTTGTTTTCTTAGCAAATAAACTCAGCCTTTTTAGCGGGAGCAGAGTTAAGTTCTTCAGCCTTTTTCTCGTAACCCTTTCTGCCAAGAAGCGCGTAAGTTGCGTTCTTACCGTTTTCAACACCCGGTTGATTGTAAGTATCTACGCCGAGCATTTCGCCTTCAAATGCCGTTTGCATTTCAAAATAATATAAAAGTTCGCCAATAGTAAACGCGTTAATTTCAGGAAGATATATCGTATGATTTAATCTTTCTTTAACCGTCAACGCATATTCGGTCGCCGACCTTTCGGCGCTTATAAGTTCGTTCATTGTGTGACCGCAAAGGAAATGAACGTCGGGAATATCTTCACAACCGTTAGAAATAACTACTTCTTCTCTATATTTATCTACTGCAAGAAAAGTAATAACCTTGTCAAACGGGCCTTCGGTGTAAAGTTGAACTTGACTGTGTTGATCGGTAACGCCAAGCGACTTAACGGGAGTTTGACCTGCGTTTACTCTGTTTCCGTTTAAGTCAACTTCTTTGCCGAGCGACTCAGCCCAAAGTTGGCAGTACCAATCGGCAACGAATTTAAGTCCGTCAGCATAAGGCATCATAACGGAAACGTTCTTTCCTTTGTTTATTGCAATATATTGAAGGGCTGCATTTATAAGAGCGGGGTTTTTAACGAACGTTCCGTTCATACAAATCTTATCCATATACTGAGCGCCTGCAAGCATTTCGCCGATATCTATGCCAAGCACTGCTGCCGGTAAAAGTCCTACGGGGCAAAGTTCAGAGAATCTACCGCCAACTCCGTCGGGAATGTAAAAGGTTTTAAAATCTTCGGTTTTAGCGAGTTTTATGAGATTTCCTGCATTTGCGGAAGTAGTCGCGATTATATGCTCTTTAGCCTTATCTCCAAGTTTTTGTTTTAAGAGATCGTAAATGATTAAATACTGCGTCATAGTTTCCGAAGTCGAACCGCTTTTAGTGATTACGTTAAACACAGTTTCTTCAACGTTGATAACGTCTAAAAGGGCTTTCATTCTTTCAGGGTCTACGTTATCTTCAACGTAGAATTTAGGGCCTTTTCTTACTCTGCTTGGCAAATCGTTATAGTGAAGATGACAAAGCGCTTGGAATACCGCAATAGGACCTAACGCACTTCCGCCGATACCTAATACTACGAAATTCTTAGCCGTCTTTCTAATCTTTTTTGCCGTTGCGTTAATATCGGCAACGATTTCCGCTTGATTATACGGAAGTTCAGTCCAACCAAGCCAACCTTTACCTCTCGACTGCTTGATTTTATCAAGAGCCTCTAACGCTTTTCCCTTAACTTGATTAATTTCTTTAGTCGTAAAACCCTCGTTTTTACCGACGAATTCACTCATCATGTTGTTATAATCAAGTCTTAACCTCATGGAATTTTTCCATTCTCTGTTTTGATAACGCTTTGCCATATTAGCCTCCTTAAAAATATTTATATCTTAATTCTTTTAAAAATTCAAGCGATTTCGTTATTTCGCTATCGTCACCGAAATCGTCTTTATAAACTTCAATAATCATACTGCCGTCAAAACCTTCGCCCGACAGTAATTTAAACAGTTCGTCAAAATTGAAAACACCGTATCCCGGCAACCTAATTTTTCCGTCGCTACTTACGTCGCTTAAATGCACCGTCTTTATTCTATCCGCCATTTCGTACAAATAATCTTTATAATCATAGCCCGAAATTCTTGCTTGCTTTAAGTCTAAAGTTGCGCATAAATTAGGCGCGTATTTTAATACGCCTTTAAAATAACTTGGTTTATTATAAAGCGCCCACGGAACGTTTTCAAGACAAATACGAATGTCGTAATTACTTGCAAAATCACAGATTTTTTCTAACTTTTTGCCATTTATTTCAAAATCGTCGTAGTTGCCGTTTTTCTTGATTCTTGCGCGCCCGTGCATAGTGTAAAATTTTGCGCCGAGCATCTTACCGATTGATAAAACTCCGCCAAAACTTTTATTAGCGTCTAAAAGCGCTCTATCAAACGAAGAGAAAAGTTCGGTTTCGTAATTCATCGTTACTGCGTGCATTGAATGTACTTTTAAGTCGCCTTTATTTTTTAAAAGCACCTTACCGTACTCCTCAGTATACTCTGACGGACACTCCAAAAACACCTCGCACGTTTCTCCGCCCAAGCCTTTAATTTCGGCTATTGACTGCTCGTTGTATTTTCGCAAGAAAAAGGTTGCGGTCGATACACCTATATCCATCGTATTCTCACTTCTTTATATAATTAATTCTTCCGTTATCGGCATAAACCGTTATGCTGTCGCCTGCTGAAATTCTACCCGAAATTATCTCTTCCGAAAGTAAATCTTCAATTCGTCTTTGTATAGCGCGCTTTAGCGGTCTTGCTCCGTATACTTCATCATAGCCGTCCTCGATAACTACGTCCGCAGCCGACGCCGCGATTTTTAGTTCGATATCGTTTTCGGCAAGTCTTTTAACGAGTTTATCCAATAAAATATCGGCAATTTTTCCGCAATCTTCTTTCGATAAACTCTTAAATACTATAATATCGTCTAATCTATTTAAAAATTCGGGACTAAACTTACGCTTTAACGCCTCGTAAATTCTATCCCTCATATCGTCTTCTTCCTCTTCCTCGGTTGCAAAGCCGAAAGACGGTTTTTGACTTGCAAGGTTTGCGCCTACGTTTGACGTCAATATTATTATCGTGTTTTTAAAATTGATTAGTTTTCCTTTATTGTCAGTAAGTCTGCCCTCGTCTAAAATTTGTAGCATTAAATTAAAGATTTCAGGATTAGCCTTTTCAATCTCGTCAAATAAAACAACCGAATACGGCTTTCTCCTTACCTTATCGCTCAACACCCCCGCCTCGTCGTAACCAACGAGTCCCGGTGGGGCGCCTATAAGTTTAGACACCGAACTTTTATCCATATATTCGCTCATATCAATACGGATTAAACTGTTATCGTCGCCAAAAACGACGTTTGCAATGGCTTTTGAAAGTTCGGTTTTACCAACGCCCGTAGGTCCTACGAAGATAAAAGAGCCGATAGGTCTATTGGGGTCTTTAATGCTTGCCCTTGCTCTTTTTATCGCTTTAGACACTGCTATTACGGCGCTGTCTTGTCCTATTACCCTATCCCTTAAATCGTCCTCTAACGCAAGCAGTTTTTCACTTTCGCTTACACTTAGTTTAGTGAGAGGTATTTTAGTCCATTCCGAAATTACTTCGGCAACGTCGTCCTCGCCGATTGAAGGAATTTTCGCGCTTCTCGATTCTAAAATCTTACGCTCAATTTCGTCCAATTCGTCTTTGATTTTGTTTATTTTTTCGGTAAGTTGTCTTGCAACGTCAAACTCGCCGATACTAACGTGATAATCTTTTTGATTGCTTAAACTTCTTAATTGACTCTTCTTTTCGGAGACGTCGGTCGGCGTGAAACGGTAACGGAGTTTTGCTTTTGCCGCAGCCTCGTCGATAAGGTCTATTGCTTTGTCGGGCAAATTCCTATCGGTAATATACCTATCCGAAAGATTTACCGCCGATTTTATTGCCTCGTCGGTAATAATAACGTTATGGTGAGCCTCGTATTTATCTTTTAGTCCTTTTAATATCAAAATGGCGCTTTCGGTATCGGGAGCGTCTACCGTAATAGGCTGAAATCTCCTTTCCATTGCGGAGTCGGGCTCGATATATTTTCTATACTCGTCTATAGTGGTTGCGCCAATCGTTTGAATTTCACCTCTTGCAAGCATAGGTTTTAGCATTTCGGCTAAGTCCATATTGCTCTCACCTGTACTGCCCGCGCCCATAATATTGTGAATTTCATCAATAAATAGGATTATATTCCCCTGCTTTACAACGTAATCTATAGCCTCTTGAAAACGTTCTTCAAACTCGCCTCTGTATTTTGTTCCTGCAAGCATACCCGAAAGATTTAATGAAAAGATAATCTTATCGCTTAAAGTATCGGGAACTCTTCCCATAGCAATTTCAACTGCAAGCCCTTCAACGACCGCGCTTTTACCAACCCCCGGTTCGCCAATTAATACGGGACTGTTTTTAGTTCTTCTTGACAAAGACTGAATTATTCTTTCAATCTCTTTATTTCTGCCGATAACGGGATCTAACTTGCCGTCTCTTGCCTTTTTAGTCAAGTCAAAACCGAATTTATTTAACGGATTGTCTTCAGCAAGACCTTCGCTTTTTTCCGCGGTTACGTCTTCGTAGACGTTTTCAGCCTCTTCGCTTTTGTATCCCCTTGAAAGGTTATATACTTTTTCGGCAAGTTCAGCCGTAATTCCGTCGTAATCAATCCCCATTTTTCTCAAAACGTTTGTTGCCTTACAGTCCTTTTTTTGCAAAATTGCAAGTAAAATATGCTCGGTTGAGATAAACCCGACGTGTGAACTGTCCGCAATTTCTTCGGCGTCGCTTATAACGCTTTTTGCTCTCGGCGTGAAATCGCCGAGAGTGGAATTTCTATTAAACGTATCCTTTAAAAACGAGGAATAATTTTTTAAATTAACCCCGAATTTTTCAAGACATTTGCACGCTTCACAGTTTGGAAGAGTTAAAAGTCCGTAAAGGAGTTGCTCAGTTCCAACGTAGTTAAGTTTACACCGCTGTGAAAGTACTTTGGAGTTTTTTATGGCTTGATAAACGCCGTCTGTAAATTTTATATTATCCATAACGAGATTATAAGTCCTACACAAAAGCAAAAATGCTTAACAAATTATTAAATAAGTTCCTTTAAATATTCTTTAAGTTTATCTCCAAGTTCTTCGTCACGAAGTCCGTATTCGATATTAGCCTTTAAATATCCAAGTCTGTCGCCCATATCGTATCTCGTGCCTTTAAACACGTACGCTAAAGCACCGTTTTTGCTTGCCTCAATATCTAAAGCGTCGGTAAACTGGTATTCTCCGTTTGCGCCCGCTTTTAAGTCCCTTATAATGTTAAATATGTCGGGAGAACATACGTATCTGCCGAGGGGGGCTAAATCGCTCTTTGCCTCTTCTTTTTTGGGCTTTTCGGTTACTTTAACCATATTGTATACGTCGTCTTCTAAAACTTTATCAAATTCAACCGCAGCGTATTTAGTTACCGCGTCAAATCCAACTCTCTTACATCCTAAAACCGTCTTTCCGTATTTTTCATAAACGTCGATAAGTTGTCCGGTTACAGGTCTTTCGGCGTTATACATTACGTCGTCGCCAAAAAGCACGGCAAACGGCTCGCCGTTTACGAACTCTTCAGCAAGAGCAACCGCGCTAGCCGTTCCGTTTTGAACTTCTTGAATAACACATTTAATATTTGCCATATTGGTAGGATACTGAACTTCCTTCAAAAAGTCCAATTTACCCTTACTTTCAAGCATTGATTCAAGTTCTTCAGCCTTTTCAAAATGGCTTTCAAGAATTTCTTTTTTGTATCCTACGATAAACAAAATATCGGTAATACCGCTGTTTACAACCTCTTCAGCAATAATTTGAAGTGCCGGCTTGTTTAAAATAGGAAGCATTGGCTTTGGTACTGCTTTCGTGAAAGGTAAAAATCTCGTGCCGTAACCGGCTACTGGAATAACTGCTTTTCTTACTTTTTGCATTTTGTAATCCATCCTTAAAATTTATTTTGAATATTTCTTTTCAACTTCAGTAATTTTGTCAATTCTCGCTTGGTGTCTACCGCCCTCGAATTCAGTAGTTAAAAAGGCTTTTACTATGTCAAGCATAAGTCCCGAACCTATAACTCTTTCCCCAAACGCTATTACGTTTGCGTTATTGTGCTGACGGGTTGCCTTTGCCGAAAACACGTCGTGACAGTGCGCACAGCGAATTCCCGTAACTTTATTTGCAACGATACTCATACCGATACCCGTTCCGCAAATTAAAATGCCTCTGTCGTATCCTCCGAACGCTACTGCCTCGGCAACCTTTTCTCCATACTCTGCGTAATTACAGGAATCGGCAGTATACGTACCGAAATCGGTATATTCATATCCGTTTTCTTGCAAAAACTTTATAAGCGTTGGTTTTAAATTAATTCCTGCATGGTCGCATCCAATTGCAATTTTCATAATCTCTCCTTAAAATCTTAAACACGCTTTCGTTAGTCTATTCATAATTCCAACGTCAACGTCGCTACCCGTATCAACGTCAAAGGCTATTAATAAATCGCACACCTTTTCCGCCTCGTGTAACATATCGTATAAATTAAATGCTATTTCAGTCGCGTTTTTACCGAGTTTTAATTTATTTCCCGATAAAAAGCTTGCAATACCGTCGTCGCACATAAAATAGACTCTTAAACCGTTTTTTACGCTTTCGTCGTATAACTTTTGAGCCTTTTCAATTTCTTTTCTTCTAAAAAGAGCCGTTTGACACTTAGGTGTATAATGTTGATATTTCATTCCCGGTGCGCGCACTTTATCAGTCGGCTTATTGTTAGAATATTCGCATTTTCCAACGACTTTCTTTATCATTTCAGCGGTAACTAAACCGCTCCTTAATATAATTGGAGTATCAGTCGTAACGTCTAAAACGGTACTTTCAATACCTCCGTCACATTTGCCCCCGTCCAAAATGAGCGGAATTTTACCTTTTAAATCCTCGTAAACGTGCATTGCTGTAACGGGGCTCGTATGCTTTGACGCATTTGCGGACGGTGCGGCTATCGGCACGTCAACCGCCTTTAAAAACTCACTTGCTCCGCTATGAGATGGAATTCTAATTCCCACCGTACCAAGACCGCAAGTTGCAACGGGACTAATTACGCCCCTACTTTTATACACCATTGTCAGCGGACCCGAACTAAACGCCTCTCTAAGTTTATAAACGTAGTCATGTTCAACCTCGACCAATTTATCAACGTCGTAATCTTTATGTACGTGAACTATTAAAGGATTGTCCTGAGGTCTGCCTTTTGCCTCGAAAATCTTTTTAACGGTTTGGTCTTTAAACGCTATTCCGCCAAGACCGTAAACAGTTTCGGTAGGAAAGGCAACGACTTCTCCGTCTAAAATGTAATTCCTTGCAATTTCTAAGGATTTATCGTTAATTTTTAAAAGTTTTGTGTCTATCATATTTTAAAAATAATCGTCAGCCGTGTTATCTTCTTCCATTGGCGGTTCTTCAGGCGGAACGTAATCGTCGTCATAATTTTCTTCCGCCTCTGCTTTTGCCATCATACGCTCTTTCTTAGTCGGCGGTATTTCAATATCGTTTATATAGTTAGACGGCATATTGATGAACTTAGATTTTTCACCTCTAAACAGAAGTTCAAATTCATTACACTCGCCCGCTCTATTTTTAGCAAGGATAATTTCAGCAACGTTCTTTTTGACTTTGCCTTGTTCAATTTCTTTTTCTTCCGCAGCCTTGTCGGGTCTATGTATGAACATAACGATATCGGCGTCTTGCTCAATCGCACCCGATTCTCTAAGGTCGGAAAGCACGGGTTTTTGCCCCTTTCTACTCGTTACCTGACGGGAAAGTTGTGAAAGAGCAAGAACAGGAACTGAAAGTTCCTTCGCTATCATTTTAAGTCCTCTTGAAATTTCCGTAACTTCCTGTTGACGGCTATCGCTCGATTTAACCGAATTCATAAGTTGAATATGGTCGACTACGACAAGGTCAAGTCTGCCCATTTTACTTTTAAGTCTTCTGCATTTAGACAAAATTTCAGGACAAGTCGTCATTGAGGTATCGTCTACGAAAATATTAGAATCGTTTAAAATCTTTTGGGCTTGCCAAAGTTTTTGCCAATCTTCGTCTTGAAGTTTGCCCTTTAATGCGTCTTGGTTGGAAACGTTAGAAACCGAACAAAGCATTCTTTGAGCCAATTCTTCCTTGGTCATTTCGAGTGCAAAAACTGCGCAAACCGCCTTTTCTCTTATGGCTACGTTTTCTACGATATTCATAGCAAAGGTAGTTTTACCGATAGAGGGACGGGCTGCCAAAATTATAAGGTTACCCTCGTGAAGTCCGTTAGTAAGATTATCAAGTCCCGTAAATCCCGTTTTAAGACCTTGTAAGAAGTTTTTATCTTTTTGAATGTTTTGAAATTTATCTAAAATTCCGCTAAATTTTGCATTTATGTTTGTGAGAGTGGAATTTTCAAGTTCTTCCGAAATATCGTAAATTGCTTTTTCAGCAAAGGATACCGATTTTACGTAATCCGACGAATTACGCGCGTCTTTTGATATCTCGTCAGCACTTCTTATAAGTTTTCTAAGCGTACTGTCTCTCTTTACAATATCGAGATAGTACTCGTAATTTGCCGCAGAGGGAGTAATTCTCGCAAGTACGGTTAAATAGTCGATTCCACCCGCCTTTTCAAGTGTTGCCGACTTTTCCATAGCGTCCGATAAAGTTACGAGGTCTATCGGGCTATTTTTATTTATTATTGAAAACATTGAATCAAATATAAGTTTATGTGATTCAAGGTAAAAGTCGCACTCCTTTAATTTGGACATTATCTCGTACTGTAACTCCATATCAATTATGATAGAGCCCAGTACGGACTGTTCAGCCTCTAAATTATACGGCATTGCGTTTGTTTTTATCTGTTGCATAATACACCTTGGTTATTTACATTTTTACGGCAATATTTACCGTAATACATTAAAGATTTTCAAACTCCGTCAAAGCGTCTTCAAACGACTTCATAGCCGACTTAAACGCGTCTTTCTTTGTTAACTCTACGCCTGCAAGTTTTAAAAGTTCGACGGGGCTGTCGCTTCCGCCCGAAGATAAGAACTTAAAGTAATCTTCAACGGCTTTTTCGCCCTCGTTATAAATTCTTTCGGCAATAGATATTGCGCTTATGATACCCGTTGCGTATTTGTAAACGTAAAATCCTCTGTAAAAATGAGGTATTCTTGCCCATTCGTAAGCAATTTCGCTATCCGATACGATATCGTTACCGTAATATTTTTTGTTAAGGCTTAAATACTGTTCGTTAAGCCAATCTTTAGTTAAAGGTTGACCTTTTTCAGCAGCGTCGTGAGCAATAAATTCAAATTCGGCAAACATAGTTTGACGGAAAGCGGTCGTTCTTATCATATCCATATAATAAGAAAGCAAATACTTTTTAAGTTTTTTATCTTCCGTCTTTTTAAGCAAATGCTTTAATAAAAGAACTTCGTTTACCGTACTTGCAACTTCGGCTACGAAAATCTTGTAATCGGCTTTTGCTTTTGCTTGCGCCCTGTCAGATTTATACGAGTGCATTGAGTGTCCAAGTTCGTGAGCGATTGTAAATACGTCGTGGCTTGTAGGCTGATAGTTTAAAAGCACGAAAGGATGTTCTAATGCGTAAACGCATACGCTATACGCACCGCTTCTCTTTCCTTCGGTTTCTTCTACGTCAATCCATCTTTCGTCGTGAGCGCGCTGTAAAAGATTTGCATAATCTTCGCCAAGAGGCGCTAATCCCTCTTTTACAAGTTTAAATGCGTCCTCATAATCGAGTTTTATATCCGCATTTTCAACGAGCGGAGTATAAATATCGTACATATGAAGTTCGTCAACGCCTAAAACGTCTTTTCTATCCTTAACGTACCTATGAACGAGAGGAAGAGCGTCGTTTATGCTTTCTAAAAGATTTTCGTAAACCGCTGGGTTTACGTCTTCGGCTGAAAGGGCTTGCGAAAGACAACTGTCGTATTTTCTTGCTCTTGATAAGAATACGTCTTTATTTACGTTACCGATATAAGTTGCGGCAATCGTATTGATGTGTGCTATATACGAACTGTAATACGCCTTAAAAGCCTTTTCGCGAAGTTCTCTGTCGTCAGACTGCAAAGCCAAACTGTACGCGCCGTGAGAAAGTTTTATTTTTTCGCCCTTGACTTCTATTTCGGGGAAAGTCATATCAGCGTTATCAATCATTGTAAATATATCGTGGAAACCGCCGAAAACTTGTCCGCCGAGAGCAAGAAGATTCTCGCTCTCTCTCGATAAAACGTGCGGTTTTTTATCTAAAATACATTTAATTGAATAGTCGTAATCTTTAAAATCGGGGTTAGCGATAACTCCTTTTAAATACTCCTCGCTCAAAGACGTAAGTTCAGGAGTTATAAACGAAACCGCTTGCGCGTACTTGACGTACACAGTTTCAACCATTGCGTTTAATGCGTTAGCGACTGAATCTCTCGTATCGAGGTCCTTTTTCATAAATGCGTAAACGCTAACCTTTTCAAGGTCGTAATCAATTTCGTCCATATATTTAAGGCAGTCAAGCAACGCCTTTTCGTCCCCTAATTTGCCTTCGTATTTAGAAAAATCTATTTTTTGTTCTACGGTTTTTAAAAGCGACTTAAATTCTTCGTCGTTTTTAAATATACCGGTTAAATCCCATTTTAAATTTTCACTTACTTCACTTCTTAATTTAGCCATTTTTTACTCCTTGACTTCTAATTCTTCAAATACGTCGTCATCACTTTTAAGTCCGTACGATAAAAGGACGTTTGAGTGTGTTACGTAAGTTATAATATCTCCGTTTTTAAGCGCAGGCATTGGTTTTTCTTTATCGACGAGAACGTTTCTTCTCATAAACTCTTGAGTTTTATTCGACCATTCCAATACTACCATAGTATGAAAATCCACGTTCCCAATTTCGGTTATACTTTCGTCGTTTTGTATAAACGTACTTACGTTCTTAATTTTTTGCCCTGTCTTTATATCGTCTAAAAGTTTAAAATATGCCCTAACTCTTTTATACGGAATAGACAAATAGATAAATGAAAAAATTATGCAAATACCCGTAATAACACTGTTTAAAACGAGATATAAATTAGCCTTTCTTTCAATTTCGGGAGTTGACGCGTACGGTAAACGCAAATATAATACGAATACTATCGCCGCCGCCACAACGAAAACCGAAAGAATGGCAAAATAAATATACAGTAATTTCTTTTTTAGTTTTAATGCGTCCGTATAGTCGCTTTCTTTATAAATGTGAATCATACTTATTTAAGATAAAAAATTATACCAATCGTGTTATATCCGCAGTGACTCGTTACGGTACTGCCTGCAAAAGATTCAATTACTTCGTTAAACTTAAAATATTCCGCTACTTTTTCTTTTACTACGTTTACGATAGCCTCGTCAGTTGGGCTATGCGTAATAAAACATCTTGCCTCGTCGTAATTTTTATAAGTATCTGCAATATCTTTTACGTATTGAGCGCAACTTCTTGCCAAACTGCCCATATACTTTTTGTCTACTCCAAGCGCGCCGTCTTTCATAGCAATAGACGGGTGAATTTTTAAAACTTTAGACGCAACGTTTGCAACCGAAGAACATCTACCGCCTTTATGAAGGAAGTCAAGTTTATCTACTACGAAAGAAATTTGTACGTTTTTTCTTTCCTCGTTTATAATTTCAACTACTTCTTTAGCCGTTTTTCCCTCTTTTATCAAGTCAACTGCTTTTAAAATTTGTATACCTTGTCCAGACGATAAAGATAAACTGTCAATAACGTATACGTTATCCATTTCCTTTGCCGCCATATTAGCGTTATTGTTACAAGACGAAGATTTTGACGAAATATTAAAGTGAATTACAGTATACCCCTCTTTTGTGTACTGCGAGAAAAACTCTTTATAAGTGTCAATCGGTGTTGCCGCCGTTTTAGGAAGCACACCCGTTTCGTTAACGTATGCAAGCACTTTTTCTGCGTCTACGTCAACGGTGTCGTGATATTCGTCCATACCAAGTAAAATCGCTATAGGGCATATACCTATGCCGTTTGCTTCAATAATCTCTTTGGTAAGATCACAGGTACTGTCTGATGTGATTTTGATTTTTTCCATTTTAACTCCTCATAAGATGTTATTTTTCGTTAATTATTTTCACCGAATCTTTCACGGATTTTTTTGTTTACCTGTTCGATATAGTCCAAATACGGTCCGTATTTTTCCTTTTTGTCGATTGCCCAACGCGGAACTATTCCTAATATATTTTCAGTTTTTACGACACCTATTTCTCTACTGTCGCGACTTCCCCATCTGTTATCCCCTAAGACGAACATCTCGCCTTCTTTGATTTCAGTTTCGGGAATATCAACAATTCGCACGACACCCTCAATTTTTTTTAATAAATAAGTTCCTTCGACTTTTTCCGGCTCAAAATAGGCGTAAGGTTCATTAATTTCTTTCCACTCTCCGTCTTTGCCTATTTTTATTTGCACCTTACCTTTCACCGTTCTTACGCTATCGCCCGGTAAGGCTATTATCCGTTTTATATAATTTACTGTTTCGCTTATTTTAAAAACTACTACGTCTCCCCTCTTGGGTTGTTTGATTTTATCCATAAACAGCCAATCTTCGTGTTCTAAGGTGTTGTTCATTGAAGTTCCGTCAACTTTAACGGGCGAAAGCCACACCGACTGTACGAATATATTTACAATCAATAAAACCATAACGACGATAAGCAAAACGTCAATAAAAGAGAGTTTTTCTTTTGGTTCGCATCCCAATAGCATCTCTCTATTTAAGCGGTTAACCATTTAGGTCGCCTCCAATTTTCACTGTATCGTTAAATAAGTAATATGTTATTTACGGCGTATTTTCCGTCGCCCTCAATTCTCAAAGCGTAAATATCGTCGTATTTTCTAATGCTCATACCTTCCGCAGATTTAAACTCGCCGATTTTAACGACGATATTTTGCCATATACTTCCCGCTTTTATCTCTGTGGTATAAACGAATTCCTGCGTTCCGCTTGCCGTCTTTTGCATGAAAATAAGTCTCAGCACACAAAACTCGTTCGTATACAAATCGAATTTAAGTATCGACCTTTCGTCAATTCTCCAACTCGGCTCGCCAAAACGGTAACTGATAAGTCCGCAATGAGAATACGCGCCCGATATACCGTCCGCGCCTTTTACAAGTTTTATAAATTCGTCGCGGTTTACGAATATCGACTTAATTTCGGTAGCGTTCTTATCGTAGAAGGTTATACCGTCTAACCCGTCCCTGCTCGTATAAACCAATCCCGACTTTTTCGCAGTTGACGGTTGAATATTTTTATATAAAAATCTTGAAGATACGGTAACACCGCTTTTGTATTTTACGACCGCAAAAGCAAAAATTTTGCTCGTATTACCGCTTACTACGTATTCAAAATTAAGTTCGCCGTCCGTTTCTTTTTGTTCGCACGGCATCCAGTTTCTAAGCGAAGGGTCTTCTACGCCCTCGTTTACGTATACTTTACACTCCGCAACCTTGTCTTGCCCGTCGCATTTGACTGTAATATCAAAAAACGTACCGTCTTGCTTGACTTCAAGTTCAGGGGCTTTGGGGAATGTCACGTCACTGCCCGATAAATACTTCTTTAAGAAAAGTTCGACGTCTTTTTCGCAAAAACCGTCTAAATACTCTTTAAATCCCGGAGAATAGTTAAAACTGCAGTCTATCTTTTCGGGAATTCTAAGCAAAGTATCAAAACTTCTGTCAAAATCAAACTTATCGTTATTGGTTGCCGACAAAAAAAGAATTGGGCAAGTTACCGACTGCGCGTATGCGTGCGCCTCAACCGCAGCAATAAAACGCCTTCTCTCTTCGTTCATAGGTATTTCTTGCGATTGGTCGCCGTAACGGGGTACGGAAGTATATGCCTTCCATCCCGCGCCGAAAAGCATTACCGAACAAGCAATTCTATCGTCCGTCGCGGCAATTTGCCAAGCGATATTCGCCCCGTCTTTAACTCCTATAACACCGATTTTATCTACGTTTGGTTGATTTTTTAAAAAACTTATTGCAAATCTTTCAACGCATACCCATTCGTACCAACTCGTCTTTTTAGCCGTTTCCTCAACGTAATCCATATAGTTTCCGCGCTTTTCGTAATTTGCGTAATACACCGACTTTGGATACGAGGTGTAATTTTCAACGCCTGCTCTCTCTCCGTAGATATCGACGGCTAAAACGGCATAGCCAAGTTTTACGTACTCTCTAATAACCTCGAAATTTATCGTGTCGGTTACGTCGGGAATATAAAGTACGGCGCTGTATTTCTTTTTTTCGTCGGGAGTGGCGTATACGCCGAATATACGTACGCTCTCCCCGTCGACGTCCCTACCTGAAAAATAATACTCCCCGTAGGTTATTTTATCGTAACGCACCTCGTTAATTTTGCTTATTTTTAGAGGCTTGTCCGCCGTGAAATTTTCCCACAATGTCTTTGGGGTTAAAAAGGTTGATGTTATCGCCATTTATTACTCCGTTTGTCTTACCGTAGAGCCTGCCGATTCGGTTGCAGGCGTAACGGTTATTTTACTGTCTATCCTACTCTTCATCTCTGCAAGGTGAGAAATAAGACCTATCGTAAAGTTTTTGTTTTTAAGTCTTTCTAAACTGTCAAGCACGACTTCGACCAAATCGCCGTCCAACGTTCCAAATCCTTCGTCAAGGAAGAAAAACTCCATCGGTTTATTTGAACTTGCGTATATGTTGACCGAAAGGGCAAGCGCCAAAGATAAAGATACGAGGAAAGTTTCTCCGCCCGAGAGTGAAGACACCGACCTTTCTACTCCACCGTTTAGATTGTCTAAAACGAAAAAGCCGTCTTTACCGCTACTTGAATCTCTATACACGACGTCGTATTTACCGCCCGTAAGTTCAAGTAAGGTTTTTCTTGCCTCAACCGCAACGTCGCACAAAAACTCAGACGCTATAAATTCAGTGAAAGATTTTCTTCCAATAGCCTCGCCAAGTCGTTCATATACGCTCATACGCGCGGTAAATTTTAACAGTTCTTGTTCTATTATACACCTTTCTTTTAATTTTTGCGACAATTTTTCAACATTATTTTGAAGATTTCCCAAAATTTTAATATTTTGTTCACGTATTTCGCCGATTTGTGCCGATTCTTTTCGTTTATCCTCATACTCCTCAATTGAAAAAGCCGAATTTTCAAGTTGCGTTTTATCCGTGCTTAGCGCGGTTTTTAAATACTCCACGCGCTTACGGTAATTCTCTATCTCTTCCCTAACCTCACTTGCATTATCTCCGGTTGATAGAATTTCCTTTGCTTTTTCCCCGTCCAATTCACTTTCTTCGACGAGAAGTTGGTATTCGCTTTTACAGTTTTCGCAATCTTTATTGACTATTGCATAGTTTAGCTTAACAGCGTTTAATTTTTCAGTTGACAAAATCAGCAACTCGTTTACGTCTTTATAGTTTCTTTTGATTTCGTTTTGTCTTTCTCCAATAAATTTTATCTTATCGCAAGTAAGAGTAAACTCTCTATCAAAATTATCGACGTTATCTATAATTTTTGAAAGTTTTACGACAAGTAAATCTTGTTCTTTTGTTGCTAAAGACAAATTCTCTCCGTTTAATTGAATAAGTTTTTTAAGGCTGTTTATCTCCTCTTCTTTTTTTGCAATTTGCACGGTTATTTTCGATAACAGACTTTCTAATTCGTTTATTTTAGCCGTGCTTTCGGTATATTTAGAAATTGCTCCGTCAACCGAATCGTCGTCGCTTAAAGTTAAAGTTTTTACCTTTTCAGTAAACTCCTCGCTCCTATTTTTATACTCGTTTGATACGTACTTATAAAGAGGGCTTTCATCTTTAAACTCATTTACTATTTCGATTTGCTTTCCGTAATAATCAACTTGTCTTTGATATTCTTCTTTTAACGCGCAATCGCAGGCAAACGAGAAAATAGACGAAGTTGCAATTTTACCCTTTGTTTCTTTCAACTTGTCTTCAATTTCACTCTTTTTAATGTTATAATCAACTAAATCGCTTTGTCGCTCGGCAAGTTCAACGTCGTTTCCGTTTACGGTAGCGGTTAGTTTTTTTACTTGCAAATTTAAATCGTTAAGCCTTTGAGCGTCGTTTTTTGCAACTGCTAAAACCTGCTTTCTTTCTAACAGTTGCTTTTCTTCCCTTTCAAGGTCGGTTAAAAGATTAAACTCGTCTTGACACGCTTTCATGCGTTCTTTTAGATTTGCATGCTCTTCCTTAGCGCTCTTTATTACCGTTTCAAACTTCTCTTTTTCTTCTAATTTTGCTTTGTAATTTTCATACTTTGCGCCGATAAGTTTTGCCTTTTCGTATAAAACTAAATTGCTTTCTTTTTGAGCGAAACTCTCTTCTTGCTTTAATAAATAGTTATACTCGTCTAAATTCTTTAAATAGGTTTCACGAATATTGTAAAACTTTTGATTTTTTTCGATATATTCTAAGATTTTACTTTGTTTTACGGATAACTCTTCTAAAAGTAACGAACAATTTTTAACCTCAGTTTCAGCCTCTTTACACGCCTCTTCGGTTACACCGTCAAATTGGCGTAACTCTCCTTTAAGCGAGGCAATTTCTCTATCTAAGGAGTTAATACGGCTCTTTAATTTTGCGTTAAATCTATCGCCGTATTTTTCAAGGTCGAATAACTTTTCAATTATCTTTACTCTTTCGGCTTTTGTGGCTTTTACAAAAGTTGAAAACTCCCCTTGAGGAAGAATTATACATTTTGTAAATTCACTTTGACCAAGCCCGATTATTTCTTCAATTTTTGCGTTGACTTCGTTAGTTTTTTCGGCAAGAGAAATAAGACTGCCGTCCTTTAATTCGTATAAGTAAGCCGTTGAACTTCTATACGCGCCCTCTTTTGAAAGAGAAAACGACCTTTCTACCCTATAAGTATTTCTTTTGCCCCTTTCGGCAATTTCAAAATCAAAGCAAACGTAAGCCTTTTTACAGCGTGTGCTAACTATTTCAGCCATATTAAGACCGTAAAGTCCGCCGTAAAGTGAAATTATTATCGCGTCTAAAATGGTACTTTTTCCGCTTCCCGTTGAACCGAATATCCCAAATAAACCGCCTTTGGTAAGCGGTGTAAAATCAATAACGGTTTTTGCAGAGAAACTTCTTATTCCTTCAAATTCTAATTTTAAGGGTTTCATATTATTCCTCCGCTATTATTTCAAGGTACGCCGACATCAATTCTTCGTCAGGCTCTTTTCCGTATTTCTCTTTAATAAATTCAACGAATAATTCTTTATCGCTTAAGTGTTTTCTTCCCGTAATTCTATCCCCGTCGTTATTTGATAAAAGTTCCAATTTAAGTTTGGTAATATAGGGGTATTTTTCTTTTAATTTTGCAGTTTCTTCAACTGCCAAAGGTCTATCGGAAAAAATCGTAAAATCAATGAAATTATCTGGATATTTTGAAAGTATTACGTCTGCCGACTCTATACCGCTGACACTTAATTTGCAAAGTTTCCTGCCCGAATTTAAACTCACAGTTTTTAAGTCTTTTATTTCTCCGTTTATAACGCTGAATACCGTAACCGATTTCTCGTTTCCAACCTCGTCGTACGAATACTGCAAGGGCGCACCGCTATAGATGACGTTACCGCTTTTTGACGCGCTTTGTCTTTTGTGAAGATGACCGAGCGCGGTATATTTTACGCATTTGGGAATTGCGTTTGGCGAAACGACTTTTGCTCCGCCTAAATCAATACTTCTCTCTCCTTCCGTCGTTTGTCCGCCAAGCATAAATAAATGCGAAAGCAATATTGCGGTATACTCCTCTTTTTTGCGTGAAAAAATTTCTTCCAAAAGGTCGCCGACTTTCTCGCCGTAAGTTTTTTCTTTGTCAATCTCGTAACCCTTAGGAGCTTCGCCAAAATAAGGGACTGTGGCAATAAAACAAGTTTCATTATCACCCTTAAAAACGATATAATTATTCCCCGTTTCAATAAGGTCTAATTTACCGTATCTGCCGAGATTGAAATTGTTATCAGCCCCACACAAAAAAGCGCCACGCCTTGAGGCTAAAGCCTTAGACGCGGTGAGCCTGTCTTCGTCGTCGTGGTTTCCTGCGATTGCGACGGTGACTATCCCCTTTTGCGTTAATAAATCTAAAAATTCAAAAAATAAATTTTCGGCGTTTGAAGACGGCATAAACGTATCGAATACGTCACCTGCAATAAGCACTGCGTCCACGTTTTCGCTTTGGGCTATATTAGATATTTCGGTTAATACTTCAGACTGCTCGTCTAAACGTGAAAATCCGTCGAGTTTTTTTCCGATATGAAGGTCGGAGGTGTGCAAAAATTTCATAATTAATTGTTTCCTAAAAAAATAAAACCACAAAATGTTGTGTTTTGAAAAAATTTTTGTAAAATATCTTGATTTTTTTATAATAATATAATAATATATTTTAACAAGAAAATCAAGTATTGAGAGGAATTATGTCGTTTTGTACTTTTTCAAAAGATTATAATACGAATACAACAACAACCGTTGACAATAAGTTTATTGATATGTATTTACCGATTGCCACGGGAGATGCCGTAAAAGTTTACCTTTACGGTCTTTTCGTATGCAAATCGGATGAGGAAATTACTCTTGAAAACTTTGCAAAATCAATAAATTTAGACGTTGAAGAAGTAAAAAACTGTTTTACTTTTTGGGAAGAATTCGGCGTGTTAAACGTCATTTCTCAAGAGCCGTTTACAGTTAAATATCTACCCGTTACCTCTCACAAACCTAAAAAGTACAATCCCGAAAAATATACCGGATTTAATAAGGCTTTACAAGTGCTTATTCCCGATAGAATGATTACTCCTAACGAGTATTCGGCGTATTTTTCGATTATGGAAGAACACTCTATAAAGCCTGAGGCAATGCTTTTAATTATAAAATACTGCGTTGACCTTAAAGGTAAAAATATAGGTTTCAAATACATTTTAAAGGTCACTAACGACTTTGCATCAAGAGGTATCACTTCCGAAAGCAAAATTGAAAAAGAACTTTCCGATTACACTATAAAATCTGCCGATTTATATGAGATTTTTGCAGTAATTAACCCTAACGGCAAGCCTGAAATCGAGGATATGAATTACTACAAAAAGTGGATTGAAGAATTAAAATTTTCTAAAAACGCCATTATTACTACGGCAACTAAAAGCAAAGTTAAAAGCACTGCAAAACTTGATAAAGAACTTTGTCTTTTATACTCCGCTAAAAAATTCTCTCCCGAAGAAATCGACAGCTTTTATAAAGAGAAAAAGCGCTTGACTGAACTTGCAATTTCTGTAAACAAAACTCTTTCGGTTTATACCGAAGTAATAGAGCCGGTAGTTGAAAATTATATTATTCCTTGGACTAACAAAGGCTACGGCGAGGACGCTCTTTTATTTATTGCCAACTACTGTTTCCGTAAAAACAGGCGTACACTTGAAAGCATGAACGACGTAGTTGACAAATTATATTACAACGGTCTTATAACCGTAAACGCTATCGCCGAATTTATAAAATCGTCTACTGCTGACGACGAATTTATAAAAACGCTCTTAACTATTGCAGGGCTTTCGCGCCGTCCTACCGATTACGACAGACAAAGTCTTAAGGTTTGGCGTTCTTGGAATTTCTCAGACGAGATGATTACCGAGGCTGTAAACCTCTCCGCAGGTAAAAACAGTCCTTTATCTTACGTAAACGCCATACTTTCGGAATGGAAAACCGAAGGAATTTTCTCTATTGATAAAATAACGAAAGTTAAACCGTCTACGAAAACTACTGCGTTTAAATCGCAAAATTATACCGCCGAAGAACTTAACGCACTTATAGACGATATTGACGACATTGAATTTTGAGGTAATTTATGATAAACGATAATTCAGTTTACGCTGAACTTGATAAAATTTTTGCTGAAAAGCAACGAAAAGCAACGGCTAAAAGCCTTGCCATAGAGGAAATACTTTTTAACGACAGCAACTATCTTTCGGCGTATAACTCATATAATAGCGCAAGATTTGAGGTTAGCAAAGCAAAGTTTAACGGCGATAAACAAGCCGAAAAATCTTTTACCGAAGAGATGAAAAACTTTAAAGCCGAAATGGATAAAATTATTTCAAATTACGGCTACTCTTCAAAGGATTTTAAGCCCGATTTTGAATGTAAAATTTGTAAAGACACGGGAACGCTTGAGGACGGCAAGAGATGTAAATGTTATAAAAAAGCACTTTCAAATCTCACGCTGAAAACTCTTGGTATAGAAAACAAAAAACTCCCCTCTTTCAAAAAAGCGACCTTTAAAGACCTTAATAACCTTGAAAAAATTTACGATAAAATGTACGATTACTGTCAAAAGTTCCCAAATACCGACAAAAATATCGTAATTGCGGGAACGGTTGGCGCAGGAAAGAGTTATCTTGCAGGCTGTATTGCAAACGAAATACTTTCAAAAGGCTATAACGCAGTTTTTATATCGGCTTGCGAACTTAATTCGGTACTTATTAAATACCATACGGCAAAAATCGACGATAAAGGCGCTTATTTAGACCTTTTGATAAACTGCGATCTATTGATTATCGACGACCTTGGCAGTGAGCCTATCTATAAAAACGTCACCGAAGAATACCTTCTTATGATCGTAACTGAAAGAACGATTAAAGGCAATCCCTTTATTATCACAACCAACCTTGAGCAAGAACAACTTTTAGACAGATACGGAGATAGAACGCTCTCCCGTCTTAACGATAAACGGCACGGTGTATTTATCCAAATTAAAGGCGAGGATTTAAGACGGAAAAAATAAGGCTGTGTCACAACGTATGACTGCTTTTAATGAAAAGAATTAGCCAAAAACACTATAACGGGCGGTTGCATTTTAAATGCAACCGCCCGTCTTGTATACCGTTTATTATGCGTTATATTGGTCGTCGTCCAATATCTTAATAAATTCTTTTATCGCAAAGGTATGTAATGATTCGTCTTTATTTAAAACGATACCTCTTGCTCTTAAAGGAAGTTTAGGCTCTACTTTTATTTCGTGAAGTTCGCCCCTTTCAAGTTCGTCTAAAACG
The DNA here is from genome assembly GCA_015055505.1 of Clostridiales bacterium. Lineage (GTDB taxonomy): Bacteria > Bacillota > Clostridia > Christensenellales > Borkfalkiaceae > UBA10281. Next base: position 41,464 of record SVIB01000008.1, read on the forward strand.
TAACGGCGAGGAACACAAGCAATTCCCATTCCCGTTTTTGCCATTTCTATTATAAGTTCAACACTTCTAACTTCAAATTCAGGGTTGACCGTTATTCCCATAGAATCCAAAAAACTGTCAATTTCCTTTCTCGTTGAACTTGAATTATCAAGCATTAAAATTGGATAGTTTGGAATATCTTTTAAATCGAGAGTTACTCCGTATAAATTAGAATACTTATCCGAGGCTACGAAAATATCTTCCATAATACCCGTTTGACCGGTCAAAACGACGTCGTCGTCATAAATGGGCAAACTAACGAGTCCTACGTCGGCTTTATCAGTTTTTATTCTTTCAATCGTTTCTTGCGAAGTACAGTCCTTAAACGTAATCGTTACGTTTGGATAAAGTTCGTGGAATTTTTTAATATAACGCATTAAAAAGTGCGTAACGACCGTATCGGATGCGGATATACGCAAAGTTCCGCTTGCTATATTTTTACTGTCTTTAAATTCCGTTTCAGCCATATCAAGCAGTTTAATTGCCTTTTCTACTACCTCAAAGAACTGTTTTCCGCCCGTTTCGGTAAGTTCCATTCCTCTGCTTACACGGTTGAAAAGTTTTCCTCCAAGTTGGCTTTCAAGTCTTTTTATTGCTTGAGAAACGGCAGGCTGAGAAAGATACAATTCCTCCGCCGCTTTCGTAAGACTTTGACATTTCGCTACGGTGTAAAATATTTTATATAAATTTAAGTCTACCAACGTCTATCCTCCTATTTTCCTACGCAAAATTTACTGAAAATTTCATCAATTATCGATTCGCTTGCAGTTTCTCCGCTAACTTCTCCAAGAGCGTCCCAAGCCGTCTTAATATCAATAGCCGAAAGGTCCGCCGTGTTCACGCTAAACCCAACTATTGCGTCTTCTAAAGCCTTTTTTGCCTCTTTTAAAGAGTTTAAATGCCTTTCTTCAGTTAAAAAATCTACGTCTAAATCTATTTTTCCGCCAAAAGCCTTCTCGACGAGGGCTTTTTTAAGTTCTTCAGTATTGTATCCCGTCTTTGCGGAAACATAAATATCACCGCTAATTTCAGGGTTTTCGTTTATATCATTTTTATTTACGACTACGACTCTTTGCTTAAACTCAGTTTGATTTAAAATCTTAACGTCGTCGTCTTCTAACGGTTTACTGCCGTCTAAAACGACTAAACATACGTCACATTCTTGAAGTATTGCCTCGGAGCGCTTAATACCAACGCTTTCAATCTCGTCGCTACTCTCTCTAATTCCTGCCGTGTCGTAAAGATTAAAGCGAACGCCGTCAATCTCAATTTCGCCCTCAACGACGTCTCGCGTCGTTCCTGCAATAGAAGACACTATTGCTTTATCGTAATCTAAAAGACGGTTAAGTATCGAACTTTTTCCTGTGTTAGGCTTACCTAAAAGAGCAACTTTAACGCCGTGTTTTATCTTTCTACCCTTTCCGTAGCGTGAAACGATACCCTCAATTTGGTCTTTTACGCTATTTAAAGTAACTAAAATTTCGTCGTAGTTATCTTCGGTTACACCCTCTTCGGGGTAATCAATACCCGCGTCAATGTAAGCTAAAACGTAGGTTAAACGGTTTTGCATATCAATGATTGCTTTGGTCAGTTTTTCTCTATAAAGGTAATATCCTGCCTTAACCTCGCCAACGCTTTCGCTATTTATCATATCAATAAGCCCCTCGCAAGAGGATAAACTCATTTTTCCGTTTAAAAACGCCCTTTTTGTAAATTCCCCTTTACTTGCAGGCTTTGCGCCAAGTGAAAAGGCTTGTTTTAAAATACCGCGAGTTATAGCAATACCGCCGTGACAATGAAATTCCACCATATCTTCGCCGGTGTAACTTTTCGGGCCTTTAAAATACACGCACATACCAAAATCGGTAAAATGTCCGCCGTCTATTTCGCCTACGTAAAGTTTGTAGGGTTCAAAATCTCTTACCTCGGTTTTACCGAGAGGTTTAAACATTTTCTCGGCTATATCGAGCGGAGAATTTCCGCTTATTCTTATTATTGCAACTCCGCCAACGCCTGAAGCAGTGGAAATTGCCGCTATATTATCACTCATAATCAGTTAAATAAATCGTCGTCAGTGTTTGACGAGGTCGTTGAATTGTCTTGTCCGTTAGAAAACTCTTCAAACGGGTCGGGTGCATTTTGATTTTGGTTATTTTGATATCCAGCGTTTGGATTACCGCCGTTAGGATTTCCCCAGTATGGGTTTCCGCCGTAAGGAGGTCTGCCGTATCCGTTATACGGATTTCCGTAAGGTCCTTGACCGTATTGCGCGTTTCTATACGCTTGTTGCCTTCTTATCTTTTCACCGATATATGCGTCGTAATCTACCCTTTCGTTATTTCTAAGCACGAATATAAATATTCCTGCAAGCATAAGCGTTCCTGCGAAAACGTATACCAAAACGCTCCATATAAAATAAGACTGCGCTTTTTTTACCGTATACGCTTTAAAAATATTGTTATAAAGCATAATTGAAATAATGATATAAACGATATCAAAAAGCGAATATAACAAATACAGCACGTTAGACAGCGGATTGTAATCTGCAAGTAAAAATTTATTAGGCGTAACACCGCTAAACAGTTCGCCGAGAGGTCTAATACCGTATATTAAATCGCACACTAACGAACAAACGATTGCTAAGGCTTTAAATACGATAGCGTATACGAATAAATTTTTATAAGTTTTTATATATTTGCTCTTAGGCGCAAGCGCTGAAGTAATATACAAAGCGGAAAAAGGCAAAACGGCAAGCCAAGGCTTTTCCATACCCTTTTTCTCTGCCATCTTATATAGTCCAATACTTCTAAACGTATAAAAAACAATAAAGATAGCCAAAGTGCTTACTATTTGCGCAATAATGAAAAACCAGTATCCGTTAGCCGTCATTTCAAGCCCAAACTGTTTTTCCATCTCTTCAGCGTAACTATAAAGAGAATTTATTAAAAAATAAATCATATTTTACTTAACCTCACAGTCCAAAATAAATACATATTATTGCAAACGCTATTCCAACGCCTATAAGTATAAACGTCAACTTTTTTGGCGATTTAAAATTCATTTTACGGAATTTACCGAAAATATAATATCTCGTTTGCTCTCCGCTGTAATAGTCGGGAGAACGTTCAAAGTCGGCAACAATTATCTGTCCCTCGGTTTTAAGCGCGTACGTTCTCTTTTTCTCATACTTGTTTTCAACCGATTTTCCAAGAGCCTTGGTTTTCTCTTTTTCAACGAGCATACTGCCAAAATATATTATGCCTGTTAAAAAGAAAACTGCGCCTAAGATTATCGTCGCTCCGCCTAAAACTGCCGACACGTTACTGCCAATACTGCCATCGAAAATAGGCGTAACGTAAAAGGCGTATACTATCGAAAACAAATTATTGGTAAAGTGCATTAACATTCCGAGAAGAAAATTCTTAGTTATCATTACGACCGCACCGATAACTAAACCGCCGATAAACTGCAAAAGCATTTGATTAAAACTGCCATGCATGAGCGAAAAGGCTACGCTTGAACAAACGACCGCAAACAGTCCGCCAAATTCGCTAAATCCTTTCATTACCGTACCGCGGAAAATAATTTCTTCGATAAATGCAGGCAATACTGATATTTCAACGATATACAGTAAGGTAAATAACGGCGTTAACGGACTGAAATTTTGGGGAATATCGTTAATTCCGCCATAAAAATGCCCTGCAAACTTAGTTAATTCTAAGTGGGTAAAGTAAAAGAGCATCATAGAGCCCACCGTAAGCAGAATTGCCATAAGAATTTGCACTCCGTCCCACTTGACTTTATACCCGCCTCCGGTTATGGGATTTACCCGTTTTATCAATGAAAAAACTGCAACTACTATAAATAAAAGCGTTTGACTTATAAACACGCTTAAACACATATAAGCATAGGTGTCAAAGTTAAGTAATGACTTAAAAAAGTCTTTAAACGCATAACTTATATACGCCGAACCAAAAGTTAAAACCAATAGCGCTATAATAAAACATATAGCGCCGTCAAGTCCGTTGAACTTGTTTGGATTATAAAATTTTGTCTTTTGGTCACAGTTTTTCATTAACTTTCTCTTTAAATTTCGTATTTAGCCTTTAAATCGTTGACAATTTTTACTATATCTTCAGTAGCGGTTGCCATATTGACTTCGCCTTTGAAAGTCTTATCTCTAAACGAAACTTCGACTATTCCTCTTTCGCAAGTCTTTTTACTAACGACTGCTCTTACGGGTACGCCTAAAAGGTCTGCGTCAGCAAACATTGCGCCCGCTCTTATATCTCTATCGTCAAAGAGAACTTCTACGCCAGACTTTAAAAGTCCGTTATAAAGGTTTTCGGCAACCCCTTTAACCGTTTCGTCCTCTGCTTGCAAACAGCAAATTTCAACTTGCCACGGAGCAATAGGCATAGGCCAAATAGGACCGTAATCGTCGTGTTGTTCTTCGCAAATCGTTGCGCAAAGTCTACCGACGCCAATTCCGTAACAACCCATAATAGGATTCTTTCTTTGTCCGTCGCTATCTACGTACGTCATATCCATCGACTTAGAATATTTAGTTCCAAGTTGGAAAATATTTCCAATTTCTACACCTCTTTTTAAGGTAATAGTCGGCTTTCCGCAAATTGGACAAACTCCGCCGTTATACGCCTTAGCAACGTCTACGTAATCAACTTTTCCTACGTCGCGGGCTATATTCATACCCTTAAAGTGCGCGTCTTTCTTGTTTGCTCCGCATACGAAACTTTCAATTCCTACTAAAGACCTATCGTATACGACTTTTGCTTTACCGTTAAATCCTACGGGACCAATAAAGCCTGCAACTATACCCGACTCCTCGGTAACCCCAGAAGCAGGGTGAACTTCTGTCTTTAAATAGTTACGGAGTTTAGTTTCGTTTACTTCTAAATCTCCTCTTATAAATACGACTACGTAATCGTCGGTGTTATTTTCTTGATATACTACGGCTTTGCACATTCTCGTAGGGTCAACGCCTAAAACTCTCTTTAAGCCTTCGATAGTCTTAACGTTTGGAGTTGCAACCTCTTCTAAATTTTCAACCGTACTTTCAATTTCGTGGGTAATACAGTCTGCAACCTCTAAATTTGCCTTGTAATCACATGCAGAACATATTGCGAGGGTATCTTCGCCAATATCGGTTAAAAGCATAAACTCGTGAGAAACGCTACCGCCCATCATTCCGCTGTCGCTTTTTACTGCCACGACGTTTTTTGCGCCTGCGCGTTTAAAAATACGCTCGTAGGCTACGAAACATTTATCGTAATAACTCTCTAAGTCTTCCTGTGAGGTATGGAAAGAATAAGCGTCTTTCATTGTAAATTCTCTTACTCTTATAAGACCGCCTCTTGCTCTCGGTTCGTCACGGAATTTAGTTTGGATTTGATAAATCATAAACGGATAATCGGTATAAGACGCGGCAATATCTCTTGCAAGATGAACAGCAGCCTCTTCGTGAGTCATACCAAGCACCATTTTTGCGTTATTTCTATCGGTAAAACGAGCCATTTCACTGCCAATGCTCGTATATCTTCCCGACTCTTCCCATAATGACGCAGGCATTACTACGGGGAACATAACTTCCTGTCCGCCGATAGCGTCCATTTCTTCTCTTATTATGTTCTCGATTTTATTGGTAATACGCTTTGCAGGTGTAAAAAGAGAATAACTGCCTGCGCTCATATATTTCATATAACCGCCTTTCATCATAAGGGCGTGACTTGCTATAACACAATCTTTGGGCGTTTCTTTATATCTTGCGCCGAGTAGGTTTCTTACTAACATAAATCTTCTCCAGTAAATTATATTATTACTTATATATTATACATACTAATTGTGAAAATGTAAAGTTAAAACGAAATGTTTTTAATGAAAAGCCCTTTTAAACACTGAAAAAACTTTGAATTTTAACAAAATCTAAAAATTTATTTTTAAATAAATAAAACGCTTGAAAAAACTTAAAAATAAATATATAATAATATTGTATGAAATTAAAGGAGAAAATTATGGACGTTAATAATCTCGCCGTAAACACTATACGAGTAATAAGCGCAGAGGCTATTCAAAAAGCAAATTCGGGACACCCCGGTCTTCCTTTGGGTAGCGCTCCTATCGGTTATTCTCTCTTTGCTAATCATCTTAAATTTAATCCTTCTAACCCTAAGTTTTTTGATAGGGATAGATTTATTCTTTCCGCAGGACACGGTTCTATGCTCAACTACGTATTACTTCACATGTTTGGCTACGACCTTCCTATGGAAGAAATTAAGAACTTCCGTCAATTAAATTCTAAAACCCCCGGTCACCCCGAATACGGTCACACAGTAGGTATTGAAACTACTACCGGTCCTTTAGGTCAAGGTATTGCAAACGCCGTCGGTATGGCTATTGCCGAGACTAAACTTGCATCGGAATTTAATAAAGACGGTTATCCTATCGTAGACCACTACACTTACGCGCTTTGCGGTGACGGTTGTCTTCAAGAGGGTATTGCATACGAGGCTGCCTCGCTTGCAGGAACTTTAAAACTCGGTAAACTTATCGTTTTATACGATAAAAACGACATTACGATAGAAGGTAATATCAATACTGCTTTTACTGAAGACGTAGGCGCAAGACATAAAGCAATGGGATGGCAAGTTATTGAAGTTAAAAACGGAAACGACGTTAAAGCCATTTCAAAGGCAATTGCAACTGCTAAAAAAGAGACTAAAAAACCCTCTCTTATCATAATAAAAACCGTTATCGGCTACGGTTCGCCAAAACAAGGCACGGCAGACGTTCACGGCGCACCTTTAGGCAGTCAGGGTATCGCTGAACTCCGTGCAAATCTTGACTTTGAATATCCCGAATTTACCGTTCCAGATGAAGTTAAAAAAGCGCTTGCTAAATACAAGACTATAGGCGAAAAAACTGAAAAGAAATGGAATAAACTTTTTGAAAGTTATAAAGCAAAATATCCTGAACTTGCCGAGAAATTTGAAAACTATCTTAGCGGTAAACTTCCCGACCTTACAACGAACGGAAACCTCTTTGATTTTGAAAAGGCTGACGCTACGAGAAATACTTCGTTCAAAGTTTTAAATAGGCTCGCAGAAATCGTGCCTAACCTTATTGGCGGTAGCGCTGACCTTGCGCCCTCAAATAAGTCTAATATGACGGGAAGAAGTTATTACTCCGCTGAAAATAGAACGGGCTCTAATATCCACTTCGGTATAAGAGAACACGCAATGTCCGCAATTTCTAACGGTATCGCCCTTCACGGCGGTTTAAGAGCGTACTGCGCTACTTTCTTTATATTCTCCGATTATATGAAGAACGCAATGCGTCTTTCCGCTCTTATGAATATCCCCGTAACCTATATTTTAACTCACGACTCAATAGGCGTTGGAGAGGACGGTCCTACCCATCAACCGGTAGAACAACTTATAGGACTTCGTTCTATTCCCAATATGAAGGTTTTCCGTCCTGCTGACGGTAAAGAAACCGCTTATGCGTGGATTTCCGCTCTTACCGGCACTTCCCCAACCTGTTTAGTTCTTACAAGACAAAATCTTCCTCAATACGACAATTCAAATATTGACGCCCTTAAAGGCGCGTATATTCTTGCTGACAGCAATAAAGAAACGCCTGACGCTATACTTTTAGCAAGCGGATCTGAAGTTGAACTTATAATGAAAGCAAAAGAAGAACTTGCTAAGCAAAATATCGACGTTAGAGTCGTTTCCGTTCCTTGTATTGAAGAATTTGAAAAACAAAGCCAAGAATATAAGGACAAAATTCTTCCCAAAACAGTTAGAGCAAGAGTTGCCGTTGAAATGGCAACCCCTGACAGTTGGTATAAGTACGTAGGTCTTGACGGAAAAGTTATCGGTATGACGACTTTCGGCGCGTCCGCTCCGTTTGGCGACCTTCTCAAAAAGTTTGGTTTTACCGTTGAAAACGTTGTAAATACCGTTAAAGAAGTTATTAATAAATAATTAAATTTTGATATAAAATTAACATAAAAAACCGCTCTCAAATTGAGAGCGGTTTTTTCATTAAACTAACGATATTTGCCTTATTTATTAAAATATCTCTTTAAAAGTCCTTCAAATGCTTTGCCGTGTCTTGCTTCGTCACGAGCCATTTCGTGTACGGTGTCGTGAATTGCATCAAGTCCAAGTTCTTTTGCTCTTTTTGCAAGTTCAAACTTACCTGCCGTTGCGCCGTTTTCAGCATCAACTCTAAGTTCAAGGTTTTTCTTAGTAGAATCAGTAACTACTTCGCCTAAAAGTTCTGCAAATTTTGCTGCGTGTTCAGCCTCTTCCCATGCAGCCTTTTCCCAGTAAAGACCGATTTCAGGATAACCTTCTCTATGAGCAACTCTTGCCATTGCAAGATACATACCAACTTCACTGCACTCGCCCTCAAAATTCATTCTAAGACCTTTGATAATTTCTTCGTCAACACCTTTAGCAATACCTACTATATGTTCAGCAGCCCAAGTCTTTTCTCCTTCTTGTACGGTAAACTTTGCACCGGGACATTTACAGATAGGACATACGTCAATAACACTTTCACCTTCGTGAACGTAACCGCATATAGGACAAACAAATTTCTTCATAATATTTCCTCCAAAATTGCCTCTCGGCTTTGTTTTACGACTATATCTTAACATAAAAAAAACCCTTTGTCAAGGGTTTTTTAAAAATTTTTAGGAATTATTCTTAATTTTTTTATTTTGTTAGATTTTATCCTTATTTTTACTGTTTTTTCTTTCGGTTATTTTATTTTTTATAGAAACAAATGACAACTCGTTTACCATTTCAGCCACGAAAATTATAACAAAACCGACGGCTATAAACGGCGTTAATTTTGCATTACCTAAGAGTAAATCAAAGATTACTCCAAATACAGTTTCAAGGCTTAATATAAGCGACGTTGAAGTAGGCGAAGTGTATTTTTGACCGACCATTTGCCCAAATTGTGCAAAACAGGTTGCAAACACGGCGAGATATAAAATCTTCCAAACCGCCTCGCCCGAAAGAGAAAATTCGCTGTAATGACGGGGAAACTCAACTAAGGTCGTCAGCCCTAAGCACAATATTGCAACCGTTAAAAGTTCAATGAAGAGAATTTGCATTGAATCTTCCGTTTGCATATACTTTTCAATATATATAATTTGCAAAGCGTAAAAGACACCGCAAAACAAAGTTAAAATATCGCCCAGTAATTCGTTGTTACCACTCTCGCTTTTACCAAGCAATGCAACGAAAGCGACGCCTACAAAACATAGTACTGCCGCTAAATAGTTTTTAGGCTTTGGCTTGCGTTTTAGGAAAAACCACGACATAAAAGGAACTAAAACACAGTAAACGACCGTCAAAAAAGCATTTTTTGACGGTGTAGTATAATTTAATCCAAGCGTTTGAATACTGTACGCCGAGAATAAAATTACACCTAAAATCGCACCTTTTAATAGCGAGCGTTTTTTAATTTTAATTATCCGCTTATAAAATACGGCAAAAATTATAAGTGAGGCAACGGTAAACCTAAAAAACAGTATAAAGAAAGTAAATTTTCCGTCTAAAGAGGATAAAGTATCCTTTAAAATAACGAATGAACTACCCCAAATTACCGTAACCGCAAGTAGAATAATTTTGCCAAATAGCGAGTGTTTTCTATCTATTTCCATACAATGACAATAAGGCGAATAGCCACGCTATCCGCCTTTTAGTTGTTTAAATAAGATTATTCAGCGTCTTTAGTTGCAGTGGTATGGTCTACAACGAGTTTTCCGTCGTAATATCCGCACTTAGCGCAAACCGTGTGAGGCTTAGTGTACTCATGACAATGAGGACATTCAACTAAAGTAGGCATTTTAGCCTTAGAGTTGTTTGAAAATCTTGTATTTGCTCTTTGTTTAGAAGTTTTATGCTTAGGAACTGCCATTTTATTTTACCTCTCTTTTACTTTACGTGTTCACAATTACTTTCGTTTAAATTTGCTCCGCACTCGGGGCAAAGACCTTTACAATTATCGTCGCATAGAACAAAATACGGCATTGATAAAAGAATTTTTTCATTTACCATTTCAGTTAAATCAACAAGTCCTTTTTTGAACTTATAGATATCGTCGCCGTCTTCCGTTTCCGAAAACTCTTCGTCAAACTCCACTATATTATGGAAAATAACGCCCTTTAAGCATCTCGAACACTCAGTCGAAACGGAATACTCAATCTCGCCGTCAACAAACACCGACTTACCGCCAAGCGTAAGCGTGCCGACAACGGATACGGGACCTGAATATTCAGCGTTAGGTAAAGTTATAGTAGAGCCGTCAGCCTCAAACTCAAAGTGAAAACTGCACTCCTCTTTTCCGCTATATTTAAGTTTTCTTACGTCTATAACCATATTAGCCCAACTATTATATAATATTTTTTATTCTATGTCAATTTATTTTAGGCGAAATTACCTAAAAAAACTGATTATTTTGCAAGTCTTTCGGTATCTCTTGCTATAACGAGTTCTTCGTTCGTGGGTATAACGAGAATTTTTACCTTTCCGCCGTCAGCCGTAATATCGCATATTCCGTCAGTAAGGTTATCGTTTTTAGCCTCATCAAGACAAATACCCATATATTCCATATCGGTAACGATAGATTTTCTAACTCCTCCGTCGTGCTCGCCGATACCTGCGGTAAATACTACGCAGTCAACACCGCCGAGAGCAGCAGCATAAGCGCCGAGATACTTTCTACAACTATAAGTAAATACGTCTAAAGCAAGTTGTGCTCTATGATTTCCTTCAGCGGCTGCACTTCTTAAATCCCTAAAATCCGAAGAAACGCCCGAAAGTCCGCTTACGCCCGACTTTTTGTTAAGGTAGTTAAGAGTTTCCGCTAAAGTCATATTGTATTTATTTGCAAGGAATTCAACTATTGCAGGGTCCATATCGCCCGATCTCGTTCCCATAGGAACACCGCCAAGCGGAGTAAAACTCATTGAAGTGTCAATACTTTTACCGCCCTTAACAGCCGAAATAGACGAACCGTTGCCAAGGTGTAAAGTAACAACCTTGAAGTTTTCGTCGTTTTCTCTTCCAAGATATTTAGCGGCCTCGTTAGAAACGAATCTATGGCTCGTTCCGTGGAAACCGTATCTTCTAATCTTATAATCTTTATAAGCCTCGTAAGGAATACCGTAAATATATGCTTTTTCAGGCATTGAAGAGTGGAAAGCGGTATCGAATACGCCAACCATTGGAACGTTAGGCATAATAGCCTTACAAGCCTTAACGCCTATGATATTTGCAGGTTGATGAAGGGGCGCAAGTTCGGAAAGGCTTTCGATAGTTGCCATAGTTTCGTCAGTTAAAAGAACTGAATCGTTAAATTCTTCACCGCTATGAACTATTCTGTGTCCTACCGCGTCAATTTCATCCATTGAAGAGATTGCGCCGTATTCTTTATCAACAAGAGCGTCTAACACTACTTGAATAGCCTCTTTATGAGTAGGCATTTGAGCCTCGATAGTCTTATCTTTTCCGTTTGCCTTATGCTTACAGAAAGAGCCTTCAAGACCAATTCTTTCACAACCGCCTTTAGCGATTGCCTTTTCGGTTTCCATATCGATAAGTTGATATTTTAATGATGAACTACCGGCATTTATAACTAAAACTTTCATTTTACACCTCTATTAGATAATTTGAGTTTGAAGTGCGGTAATAGCAACTGCCGCAACTATATCTTCCATGTGGCAACCTCTTGAAAGGTCGTTTATGGGTTTTGCAAGACCTTGGCAAAGAGGACCGACTGCTTGGAATCCACCAAGTCTTTCAGTGTTTTTATAGTTTGTATTACCTGCGTCAAGGTCGGGGAAAACGAGTACGTTTGCCTTACCTGCAACGGGTGAATTGGGGGCTTTGCTTGCGCCTACCTCCGGTACGATTGCAGCGTCGAATTGAAGTTCTCCGTCAGCCATAGTTTCGGGATCGATTTCGTGGAATTTTTGAACGGCTGCAACTACTTTATCTACGTCGGCGTGCTTTGCAGAGCCTTTTGTAGAGTGAGAAAGGAAAGCAACTCTCGGTTCTAAACCTGCGATTGCTCTTGCGCTTTGAGCCGAAGATTGAGCGATATATGCGAGTTCTTCACTCGTTGGGTTTTGAATAAGTCCGGAGTCGGCGTAAATAAAACAACCGTCTGGACAGTATTTATTTCCGCAATCGGGAGCAATCATTAAAAAGTATGCCGATACGATAGGCGTTCCCTTTGCAGTTTTAATTACTTGAAGTCCTGGGCGAAGAGTGTTTGCCGTAGAGTGGCAAGCGCCCGAAACCATACCGTCAACGTCGCCCGCTTTAAGCATAAGCGCGCCGTACATAGTATAGTCCTTTTTAAGAGTTTCTCTTGCAAGTTCTATAGTCATTCCCTTTGCTTTACGAAGTTCGTATAAAAGGTTTGCATATTCTTCAGTCTTTTCATAAGTAAGAGGGTCGATAACCGTTACGCCCGTAAGGTCTACGTCGGGGTTTGCGGATTTAATTTCGTCGGGGTTGCCAAGAAGTGTAATTTTTGCAACGCCTTCTTTTACGGAAACTGCCGCAGCCTCAACAACTCTCTTGTCTTCGCCTTCGGGAAGAACGATATTCTTACCGAGAATGGATGCTCTTTTCTTGATGTCGTCTAAAACTTTTGACATGATACTCCTTTTTTAACGCGAGAATTAATCAAAAACGATTGATAATTTTTCTCCGTTAGTATAAAATATTATTAGTTCATTCTTAATTATACACTATTTTTTTATAAATATCAATTATATAAGGAGATTATTTTGAAAATTTGTTTTGCCGTTTGCGAATACAACCCATTTCACAACGGACACCTTAAACACCTAAACTATATAAGAGAAAAAATTAAGCCCGACTGTATTGCCGTTATTATGAGCGGTAATTTTACTCAGCGAGGCGAAATTGCCATCTTGGACAAATATACGAGGGCAATGCACGCAATAAAAGCAGGCGCGGATATCGTCTTTGAACTTCCCACCGTATTTGCCACTGCTCCAGCCGAAATTTTCGCTAAAGGCGGAGTAAAACTTGCCTCGGCTTTGTCGGGAGAAAACGTACTTTGTTTTGGTACTGAAAGCGCCGAAAAAGAAAAATTAATCTCTACCGCCTCAGCCTTATTAAACGAAAGCCGTGAGTTTAAAAAACTGTATAAAGAAGAACTTAAAACGGGCGTTACGACCATTAAAGCAAAGGTAAACGCACTCACTAAAATGCAAATTGAAAACCTCGATTTTGACCTTTTAAAAACCCCGAATAACATATTGGGAATTGAATACGCTAAGGCGGTTATAGAATATAAATCTAATATTGATTTACACCCCATTTTAAGAGAGGGCGCAGGATATAACGACGATACTTTATATAAGGGAATATCTTCTGCAAGCGCAATTAGAAAGGCAATTTTAGAGGGAAAATACAAAAAGACGAAAACTGCTCTTCCTAAGTTTGTTTTTGATGATATTAAGCCTAAAATTCCCAATGCGGACGAACTTATATTTTACTCGGTTATCAAAGAAGACAAGGAAAATTTAGCAAATATTTTAGACTGCACTGAAGGGCTTGAAAATAGGATTAAGGGGCTTATAAAAAACAGTTCGTCATTAGAAGAATTAAAGGATAAACTAAAAACGAAAAGATACACCTACACGAGAATTTCAAGAATACTCTTATCCTGCTTTTTACAAATTGAAGAAAAATTTATAAGAAAGTGTTTATTAAGCGATTTATACCTTAAAGTTCTTGCTGTAAACAAAGACAAATTAAACCTCTTATCAACCTTATCTCAATCGTCAAAATACCCCATAATAACGAGAAAAAAGGACGCTGATAAATTAGAGGGAATTGCAAAAGAATGTTTTATAAAAGACGTATTTGCAAACGACGTTTATAATTTCGTTGCTAAAATAAAAACTAACGAATACGAAATGAAAATCATATAAAAAGCGCGCCCAAAAGCCTTGGCTTTTGGGCGCATTATTTTATTTACTTTATTATTTTTTTACAACTACGCAAGTGTTTATCCCGTAATATTTAAACACTTTTACAGCGTTTTCTGTTATTATTTCTCCGCACGAAACGATAGGTACTGCAGGCGGACAAAAAACGGTTGGGCTTGCAAGTATTTTACCTACGCAATCTTCAACTTTAAGTTCTTCTGTCACCGAAAAAAGAGCCTTTCTTATACCCATTACCCTTTTGGGCGTACTAAGTGTCGGCATTTTCTCAGTTTTTGCTTCTTTTCGCGGAATTGAAAGCAATACTTTTTTTAAGGTTAAAAGTCCGCCGTTTCCCGTGTTTGGCGTTACCATAAAACACACGAAATCGGGATCGTAAAACTCACTTATAACCCCTTTCTCTTTCAGTATTTCATTAAATTCGTAACCGTCGTATCCGTAAGATTTTACGCTTAAAGTAATTTTTAACGGCTCGTTTCCTATAAGAGCGTAACCGCTTTCAATTAACTCTTTTTTTATTCCGTCAACCGCATTTATAAACGTCGCTAATTTTTGTCTATAATTTTGACTTAATTCTAAATTAGCCAAATCGAGCGACGCCATAATTAAATATGACGGACTCGTAGAGCCGAAAAGCGACAGCGCGTCTTTAGGGTTTACCGATAAGCGATTAAAAAACTCGTTTGAAATATGTAAATATCCACCGCCCGTCAATACGGGTAAGGTTTTGTGGGCAGACGAACAACAAACGTCCGCACCTAAATCAATAGGAAAAAGCGATTTCTCTAAAAACTTTAAATATCCGCCGTGGGCGTTATCTACGAGCAATAATACCCCGTATTTTTTGCAAACTTTTGAAATATTCTCAATATCAAGGACATTTCCAAGATAATCGGGTGAAGTCAAATAAACCGCAACCGGTTTACGTTTTGCCTTTTGTAACGCGTTTTCAAGGCTTTGCGGAGTTATTTTACAAGACAGATAGCCGTCGTTTTCTCCGTATAGCCATTTTATCTTAATATCAAGCAACGCAACGGCGGAAATAAAGGACTTATGCGCGTTTCTTCCTGCAAAAATCCATGAATTTTCTCCATTTTCCTTTGCGTAATTTAACACGAGATAAAGCATTGCCCTTATAGAAAGCGACGAGCCCTCGGTCGAATAATAGGTTTTTGAACCGAATATACCGCTGGCGTTACTTTCGCTTTCGGCAATTATACCGCTTGCGTTATACAGACTGTCAGCGCCGTCAACCTCGGTTATGTCGTATTTCTCAACACCAAGACTGCCCTCGCCCTTATGCCCCGGCATATGAAGGCGTAATTTGTTTTCTTCGCCGTATTTTTTTATAAAGGTATAAATTGGAGTGTTCATACTCTTATTCTTCGTCCAAACGGCTAACGGCAACCGCTATAGCGCATTCCATACGCTTTTTAAAGAGTTCGCAACCGTATTTATAAACACCTCTTACGCTACCCGTAGCGTGATATGCGTTAGCGGCGCAACCGCCCGAACAGTATAATTTTGCCCAACAGTCATTACAATCTTCCCTTGCGTATACGTTGCAAGATGCAAAATCGTTTTGAATTTCGGTATTAGTTACTCCTTGCCAAATATCGCCGAGTTTGAATTTCTCCTCGCCGACGAACTGATGGCAGGGATAGAGGTCGCCCCAAGGCGTTACAGCCATATATTCAGTACCCGAACCGCAACCCGAAATACGCTTATATATACAAGGACCGCCGGTCAAGTCTATCATATAATGATAGAAAGTAAACGGTTTACCCTGTTTATCTCTTTCAATCATTAATTTTGCCAAATCTTCGTACTGCTTGAAAACGGTTAATTTATCTTCTTCGGTAAGTTCCGACGGATCGCCCGCCGAACATACGACTGGCTCCATACTAAGTTCGGTAAAACCTAAATCGAGCATCGTCTTTATATCTTCAAGGAAATCGGGATTATGATGGGTAAAAGTACCTCTCATATAATAATCCTTCCCCCCTCTTGCTTTTACCAATTTTTGGAATTTTGGAACGATTTTTTCCCAACTGCCCTTGCCGTTATAGTCTACCCTAAACTTATCGTGAACTTCTTTTCTTCCGTCTAACGATAAAACCACGTTACTCATTTCACGGTTAGCAAAATCAATGACGTCGTCGTCGATTAATACACCGTTCGTGGTAAGCGTAAATCTAAAATTCTTGTTTTTCTCTTTTTCTATACTTCTTGCGTATGCGACTAAGCGTTTAACAACGTCAAAATTCATCAACGGTTCTCCGCCGAAAAAGTCCACCTCTAAGTTTCTACGCGTTCCCGAATTTTCAATGAGAAAATCAAGGGCTCTTTTGCCCACTTCATAACTCATAACCGCTCTTTCGCCGTGATAGTTCCCCTGACTTGCAAAGCAATAAGAACAGTTTAAGTTACACGTATGCGCAATATGTAAACAAAGGGCTTTTACAACCCCCGAAGTCTTTTCTTTAAGTTTTCCCGCCATAGGCTTAAACGAGTCCTCTAAAAAGAGTTTTCCCTCGTTTTTTAATTCTTCTATTTGGCTATAACACTCAAAGACTTCGTCTTTTGTAATTCCGTTATCTTTATATTTTTCAAAAATTTGAGATATTGCCGATAATTTTTCGGTATTTTCAAACAATGAAATAAGGTCGTAGGCAACCTCGTCAACGACGTGTACGCTACCCGAACACACGTCTAAAACGATATTATACCCACAAAGTTTATACTGATGTATCATATTTTCTCCAACTATAAATTAAAAATACCGCCTTTATCGGGCGGTATTTTATTTGTTTGATTACTTACTTTCCTTGGTGTTCTCGCACTTCTGGTTAGCAATACCGCAACTGGTCTTACATGCAGATTGGCAAGAAGTTTGGCATTCGCCACAACCGCCGTTTTTAGCGCTTTCACATAAATTACGAGTGTTTACAGTTTTAATATGTTTCATAAGAGTTTCCTCCAAATTTTTATATATTAAATATTAACATACCTATAAAAAATTGTCAATATAAATAACACGTTTTTACAAGTTTTTTATTATAATTCTACTAACTTATCGTTTAACATTTCTTGAAGTGAGGTTAAAATGCCTATTTTTGCGTGATACCAAGTAAGTCCGCCTTGGAAATATACGGCGTACGGCTCACGGATAGGACCGTCCGCAGAAAGTTCGATTGACGAGCCTTGTATAAACGCGCCCGCCGCCATTATTACCTCGTTTTCATATCCCGGCATTGCCCAAGGAATAGGCGTTACGTAACTGTCAACGGGGGCTGCCTTTTGAATTCCCCTACAAAACGCTATCATACCTTCGGGAGAACCGAGTTCAACAGCTTGAATTACGTCGTATCTGTCTTCTATGCCGTTCGGTACGACTTTAAAGCCCAATTTTTCGTAGATTTTAGCGGCAAAAATAGCGCCTTTTAACGCGCCTGCCACAACTGTTGGAGCAAGGAAAAATCCTTGATAAAAACTTTGCATTACGCCAAGACTTGCGCCAACTTCCTGACCGAGTCCCGGAGCGGATAAACGGTATGCGCACCTATCGACGCACTCTTTAGTTCCGCAAATATAACCGCCGATAGGAGCAAGTCCGCCACCCGGATTTTTTATAAGCGAGCCAACGACCATATCTGCGCCGTAATCGGACGGCTCTTCCGTTTGAACGAATTCTCCGTAACAGTTATCAACCATTACCTTAACAGTCGGTTTAATTTCCTTTATAAACTTGATAAGTTGACCTATTTGCTCTACCGAAAAAGTAGGTCTTGTTTGATAGCCCTTGCTTCTTTGTATTGTAACGAGCGCCGTTTTACCGTTTATAGCCTTTTTTATATTCTCATAGTCAAAACTGCCGTCGGGAAGTAAATCGACTTGTCTATACGATACGCCGTATTCTTTAAGCGAACACTTAGACTCTCTTATGCCTATTACCTCTTCTAAGGTGTCGTACGGTCTTCCAACGGGAGATAAAAGTTCGTCGCCGGGGAGAAGATTAGCGGATAAAGCAACCGTTAAAGCGTGTGTTCCGCATACTATTTGAGGACGGACGAGCGCCGATTCAGTATGGAAGGTATCCGCATAAACCTGCTCTATCTTATCTCTTCCAAGGTCGTTATAGCCGTAGCCCGTAGATGCGTTAAAACATGCTACGTCTACCCTATTTTTGCGCATTGCGTTTAAGACTTTGCATTGATTGTATTCCGCAACCTTATCAATATTTGCAAATCTTTCGGTCAGTTCTTTTAAAACTTCTTCGCCAAAATCGTAAACTTTTTTACTTATACCAAGTTGTCTGTAACTTTCGTAAATATCCATATTTAAAACCTCTTAACCTTTAACAGTTTAGCATATTATCCCTTAAAAATCAATCGTTTTATCCATAAATTAAACACCCACTCTAACGATATGAAACTCCAAAAGTTTGTCTAACTTTTGGAGTTAACTTCATTGTTTAATTTGCTAATCATTTTAATCAATCAATAAAAAAGTTTGCGTAGCAAGGTGTTCGTTTTCTTGTTTTATTTCCACCATATTCCCTTTTCGTTCATAGGGAATAGTTATTCTCTTGCCACTTTTGCGGTCAATCGCTTTGATTTGCGAAAATTCCACGTTCAAACATTCTAATTGCGTGCGTTTAAAATCCTCTTCCGTGCTATTTACAACGACGAGAATTTTTCTACCCTTTTGACGATACAAATACGCATAAACGCCAGAATGATGCGTCATAATAAGCGTATTTCCACACTTTCTTAAAAACGCTCGTAAAAGAGTAACGCGCAAATCGTGATATTGCTCCAAATACACGCTGTTGATAACGTAAGGAATTATAAAATAGTTTCCCCCGTCCACGTCTCCTACACCAACTTTGTTTCCCAAATAATCATAAACAAAAGACTGTGCACCACACTCATCTTTATATTGAATATTCACATAGTCGCCAGACTTGCCAAAAGCCGTCACCCTATAACCCTTTTTGTCGTTAACAAAAATACCTTCTTTGACTTGTTCGTAACTATGCACGTTGTTTTCGCCCCAAAAGGTTTGACAAGACTTGGCACCAATCAAATTTCCTAAACCTCGATTTATCAAGATGCGCGCCGCACCACCATCCAAAATCACAAAATTGTTTTCAAACAAACTCTTCAGTTGTGTCTTCGTAAAATTGTAGGCATTTCCGCCACCCAAAGCAACAACTTGATTATAAAAAGTTTTTTTTGTGGAGACTTTTACCGTAATCCCTAATGATGCAAGGTATGCGTTGAAATAGGACTCATCAGGAAAAAAGTCCGTAAATTTTGTGATTTTCTTCCCATTTTTATAAGCGGTTTTTTCGTCTATAGGAAGCACAACGCCCTCTAACTGATCATACCGTAAAGACAGTTTAGTTACCTCGTCCAAATAAGGAGTTATCCCCTTCACTGCTTTCCCGTAACGGAAGTTTTCAACAATTCCATTACCGACGAAATCATAAATATCATACGTCATACCCTCTATACAAAGAGGAATAGCAGATTCTAATTGAAATTGTAAAAATCTTGCATCTTTGGTAAAAGTGCTGAAAGAACCGTTTTCCAATTCGGGGTAAACAATCGTGTCCTTTGGCAACAATGCGCGACAGTGAAAAGGCAAACGGTTAAATTGAAAGTAATATCTTTTCCCTGAAATTTCATCGTAGCAAGGCAAATGCAAGCGATCAATCATTTCGCCGCCAGCAGCAAATCCTTTGTGTACACCATGCCAATCCCTACCTTCCAGCGCATGATTATCATGCATAGACGACATTAAGCCGATTTTAGTGCCCAATCCCATCGCTTTTACTGTTTGTCCGATCTCATGCGCCAAATCACGCATGCACGAGCGATTGACGTCCAACCAAGCTTTCCTCACCCTTTTTTCAGGTTTTTTTCTAAAAAGTCTATCAGTAAATTCCTCTCGCGTATACTTTGTGCCAAGGTGTTCGTTGTAACGTTGCATGTGTAAATCGCAAAAACATCCGCCAAATTGTAAATGCCCATGATTATGCAAACGAAAATCATCCTCTATCCAAACCGTATCAGGCGTAAGTTCCTGTATAAGATAGCGGTAAAAATTTAAAAAATACGCTTTCCAATTTTCACATAAAGGACAAGCCACCATCTCGCAACGGTTTCCGTCATAATCCATTTGCGTAGTGAAGTTTTGACCTTCCTTTAAAGGACGGCATCTATCCAAATGCCCTATCTCCATCCACGGATTTAAACTAACGGAAATCCCCTTTTCTCGCAACGCTGCACTTGCCTTTTTCATGGTTTTTATCCAAGGCTCTGCTTCCTCTTTCGTCATATGCCCAAGGTTATATTCCTCAGCATTGATAAAAAGCATCACGTTGTTAAAACCGTATTTAACGCAATAATCCACAACCTCGGCAATACGCTCGTCCTCGTAATGATTTGGCGGGAACTGTATTCTTAAACAATGTAAAAATTTTTTACGCATTTTTATCCTCATTTTTTTCCTTTTTTCTATCCAATCGCAAATAACCCACCGCAATGGAAATCAAGCTGATAACCTCACAACAAATCGCTCCTATTGACAAAGACACGATATTATATATCAACCAACAAGGAGAACTAACAAACCCAAGCAATCGGGTGTTTTTCGGCGTTTTACATCCAAACGCTATCGTCACCGCAGTCATGCCGATAACGGGTAAAATTTCCACTATTGCATTTTTGAAGTTAAACGGTGTTCTAAAAACGGTAAAGGTTAAAAAATAGCAAATCGCATATATACCTATAAATCCAAAAAGCCAAGCAATGTGATCCGATTTTAATTTATCTTTGTATAAAAAAACAAGCGCCCTTACAATGCCAATCGCATTTAATAAACCGCCCATATATGCGCCGAGCATAAAAAAGTGCACGGTAAACAATGCAGAACCAATCAACTGTAATGCAATAATTCCTCTTTGCCTCTTTTGTTGATACGACCAAATATTAAACACCATGGCAACAATACCAATAATTTGCGCCTCGATTTCCATCAATCGTTTTCCTCACACTAAACGAATAAACTAAACGAAAATATTATAGCATCTATATAAAAATTTTACAATGTATTTTTCTATTTTTATAAATTTCCAAAATACAGAAATTTTGAACTTTCGGGACACCGCCACCGGTCTTGAAGCAGTGATTTTTGAAAATCGTTGAACCCCTTGAAAAACCTGACAATTCGGGCGGTACACTTTTCTACAAAACGTTCGAAATAAGTGGCTTGACCACATGTTTGACC
>SVIB01000009.1 GCA_015055505.1 Clostridiales bacterium
AAACTTCCTATCATTTGCGGTGGTACGGGTTTTTATATTAACTCGTTGCTGTATAAAATGAGTTACGGTAAAAGCGGTGGCAATTTAGAGATAAGAGAAAAATATCAGCGCATTGCCGAAGATAAAGGCAATAGTGCCGTTTTTGAAATTTTAAAACAAAAAGACCCGCAAACTGCTGAAATATTACACGAAAACGATTTGGTTAGAGTAATTCGCGCTCTTGAAATTTTTGAATCTTCCGGCATTAGAAAATCGGAAATAATAGACGAAAAAATACCGAGATTTGATTTTATAACCGTACTCACTGATTTAGACAGAGATAAACTCTACGAAAGAATAAATAAAAGAGTTGACCTCATGATTGAAAACGGAATTGAAAACGAAGTTAAAGGTCTTTTAGATATGGGGGTAACCTTAGACTGTCAATGTATGCAGGGGATTGGATATAAGGAAGTTGCGGAGTGTATTTTAAACAAAGAAGAGTTTCCAAGCGAACTTGTCAAAATGCGTTCAAGAAGATATGCGAAAAGACAAATTACGTTTTTTAAAAGATTTGACAACCTTGTAAAATACAACTCTCTTTTAAACGGTGAATTTGTAAAACTTTGCAAAATTTTAGATAATTTCTTAAATAATTGAACTTATTACAAAAAAAATGACGGCTTTATAAGCCGTCATTTTTAATTGGTTTTGTTTGTCGTTATTCGCAATTAAATTAAAGTTTCATATAAATTTATCAAAAACTCATTGTCGTTATATAAGAAATTTTCTTTATATCCAACCTTTTTTGAATATTGCTCTAAAGTCATAATTTTAATTTTCTTTCTTTGCGATAAACTTAAATAGTCTAATCTTTTATCCTCTTTGTCGTCGGTAACGTATATGTTACAAATATCGGTATCGTGAGTATAAATAAGTCCGTTTTTTATAGAAAGGTCAATAAGAGTCCTAATATAATTTACGTCTAATTTTTCTATTTTGTACGAAAAACAAACTTTTTCTGCAGTTTTTAAAAAAGGCAACTTTTTTACGTAGTCGCTAAAAATTAAGCCTTGAATCCGTTTACTTCTTTTCAAACCGAATTTTTCTTCAAACAGAGATATAGAATAATCTATATGATATCCTTTTAAAGTGTTTTTTCCTGTTATAATATTATATTTTTCAACTACGCTTTTAAAGTCTAAATTAGCGTTTTCTAAAAACCGTTTCAATAAAATCACCGAGCCTGACGCATCCTCGTCAGAGCGGTGTTCTACGTATTCAATACCGTATTTTTCATTTAAGGTTTTTAAACCTATTGACGTTTCGTTTGGGTATAAAAGTTGATAAATATGCTGAACGTCGTAAAACTCGTATTCAATTCTTGGAAGATTAAAACTGTCGCACGCATTATTTAGATATTTAATGTCGTTAGCCATTGAAAAGCCTATAACTATTCTCCCATTAAATATACTTTTAATTTTATCGTAAAGTTGATTAAATCTCGGCGCTTTTCTAAATTCTTCAACGGTGTAGGCAAACGTTACCCCCGTGCGCTTAGCGTTCTTTTTGTCGCCTACCGAAAATCTCTTAGGTAAAGGATTTATAAGTATATCTTCTTGTTTTAGTATGTTAAAATCACGGTCGCAAATGGCGTAACCTAAACTGCATAAACTTCCGTCGTCGGCACGCCCAGTACAACTTTCAGTATCAATTACGAGATATTCCATTTCAGTATCTTCTAATAAGACCTATTACAGTTCCAAGTATCGTGACGTCGGGGAGAATAATATCACTCATAGTTTGATTTTCGGGATGAAGAACGATATGTCCGTCCTTTTTATAAAATCTCTTTACGGTTGCGCACTCGTCAAAATAGGCAATCGCAATTTCTCCGTTATTGCAAACGCTTTGCTTTTTAACTATAACCTTATCGCCGTCGAAAATACCGGCTTCAATCATACTGTCGCCTTTTACTCTCAACATAAAAATTTCCTTTTCGTCGCCGAATTCTTTAGGGAGAGGGCAGTATTCTTCGAGGTTTTCGTATGCAAAAATAGGAGTGCCTGCCGTAATAGTTCCAATTAAAGGTACGTTTATAACGTCGGGTTTTTGCGCTCCGTTTAAAATAATCGCTCTCTTTTTATTATCTTTTATAGTAATTGCACCCATCTCTTCAAGTTTTTTAAGATAATAATGACAAGTAGCGGTCGATTTTATGCCCACCGCTGAACAAATTTCCCTAACTGATGGGGGAAAACCGTTATCATTGATATAATCTTCCGTATACTCTAAAACCCTTTTAATTTTCTCGTCAATTTTCGACATACTTATCCTCGCCGTTGAAAATTTTGCATTTACAGTTTTTTACAGTTATATGATAACACATATTTTATTAAAAATCAAACATTTGTTCATATTTTTTTGTTGAAATTTTTATTAAATTAAAGTATAATATATTTATCAGTTAAAACATAAGGAGAATTTTAGATGAATTACAAAAAAACTTCGTGCGTTCTTCGTGACGGAGAGGAATGTATTGATTGCGGTGAATGTGATATTTGCGATCTTGACCCGTTAAAGATTTGCGATAACTGCGGTAAATGTATTGATTTTGACGACGTTGCAACGATAAAGATTGATTCTATCGAAAAATAAAAAGTCATTTCACTTTGATTTAAATAAATATTCTTGATTTTTTTATATATTTATTATATAATAAATGTATAAAACGTTTTTGCGGAGTGAATATGTTAGATAAAGACCAATTACAATTTGATAATAATGAAAATGATTTGGATACAACCCAATCGGTTTCTTTTGAGTATTCCGCAAAGGCGGCTAAATTTGAGTCGGTAGTAGATTACACGACTAAACTTTCTAATTTTGAAGGTCCGTTAGATTTACTTTTGTTCCTCGTCAATAGAGCGGAGATAGAAATTAAAGATATATTCGTATCCGAAGTTACAGAGCAGTTCATACAGTATATTGAACACGCTGAGGATATGGATATTGAAAAAGAAAGCGAATATCTTTCAATGGCGGCAACCCTATTAGAAATTAAGTCTAAATCTTTACTTCCCCCGCCTATCGAATTTGACGAGTGGGAAGAACCGTACGACCCCGAGGAACTTTTAGTTCAACAACTTGAAGAGTATAAAATATTCAAAGAGGCAAGTCAAAAACTAAAAGATATTGAAACGGTTAATAGATTTTATAAAGAGCCGGAAGAGTCTGCAAACGACGTAAGAATCGTATATAAAGACTTTAATTTAAACGGACTTATAAAGGCGTTTACCGACCTTATGGCAAGGGCTGACTTAGAAAGAAGAATAAAGCACGAGCATAAAGAAATACCAAAAGAAATTTATACCGTTGCCGATAAAGTCAACTATATAAGAGCAACACTTTTAGAAAGAGAAAAGTGCAGTTTCTTTGAGTTGTTTACTGAAAGTTCACCAAAAATGGAAATAATAACTACTTTCCAAGCCCTTTTAGAACTTTTAAAATTACAGTATCTTACGGTTGAACAAGAGGATACCTACGGAGATATTACCATAAACTTGAGAGAAGACAGGAGTGAAGAAATTGGAGACCTTAGCGAATATAATTGAGTCAATTTTATTTATATCAGGTAAAGCCGTTTCGGTTAAAGATATTGCCGAAAAACTTGAAGTTACCAATAAAGAAGTATTAAACTCCGCTAAAAAACTTCAAAATAAATATAATGAAGAAAGCGGTATACATCTTCTTATTTTTAATAATAAGTTACAGTTTTGTTCAAATCCAAAGTATGCTGACCCCGTTGCTACTGTATTAAACCCAATAAGAGAAAGGGAACTTTCAAAAAGTATGTTAGAGGTTGCCGCAATCGTTGCTTATAAACAACCTGTAACAAGACTCGATATTGAAGAAATTAGAGGTGCAAATAGCGAATACGCCGTTCAAAACCTTTTAAAGAACGAAATAATTGAAATCGTTGGAAGAAAGGATTCTATCGGTAAACCGGCGCTTTTTGGCACTGGCGATAACTTCTTAAAGAGATTTCAAATTTCCTCTTTGGACGAACTTCCAGATTACGACGACTTAATGGCTAAGATTAAACTTATACACGGTGGAGAAGATTCGTACCTCTTTAAAAAGGACGAGTATGATGCTGAAAACGACCCTGACAACTTCGCTCCGCCATCAAACTTATTTGGCGAGCCTATCGTTGACGCGTCTACAACCGAAGAACTTACACCCATTGAAGAAGAGGAGATTCCCGACTTTTTAAAAGACGAAAAAGTTGACGTAATTGCATAACATAAAAATAACCTTGTTACTTTTGTAGCAAGGTCTTTTTTTTGACTGTTTTTGAATAACTGGCAAATATATGCAAATACTTTGTTTATGATTTACGCAATTATTACCTTTTTTTTAATTATTTTAGCCTTGCCAATTTCTTTAAGCGTTAAGGTTTTAGGAAGTATAGAAGACAAAAAAGTTTTTTACAGTGTAAAACTTTTTGATTTTTTTAAAATAAATTCAGGGTTTTTAGATTTTACGGGTAATAGAGCGGTTTTAAGATACGGGCGAAGAAAGGCTAAGCCTTTATATTATAAAGACTTACTTCCCGATCAAAATAAAACCGAAACATTTAAGCATATTGACGTAACGAAGTTTTCGTCGGCAATATTAATAGGCAGTGAAGAAGAAATGGCGAGTTTATCCGCAAGCGCAACGCTAAGTAATATAAGCGCAACCGTCTATGCAATATTAAAGACTTATAAGCCTTATTTAAAGTTTCATAACGATATAATATTGCTTGAACAAGGCGAAACGTCAGGCTGTCTTTTTGATTCGGTATTAGTGTTTAACGGCGTAAGTCTTATTAAAATCGTTGTAAAAAAAATATATGAAGGAGTATTAAATTATGTCCAAAGAAAAGTCGCAAAACAAAATTAAAGAACTAATGTCTTCAGCCATGAAAGATTTGAACAGTCTAATAGACGTAAATACCGTAATTGGCACACCGTTTAAAGTTGAAGACGGAACTACGGTAATTCCAATATCAAAAGTCACTATGGGGTTTATGACGGGCGGTGGCGAATACGGTGAAATTAAGAAATTAAAAGACGGAAAAACCTTGCCGTTTGCAGGCGGAAGCAGTGCTATTATATCCGTAAAACCGAGCGGATTTTTAATTGACAAAGGAAAGGGAGTACAATTATTCAGTGTTCCGGAAGATACTGTTACAAAACTATTCGAGAGCGCGCAACAAATTGTAAAAAGTTTAAAAAATGAAGAAAATATCTAAAATATTTTTACTTTTTATGATTGCCGTAATTTCTATTACCGTAAAACTTCCTTCAATTAAAAGCAACGCAAACGCTCCGTCTGTTGCGGAGATTGTAATGGAAAAAACAAGCGGTAGAATTTTACATGAAATTAATGCAAATCAAAAACTTCCAATAGCAAGTACGACCAAAACCGTAACTGCAATTACGGTTATAGAAAACTACGATTTAGAACAAACCGTAACCGTACCAAAGGAATGTGTAGGCGTAGAGGGTAGCAGTATTTATTTAAAAGAGGGTGAGAAATACTCGGTTAAAGACCTATTATTCGGTCTTATGCTAAGGTCGGGAAACGATTGCGCGGAAACGCTTGCAATTACTCTTTCGGGAAGCATTTCAAACTTTACCGATAAAATGAATGACCTTGCTACAAAATGCGGTGCAAAAAATACTAATTTTGTAAACCCTCACGGACTTCACGACGATAATCATTATTCTTCAGCCTATGATTTGGCTAAAATTACTTGCCACGCATTGAAAAACGAAAAATTTAAAGAGATTGTATCGGCTAAAAGGCACGTAGCAACCGAATTGACAACGAATACTAAAAGAGAATGGATAAATAAGAATAAAATGCTTAACAGTTACGAAGGCGCAACGGGAGTTAAAACAGGTTTTACTAAAAAAGCGGGCAGATGTCTTATTTCTTCAGCCCAAGATGGCGATATGGAAATTGTTTGCGTTGTTTTAAACAGTCCTATGATGTTTGAAAGATCTAAACAACTTTTAGATTGCAGTTTTCAAGATTATAAATTGGTAAAAGTTATTGACAAAGATAAATTTAATTACGTTCTTCCAAATGAAAACGGTGAATATAAATGCTTAAAAATAGACTTTTCTTTTTATTACCCAATTAAAAACGGCGAAGTGCTAACGCCTAAACTTATATTGCCCGAAAAGTTAGAAACGACGGTTAAAAGCAATCAAATTGTAGGAAAAATTGAAATATACGGCTCAAAACAGTTGATTTTTTATCAAAATATCTATACACTATAAATATATTTATATTTATTGTGTAGGTAGTTATGAGAATTAATAAGTTTTTAGCAGAATGCGGTATCGGTAGCAGAAGAGCCTGCGATAAAATTATTGAAGAGGGTAGGGTTAAAATTAACGGTAAAGTATGCGGTTTGGGCGACAGCGTTGACGAATTTCACGATAGCGTTACTTTTGACGGAAAAAAACTCGGCAAAGTTAAAAAATACGACTATTATATTATGAATAAACCTAAGGGTTGCGTATGTACAGTAAAAGACGACAAAGATAGAAAGACGGTTATGGAT
Source organism: Clostridiales bacterium (assembly GCA_015055505.1). Classification (GTDB taxonomy): domain Bacteria; phylum Bacillota; class Clostridia; order Christensenellales; family Borkfalkiaceae; genus UBA10281. The sequence goes on from SVIB01000009.1 coordinate 6,602, forward strand.
TATCTTCCGCCTCTTTCTTGTAGAATTTACCCCGTTGGAAGATTGGACTATGATTCCGAAGGTTTACTCATTTTTACAAACGACGGAGATTTAGCAAATAGACTTACCCATCCAAGCAACGAAATTCCCAAGACTTATCTCGTTAAAATTGAAGGACAAGTTGAAGAGAGTTCGCTTGCAAAACTCCGTAACGGCGTCGTTATTGATGGCAAAAAGACTAAAAAGAGCAATATTAAAGTAATTGAAGAAAGTAAAGAGTTTACAAAAATGCACGTAACTATTACCGAGGGAAGAAACAGAGAAATAAGAAAAATGTTTGAAACCGTAGGCAAAAACGTCGTATTTTTAAAGAGAATAAAGATTGGCGACCTTGCCCTTCACGGACTTGACAGAGGCGAGTGCCGTAAACTTACACCTGAGGAAGTTGATTACCTTAAAAACGTATAAACTATGGAAAAACTTACGATAACCGAGAATTTAAACGACAGTTATAAAGAATTAAAAAGTGATTTAAAGGAAAGATATTCAAAAATACTGTTCGGTGCTGTTGAAAAGGCGAGAGAAATGGCGTCACAAAAGACTGCGTATTTATTAACCGACGCGTTTTTAAAACTATTAGACGATACCGAAAAACTCAAAACTTCAAAAAGACAGCAAAAGAACGAGTTTTTTGCAAGCGATAAGTACGTTAAAGCGCAAGAGAATTTATTGGCTTTAAAGAAAGAATTAGACGAATGCGACGGCGATAAAACTGAAATTGAAAAGAATTTCGGTAAGGCGTTAGCCGAAGTTACGACATTGAATATTACCATCAAAAATCGCCTTAAAGATATTGACGAGCGCATTGACGCAAATATGCAGTTGCTAAAAAATGAAGTTGGCGACAGCGGTGAAGAGATTTCAAAAATCAAACATGATATAATGGGCTATCTTCAAAAAGAAATTGCTAAATGCGTTAAAGATTACAACGTTGAACTTATTGAACTTAATAAGACTTTTGGCGTTGAAATTTCTAAAGAACCTGAAATGCCTTTCGACGGCGAAATACTAAAACTTGATTTTCCCGTATTTGCTTTTGAAAGCGAGATTTCAACTAAAACAATTAAAGAAAAAGATACTGAAAGAACTTTAATTCATTCTAAAAACGAAAGCGGTTTAATTAATTGAAAAAACAAAAAATCCACAGTAAATACTGTGGATTTTTCTATGTTTTATGAAATTAGTAAACGCCCTCGGCAATCATTGCCTCGGCTACTTTTTTAAAGCCTGCAAGATTTGCACCCTTTACTAAGTCGTATTCAAGACCGTACTCGTTTAACGCGTCGACTATTTGTTTATAAATGTTTTGCATTATCGTTTTAAGTTTTGAATCGACTTCTTCTTTACTCCAAGCAAGCCTTTCGCTGTTTTGAGTCATCTCAAGACCTGAGGTTGCTACACCGCCTGCGTTTACCGCTTTACTTGGACACACGATAACGCCGTTGTTTTTAAGGTATTCCATTGCCTCGAGAGTAGTTGGCATATTTGAAACTTCGTTTAAGTATTTAATCTTTGCGGAAACTATATTTTTTGCGTCATCTAACGTAATTTCATTTTGGGTTGCGCAGGGCATACAAATATCTACTTTTACGTTACCCCAAGGTTTTTTGCCCTCGAAATATTTAACCCCGAATTTGTCAGCGTAATCTTTGATTTTTCCGCTACCGCATCTTCTCATTTGAAGAAGATAATCTATCTTTTCTCCGCTGACACCGTCTTCGTCGTAAATATAACCGTCGGGACCTGAAAGGGTAACAACTTTACCGCCAAGTTGATTAATTTTAGTACAAGCGCCCCAAGCAACGTTGCCAAATCCCGAAAGAGCAAAGGTTTTACCCTTAATTTCTTCGCCAAAATGCTTTAATACTTCTTGCAAAAAGTATATTGCACCAAAGCCGGTTGCCTCGGGACGGATTAAACTTCCGCCAAACGAAAGCCCTTTACCCGTTAAAACACCGTTTTCATAGGTTGCTTTTAATCTTTTATATTGACCGAAAAGATAACCTATTTCACGACCGCCAACGCCGATATCTCCGGCAGGAACGTCAGTATCTGGACCTATGTAGCGATAGAGTTCATTCATAAACGCTTGGCAAAATCTCATTATTTCAGTGTCGCTTTTGCCGATAGGGTCAAAATCCGCACCGCCTTTGCCTCCGCCCATAGGTAAACTTGTCAAACTGTTTTTAAACGTTTGTTCAAATCCTAAGAATTTCAAAATTCCCTCGTTTACCGACGGATGAAAACGAAGACCGCCTTTATACGGCCCAATAGCGTTGTTAAATTGAACTCTATAACCGCGGTTTACGTTAATTTTTCCGTTGTCGTCTTCCCAAGCAACTCTAAATGAAATTATTCTGTCAGGTTCAACCATTCTTTCCAAAACACTATATTTTCTAAGCGTTTCTTCGTTTTTTTCAATAGCGGGAACGAGTGATGATAAAACCTCGGTAACAGCCTGAACGAATTCAGGTTGAGTTGCATTTTTTGTCTTTACTTGCTCAATTACTTCGTTTAAATAAGAATTTTTCGTGAACATATTCCACCTCGCAAAAATTATTATATCACAGTATTTTTAAAATTTAAATAGAATTGCAAAAATTTCATATAAATTTTCATTTGACCTCACTTTTCGTTTAAAAAGTTGAAATGTTTTTAATAATATTGTATAATGATTTTATGGATAAATATATTATAGCGATTGGCGGAGGAGAACTCCGCAGTAAAGAAACTTTAAAAATTGACGGATATATTGCAAACCTTGCAAAGCAAAGAGCGGGAGATAAAAGAGCCGTAGCCTTGTTTATCGGCACGGCAAGCCACGACTCAATGCCGTATTATAATACTTTTCATAAGACTTATACTGGCGAATACGGACTAAAAACCGATTGCGCGTTGACCGTTTACGGAGAGATGAACGAAGAAAAAATTAAGTCTAAATTTGAAAAAGCGGATATGATATACGTTGGCGGTGGCAATACCGTTTTTATGCTTAAAAAATGGAAAGAATGCGGTTTAGATAAATTAATTTACGACGCATATCAAAGAGGGGTAATAATAAGCGGTCTGTCTGCTGGCGCAATTTGTTGGTTTGAGAATATGTTTACCGACGGGCTGATTGACGAGGGAATTTCAAACGAATACGAATTTTTAAACGGGTTAGCATATTTGAAAGGCGGTTGCTGTCCTCATTATCAAGAGAGGAAAGAAGAGTTTTATTCTAAGCCGTCACCGTTAAAGTTAGGAGTGTGGTACGCGCTTGAAAACAACTCTGCCGTGGTGTTTAAAAACGGCGAATTTTTAGAAAGCATTTCAAGTGGCGGTACTGCCAGCAAAATAGAATTTAAAGAAGATAAAGTTCTTGAAACGGCTATTTAATTAACGTAAACACAACTATTTCACCTATATTTCACAAATATTATTTAATGTGATAATATAACTGTTGTATAATTTTTAAAAAGATTAGACGGAGGACACGACTATGTATAAGGTATTAATCGTTGACGACGAGGCAATGATAAGAGAAGTTCTTGCTGAATTTGCCGAATTCGAGGGTTTTGAACCCTATCAGGCAACCGACGGTATGGACGCTGTAAATAAATGTAAGCAAAACGATTACGATATAATTTTAATGGACGTTATGATGCCCAAACTTGACGGGTTTTCGGCTGTAAAAGAAATAAAGAAGAATAAAGATATCCCCGTAATTATGCTATCTGCAAGAGGGGAAGAATACGACAAACTTTTCGGCTTTGAAATAGGGGTTGACGACTACGTCGTAAAACCGTTCTCGGCAAAAGAAGTTATGGCAAGAATTAACGCGGTATTAAAGCGTCAGCATTCTTCTAAAAATGAAAGGCAAGGAAATCCGTCGATAAAATACGACGGGCTTGAAATTGATATGCTTGGACGAAACGTTTACGTAAACGGCGAAAAGGCGGAATTAACCCCAAAGGAATACGAACTCCTTTTCTATATGGTAAATAATAAAGGTATCGCGCTTTCAAGGGAAAAACTTTTATCCGACGTATGGGGATACGATTTCTACGGCGACGACAGAACTGTTGACACGCATATAAAAATGCTTCGTTCTAACTTAAAAGAATATAGAAAATATATCGTTACTTTAAGAGGAATGGGTTATAAATTTGAAGTATGAAAAAGCAGTTTAAACGGCTAAAAGTCAATATGCTACTTTATTTTATGCTATTTACCGCAATAATCGTTTCTTGTCTTTGGCTATTACAAATGGCTTTTTTTGAAGGCCATTTCCAAAACCAAATGATTGAAAATATGCGCTTTTACGGTGAGCGGTTAAAAAATCAAGAAGTTGACAGTAACGATTTCAACGAAACGGAATTTAAGTGTAGCGAACTTGGTATCAACGTATACGTATTATCGCCAGACGTATTATCGACAGACAAGTTTATTTATCCAAAAGTCGGCATAGACTCCTTAACTGAGGGGGAAAAGAATATAATTGAAACCGCCGTGAACGAGTGTTATAAGTCGGGCGAGGAGCGTACTGCTTGGGGGATTGACGCGTCTACCGGAAATAGACTGGGAATGTTTTTCTTTTCAACTCAAAGAAGCGACGGCGCAATTTTGGTGCTTACGAGTTCACACGCTAATTTAGTTGCAACTATAAACGTTATTAGATGGCAATTTGCAATAACGACGGTAATAGTTATAATTATAGGAATTTCTTTAGCGTGGATACTGTCGGTTAGGTTATCTAAACCTATAGACGAAATGTCCGCAACTGCAAAAAAATGGGCTGACGGCGACCAAAACGTAACCTTTAACAGTAACGGCAATTACGCCGAAATTAACGAACTTGCAGACACTCTAAACTACGCAAAAGAATCGGTTTCAAAAGCGGGAGTATTGCAACGTGACTTGCTTGCAAACGTTTCTCACGATTTAAAAACTCCGCTTACAATGATAAGAGCATACGCTGAAATGATAAAGGATATTTCAGGCGACAATAAGGCAAAAAGAGAAAAACACACTCAAGTAATTATGGACGAGACCGACCGCCTTACAATGCTTGTGAACGATATTTTGCACCTTTCAAAGTTGCAATCTTCGGTTGACGGACTTACCTTAACTGAAGTAAATCTATCCGAACTTACCGAAAAGGTTATTTCGAGATTTTCTTCATACGTAGAAAATCAAGGTTTTACGATAGAAAACTACGTTGCTCCCGACCTTTTAACTGTTGTAGACGAACAAAAAATCGAGCAAGTAATTTATAATTTGCTTGGAAACTCGTTAAACTATACTGGCGAAGATAAAGTAGTTAAAGTGTATTTAACCGCTGAAAACGACAAAATCATTTTAGAAATAATAGATTCTGGAAAGGGTATATCTCAAGAAAAACTCGAAACTATTTGGGAGAGATATTACAGGTTTTCCGAGACGAATACTCGCCCCGTTAAAGGTACAGGGCTTGGGTTATCTATCGTAAAAACCATTCTCGATAACCATAAACTTCGCTTTGGCGTAAGAAGTAAAAAAGACTGCGGAAGTAATTTCTACGTAGAATTTAATAGGATAAAAAATGAATAACGATTATTTAAGAGTCAATTCAAAAAACGACGACGAAGATATCGTTGTCGGCGAATATATACATGAAATAAAGGAAGAAAACGCCAGCAAGCAAGAGAAAAAGGTAACTTTGTTATCGTTGCTCAGTTTTAGCAGAAAAACTAACGTAACTTATACCGCAAAAACATTGCAAACGCCTAACATTAAAGGAGTTTTTACGGTTTTATTTATTCATCTTGCTATTGTTTTAGCGTTGTGTTTTTTCTCAGCGCTAACTTCAAATATCGTTTTACTCATATTTACCTCGGCAGTTGCGTCTTTAATTTTTCCGGTGTTCATTACTACTTTTGCTTACAAATTAGATACGACCGACGGAGTTTCACTAATAGAAATTTCCATAGGTTTTATCGTTGGCACGTGCGTTTATCTTATATTTTCGGTGTTTGAACCTATTTTCATACAATTTATATATTTTGATTGGAGTCAATATATCGTTTCAGTAATAATTCGCGACGTGTTTTTATTCGTAGTTGCAAACGTTTTCGTAAAATTAGCGCGCAAAGACAATATGTTCGACGCAATTTTATTGACCGTTACAGTTTACGCAGGTTATATGTTTATATCCTCGTTTTCGGCACTTATCAGCAATATGTTTTTAAGCGTTCAACTTTATAACGGAACTGAAACAGTAAGTACGGGTGCAATTATTTTAGGTAAAGAGAGTTTTAAAAACATATTTACTTCTTTTAATGAAACCTTATTAATACAAGTCACTTTCCTTTCGGTAGTGACGAGCAGTAACGCAATCGTAAACGGCGGAGTAATAGGTCTTAACGTTTCGCCGATTAAAGATGAAAAATATAAAGAATGGTCGTTATATCTACTTTTCCTTTTAACGGTGGTACTTCATATAGCGGCGGTTTTCCCATCGTCAATTAGGCTGTTTGAACTAATTTTAAAAGGTTTGAGTATAATATTCTCGGTAATATTGGCAATTACGATATTAAACTATTACCTATCTAAAGCAAAATTTAAAGAATAACAATTAAAAGAACTTCGACCGAAGTTCTTTTTTTTATGTCATTTTTTAGCAAAACTGTATAAATTACGACAAGAGTGAAGAGTTATAATTGTTTGGCGAGGTGAGATATGGAAATAAAACATAAAACGCAGTTACATAAAGTTTTCGTATGGCTAATAGGGGAACTTGACGAGCATTCCGCCAAAAACGCGCGATACGAACTTGATGAGATAATTGATAAAAATTTATCCGCAAAATTTTTTATATTTGATTTTTCAAAAACGTCTTTTATGGACAGCACGGGTATAGGCGTGTTATTAGGACGGTATAAAAAACTTAAAAAAATGGGTATAGCGCCGTACGTTTCAAACCCAAATTTTTCAATAAATAAAATTCTGCAAATATCGGGCATTTACGATATTATGCCTAAAATTTAAGAGGTGAAAGATGAATAATAAAATGACCGTTAAATTTGATTCGGTTTCCCAAAACGAGGCTTTTGCAAGAAACGTAATTGCATCATTTATATTACCGCTTAATCCAAGCATTGAGGAATTGACCGATATAAAAACAGCCGTAAGCGAGGCTGTAACTAACGCAATCGTACACGGATATCCAGACACGGTTGGAGAAGTGACGATGACCGTTGAGTATGAGGACAATCAAATACATATTACAGTTACCGACTGTGGCACTGGTATTGAAAATCTTGACAAAGCGTTAGAGCCTTTTTTTACGACAAAACCTGAAGAAGAGAGGTCAGGTATGGGTTTTACCATCATTAAATCGTTTATGGACGAACTTAACGTTAGTTCAAAATACAACGAGGGTACTACCGTTGAAATGTTTAAGAAGATAACCAGCCAAGCAGTCTAAAGGAGTAGTTATGCTTAGCGGAGAAGAAACCCTTTTAAACTTACGAAAAGCAAAGTCGGGAGATACTAAAGCAAAAGAGATTCTTCTTGAAAACAACGTTTTACTTCTTAAAAGTATAATACGGCGATTTAAAGGCAAAGGGGTTGAATACGACGACCTTTATCAACTTGCGTCAATGGGACTACTGAAAGCAATTAACAATTTTGACGAAAAATTTGGAGTAGTCTTTTCAACGTACGCAGTCCCAATGATAATAGGGGAGATAAAACGCTTTTTGCGTGACGACGGAGCAATTAAGGTTTCAAGGCTAATAAAGGCTCAAGCCGTACAAATTAATAGATATATTGAAGAATACGGGGCGCAAAGCGGAGAAACTCCCACGGTTGAAGAGATTGCAGTTGCGTTAAATATGGAAAAAGAAGACGTAGTTTTAGCCTTAGACAGCAACAAAATGCCGTTATCCTTATCAGAGCCTGTAGACGATAAAGACGGAGAAAAATCAGCCGAACTTGCCGATAAAATCCCATCAAACGAGAGAGAAGAAGATATGGTTGATAAAATTCTTTTAAGGTCTTTAATTGAAAAATTGCCTGATAGAGAACGAAAAATAATTATTATGAGGTACTACCGCGATAATACGCAAAGTGAGATTGCAAAAGAACTTGGAGTTTCGCAAGTTCAAGTATCGAGAATTGAAAATAAAATAATTAATACGTTAAAAAAACAGTTATAAGTTTAAACCCGTAAACGGAAATAAAAAGATAAATTTTTATTACTTTAGTTACGGGTTTATTTTGCCTTTAAATTTCGTTTACCCTTGACTTATTCGTCTCAATATTATATAATAATATTGATATGAGAATGCGTAGAAAGAAAAATTTAGATTCGAGAATACTGTCACACCCAAATTATCTTCTTTTTATTGAAAACGAGGAGTTTTATTCAAAGTCGGAGAGTGAAAAATTTCATTTGCTTGATACAAAACAAATTTTTGGCAACGACAATCCGCTTTGGCTTGAAATAGGATGCGGAAAGGGGCAGTTTGCAATTGAAACTGCTAAACAAAATCCAAATATTAACCTTATTGCAGTTGAAAAGATAAGTAACGTAATATTAGACGCGTTAGAAATTGCCGAAAAAACAAAACCTACTAACTGTAAATTTTTAAATTCTTCGGCTGAAAACTTATCCTATTATCTTTTAGACGGCACTGTAGAGCGTATTTTTTTAAATTTTTCTTGCCCTTATCCTAAATTTACTTACAGAAACAGAAGACTTACTTATTATAGATTTTTAGAAGTTTATAAAAGATTGTTAACTACTGGCGGGGAAATACATTTAAAAACAGATAATCAGGGATTTTTTGAATTCTCAATTCAGTCGTTATCTCAAAACGGATTTATTTTAAAAAACATATCGCTTGATTTACACAATTCTAACTTTGAAGGAAATATAGTAACCGAATACGAAAAGAATTTTTCTTCACAAGGTAAACCCATTTATAGATTGGAGGCTTACATAAATTGAACGGAATATTCCTAAAAAAACTTAAAGAATCGCTATTTTCCGTTTTACCTATAACCGCAATAGTCGTTTTAATTAACTTTTTAACGACACCTATGGAAACGTTTAGCCTAGTTTCATTTATTTGCGGTTCAGTATTTATTATACTTGGTATGTGTTTATATACGCTTGGCGTAGACACAGCAATGACGCCAATAGGTAGCCATATCGGTTCAAATATAACTAAAACCCGTAAAGTTTGGTATATTTTACTTATGGGTTTTATTTTAGGTTTTATAATTACTATTGCAGAACCTGACCTTACCGTTCTTGAAAGTCAAGCAGGCATTAAAAATCTTACCTACATAATAGCGCTTGGCATAGGTTTATTTATGCTTATTGCCATACTTAGAATAGTTTTAAAAATAAAACTTAAATACCTCTTGCTCGTTTTATACGGCGCGTTATTTATAATCGTAATTTTTGCAAGTAAAGAAATAATACCTCTTGCCTTTGACTCGGGCGGTGTAACGACCGGACCTATTACAGTTCCGTTTATTATCGCTTTAAGTTCGGGTATTACAGGCGTTTTAGGAGGCGCAGGGCAGGAAGACAGTGAATTCGGTACTATCGGTATTTGCTCGGTAGGTCCTATCCTTATGGTATTGGTAATCGGTATAATAAGCGGTATAACCCCTACGAGCGAAAATTATGCGCAAACGGTATACGGCTCGGTTGGAGAGATTTTATCAATGTATTTTACTCATATTCCAGAGCATCTTTTAAGCGTTTTAAAATCGTTGGCGTTAATAATTCTATTTTTTATAGTTTTCCAAATTTTTGCGCTGAAATTAAATTTAAAAACACTTATTAAAATTTCGTTTGGTATTATTTATTCGGTTCTTGGGCTTGCTCTTTTCTTTACGGGCGTAAACGTTGGCTTTATGCCGACAGGCGCTTATATCGGCGGAGCGCTTGCAAATCTTAATCAATGGCTAATAATTCCAATAGGCATGGTTGTCGGCTTATTTATAGTTTTTGCCGAACCTGCCGTACACGTCCTTGCTAAACAGGTCGAGAACGTAACCGACGGCGTAATTAAAGAAAGAACGATGCTGTTTACTCTTGCAATTTCAATGGCTTTAGCGGTTGGTCTTGCAATGCTTAGAGTTGTTACAAAGGTAAATATACTTTGGATAATAATCCCCGGTTACGCTTTGGCAATTCTTCTTACATTCTTCGTTCCCGAAATATTTACGGGAATTGCGTTTGACTCGGGCGGTGTTGCGTCAGGACCTATGACTGCAACCTTCCTTTTGCCGTTTGCGGCAGGCGCTGCTACGGCTATAAGCGGAGAAAGCGGAATTGCCGAAACTTTCGGCGTAGTTGCGCTCGTTGCTATGACGCCCCTTCTTGCAGTTCAGGTATCAGGACTCATATATAAACTAAAAACTAATAGAAAACACAGACTTGCAAGCGGATATTTTGCCGATTTGCTTGCTCACGAAGGCGAAATTATCGACCTTTCTTTGTTTACGGATAGACAAACTACCCGCAAAATAATTAAAGAGGGTCTTGACGATAAAATTAAAGATTTAAAAGTAGAGATTGACTCGTTAAAAACCGAACTCAACTTAAAACGAGAAGAACTTTCAAGATATTTAAAACGCAAAAGCAGACTTGAAAAGGAGGAATAGTTTATGTCAAACAGCGTATTAAAAATGATGATGATAATAATTGACAGAAATAAAACTGAAAAGTTGCTTTCAAAACTTGAAGAAGTTGGCGTAAACTTTACACACGTTTTTAGGGCGGAAGGCACAGCAAAATCTGAAATTTTAGAAATGCTTGGTGTTGGACATCCCGAAAAAAGCGTTGTTTTATCGACTTTAACGAAAGAAAACGTCATAAAAGTAAAAGATATCCTTGCAAAAGATTTTGATATTTTGAAAAAGGGTAACGGAATAGCGTTTACAATCCCCATAACGAGCGTAGGCGGTCCTGCAAGTTTGCAAATTTTAAGCGGTATGGGTTTAAACGGAGGTAAATCATGAATAAATACGAACTTATTGTTACTATAGTAAATAAAGATTATTCAACTAACTTAATGGAAGCCGCGAGAGAAGTGGGCGCAAAAGGCGGAACTATTTTAAACGCAAGAGGCGCGGGCGGTCACGAAGTAGAAAAACTTTTCGGACTTACAATTCAGCAAGAAAAAGAGGTCGTTCTTATCTTAACCGAAGTTGAATATAAAAACGACATTATGAAGTCGATAATTACGGCAACGGGGCTTAATACTCCGGGTAGAGGAATTTGTTTTTCTATGCCCGTTGAAGACGTTATAGGCACGTCGTTTTCATCTCTCAGCAGTGACGAAGATTAATTAAATAACATTTATCTGTTTCCCCTTAACTTTTATAGGTTAAGGGGATTTTTTTGTTCTATTATATCAATTTTGATAATATACTATAAACAGATGTTAGATTTTCTCCCAACAAAACTAAAAACGTTAGTCTTGTCTTCATTTAGAGTTATATATGAAATTAGAATAAGAGTAGGACAAGACCTAACCGTTAAAGGACTTGAAAATCAAAAAGTTTCCGTAAAAAGAATATCATATAACATCTCAAGCGACGACGTAAATAAAATCGTTTTATCTCTTACCGACTTTTCGTTATTTAGCAAAGAAGAAAGTTTAAAGAGGGGAATTATAACGTCGTCAAACGGAGAAAGGGTTGGAATTTGCGGAGAATTCGTCTACGACGGGAATAAAATTATAGGAGTAAAAAACTTTACATCTCTTTGCATTAGACTTCCTCACGAAGTTAGAGGTTGTAGCGAAACTTTTTTTAATACGCTGACCTATCCCAAAAGCGTACTCGTGGTATCCCCGCCGTTTCACGGCAAGACTACCTTTTTAAGAGATTTGGGAGTAAACTATGCGGACAAGTTTAACTTAAACGTTTTATACGTTGACGAAAAAGACGAACTGTCGGCAAACGGTAAATTCTATTTGGGAAAAAACGCCGACGTTATAAGATACTCAACAAAGCAATTTGGTTTTATAAGCGGAGTAAGAGCAATCAACCCCGACGTAATAATATGTGACGAATTAATAACCGACGAGGACTGTGACGGGGCTGAATTTTCGGCGTTATCAGGAGTAAAAGTTATTGCGTCCGCGCACGCAAACTCAACAGAAAACCTTTTAAAAAAGCCGAATATATCAAGGATTATTAAAAATCGAGTTTTTGATAAGATTGTAATTTTAAACAACTTTGAAATTATAGATTGCATTGATACGGAGAGTTTATGAATATCGTTTTAGGCTGTACGCTTTTAATCGCTTGCACTTTGATTGGTAAATATTCAACTTCAAAATACAAAAAAAGAGTAGACTTCTTTGAAGAGTTTATACGGTTTAATAACGTATTAAAGAGAAATTTGCACTTTAAACGCGAAAATATCCTAAAGTTATTAGATTATAATACTAAAAATCAAGAATTTTCTGCAACGTTAAAAAGTGTGAAACTGAAAATTTGCGGTATTTCACGCGATAGAATATATATTCCTGAATTTATTGAAGAACGCGACTTCTTTACAAGTTATTTTGACTGTTTAGGATTAGACTGTTCGGTTGGAGAACTTGACTTATTGAACGAATACGAACTTATATCAAATGAAAAACTTTTAAAAATCAAAGATAATTGCAGTAAATTTTCAAAACTTGGCAGTAAACTCGGCTTTAGCGCGGGAATGGTGGTGATGATTTTATTATTATGAGTATAGACGTTATATTTAAAATTGCAGCGATTGGGATTTTAATAACAGTAATATGTCAAATTCTTAAAAAATCGGATAGGGACGATATAGCAACCCTCGTAAGTTTAGCTGGGCTTATAATAGTATTAACCTTAGTTATAGGCATGATAGCCGATTTGTTTGAAACCATAAAAAGCATTTTTAATTTATACTGATGGAAATATTTAAAATTGTTGCGGTCGGCGTTGTTTCGGCGGTGCTTATCGTATATCTTAAACACTTAAATTCCGAACTTACTATGCCTCTAACGGTGTGTTGCGGTATACTGATTTTACTAATGACGGTTTCTTACGTTGAAGAGTTTTTAAGTGTTTTTTCAAATATTGCCTCAATATCCGGTATTGACGGCTCAGTTTTAAAAATTATATTGAAAATAATCGCTTTATCCTATCTAATCGAATTTTCAACTACTTTAATTGAAGATTTTGGACTAAAAAGCATTGCGGACAAGGTTGTTTTCGGTGGAAAAATTTTAATATTAATACTCTCAGCCCCAATAATTGAAAATCTAATTACGACGGTAGTAGGTTTATTATGAAAAAATTTGCCATAATAATAGTTGTTTTTTCCCTTTGCCTATCCTTTTCAAGTATTCCAATAAAAGCGCAAGCAAAGTCAAATAATGAAAGCGAAAGCGCAAATTTAGACGAAGAGATAAATAGCCTTATCGACGACCTTGACCTTTCAAAATTCGAATCTTACTTAAATTCTATCCCTGAAGTTTTATCGGGGAACGAAAGTGCTAAATCTCAACTTAAAAAACTCTTAAAAGGGGAGTTTTCGGTTGATTTTTCAACGATATCGTCATACGTAACCTCGCTTTTATTTTCGGGTATAAAAGACAAATTGCCAACTTTTATTTCGATTTTCGTATTACTTATAGTATGCGTTATCGTAAATTCAATAAAAAGTGAAAAATTGGGTTCAAGCGTGTATGAAATAACGAGATTTGCGTGCTTTGCGGTCATTATTTGTATAGTATGCACCGTGGCTTATTCGTTAATAAGCGACGCTAAATCGGCGATAGAACGAACGGGAAAAGTCGTGCAATCGGTATTTCCAATTATGCTTGCGTTAATGGCGGTAACGGGCAGTTCAGCGTCCGTTGCAGTTTATAATCCTGCAGTTTTATTCGTTTCCGATTTCGTCGTTATAATAATTAATAAAGTAGTTTTTCCCGTGGTGTTAGGAATGCTTGCAATAAGCGTTATTTCAAACGTTTGCAAAACGGTAAAATTAAACGGACTGCTTAATTTTTCGTCGTCAACCCTAAAATGGATAATTGGGCTTATTGCGACAGTATTTTCTTTATTTATGACGGTTAGAGGGCTTAATTCGGGTGCTTTTGACGGTATTTCAATGAGAGCGCTTAAATATACTGTAAACAGTTCAGTACCTATAGTCGGCGGAATTTTACGCGACGGTTTAGACCTTATTTTAGCGTCAGGAATACTCGTAAAAAACGCGCTTGGCGCACTTGCAATCGTAATAATTTTTGGAGTAGTTATAAAACCCGTGATTGAGATTGCTTGCGTTTCGCTTGCATTAAAACTCATTAACGCAGTTTTAGAACCGTTAAACGACGCTCGAACGGGTAATTTTATCAATTCGGTGTGTTCGGTAATAAATTTTGCTATTGCATCGCTTATTATCGTTTCGTTTATGTACGTAATAATAATTATAATGGCAATTTGTACTACGGGCGGTATTTATTAAATGAAAAGTTATCTGTTATCGGTCGTTATTACATCCGTTTTAATTGCGCTTTCGGAGTTGATTATTCCGCAAGGCAAATTAAAGTCGGTGGTAAACGTAATATTTACGGTAGTTCTTTTAATTTCCATTATATCCCCAATTACTGAAATTGATTTAGACGAGGCAATTTCGGTTTTTAATCCAACTGAAAGCGAAGTCGTTTTAGACGGTAATGCGGAAAATTATTTAACTTCAAAAATAAAAGATTATTACGAAAAAGAGTTTAAAATAAAACTTCTTGGCGAAGACTTAGTCGCGGAAAAGATAATTGTCGAAATAAACCGAATGGAAATTATGAAAATACAAATTTATTTGAGTAATTTGGTTATCCCCGAAAATAACGAGCATATAAATAATATCGTAATACAAAATTACGTGGCGGAAATTTTAGGGGTAGACGGTCAAAAGGTGGAAATCTATGCCTGAAATTTTTAACGGAAAATTTAAAATTAAACGGGAATATTTAATCGTTTTTGTATTACTCGTAGCGGTTACCTTAATAACTTTGTCGGTTTTTATCGGCAAAAAAGAGGATATCGGCACAACTGATACGGAGAAATACGTTCTTTCTATTGAAGAAAAACTTGAAAATAGCATTTTAAAAATAGATGGCGTAAAAAACGTAGAAGTTGCAGTCAAAGTAAATGGAAGTATAACTACGGTAATTGCAACCGATAAAAAAACTACTGAAGAAAACGGAAAAACTGTTATTTCGTCAAGCCCGATTTTAGTTAGCGGAAAACCGATTGTTTTAGGAGAAATTTATCCGGAAATCACCGGTATCGTAGTCGTTTGCAACTGCAAAGAAGTTATAAAAACCAAAATGATGATTTTAGACGTTGTAACGACGATGCTCGATATCCCGTGTGAAAAAGTACGGATACTTACTCAATAAATTATTTTAAAGGAGATATACACTATGTCAAAAAAGAAAAAAGTAATCGTTTTATCTTGCATGATCGCCTTGCTTGTAACTACGGCGGTTCTCAACTTCGTTCTCTCTTCCTCGGCTCTTCCCGACGGATCGAACGTCACGCCTACGGCTAACTATTTTACCGAAGTTAAGGCAACCCGAAATACTTCAAGAAATATGCAACTATCTCAAATTGACGAGATTATAAGCGCAAGCGAAGACGGTTCAGCCGAAAAAACTGAAGCGCTTGCCATGAAACTCAAAATTACCGGTATTATGGAACAGGAAAACCTTTTAGAAACGCTTATAAAAGCAAAGGGTTTTGAAGAGGTTGCAGTTACTATCGGTATGACTTCGGATAACGTAAGCATTATCGTAAAAGACGCTGATTTTAACCAAGACGACGCCGTTTTGATATATTCGCTATGCGCAGATGAGGTAAATGCCACTCCAGATAACGTTTATATCCAAGCAATTTCATAAAAACACTTTTCAAATTTAATAGAATGTGTTATAATTACAGTATAAAGTATCTTTAGAGGTGCAAAATGACTGTTTATAAGAATAACACTATTGGTTCAGGCAAAGGTAAAGTCGTTTATAACGTCGGTATCGTTAAGGGAATAGTCCGTCTTGCTGTTGAAGACGTTGAAGGCGTTGCTATTCAAAACAAAAAGAAATACTCTAAAAAGAGTGTTGACGACATAAAAGTAGAAGTAGTAAACGGAAATATTAACGTAAGCGTAAACGTCGAAGTTTACTATGGATATAGCATTCCTGACGTTGCATACAACATTCAGGGAAGTGTAAAGCATAGTGTTGAATCTATGTCAAAATATAAAATCGGTACCGTAGACGTAAAAGTTAGCGGAGTAATTTTCCCTGACGAAGCGCCTTCTATCGAATAATTAGATTGCAATAATCTGCCTTTATGGGCGGATTATTGCCTTTTTTAATTTTTATTGAGATATAACTCAATAAAATTTTAAGTTAATTTTGCCCATCTGTAATTTACGAGGTTTTTATGAGAAGAGATTCAAGAGAAGCAGTATATAAAATTTTATTTGCTGAACTTTTTAACGATAACTGTGATACCGATTTTGAAAATTTCATATACGAAGATATGAAATTAAACGAAGAGGACAAGTCGTTTGCGACTACGTTACTTTGCAAAATAAGAGAAAATAGAGAAGATATAAATTCTATAATAGCCGACTATGCTAAGGGTTATAAGCCCGAGCGTATTTATCCAACCGATAAGTGCGCGTTATCGCTTGCAATTTGTGAACTTAAATACTTTGACGACATTCCAAACGTAGTTGCAATTGACGAGGCTCTTACCTTAGTTAGGAAATTCTCAACTGAGGAAAGTTTGAAATTCGTAAACGGGATTTTGGCGGCATATAAAAAGGATTTAGAGGGTTAAAATGCAAATTATAGACGGAAAACTCGTATCAAAAACGATACGTGAAGACCTTAAAAATAAAATTTCACTTTTAAAAAGCAAAGGAAAAACCTTAAAATTAACAGTTATAATTGCAGGAAACGACCCCGCAAGTGAAATTTACGTTAGAAACAAAGCAAAAGGCTGTGAAGAAGTCGGTATTAAATCTAACACGGTTTTTCTTCCCGAAGACGTTTCGCAAATTGAACTTGAAAGCGTTATTAAAAACAACGTTGACGATAATTCGGTAGACGGCATTTTAGTTCAATTACCACTTCCTAAGCATTTAGACAGCCAAAAAGCATTAAAACTTATACCGCCTGAAAAGGACGTTGACGGATTTTCTGACGGAAATATTGGTAGGCTCACACTTTTTTCAAACGACGCGTTGTTTGCTTGCACTCCCTATGGAATGATTAAACTTTTAGAGCATTATAATATCGACCTTCAAGGCAAGCATGCGGTAGTAGTTGGAAGAAGTAATATCGTTGGTAAGCCAATGTCGTTAATGCTTTTGAAAAAGGACTGTACGGTTACCGTTTGCCATAGCAGAACGCAAAATTTAAAAGATTTTACCAAAACGGCAGATATTTTAGTTTGCGCAGTCGGTAAAAAACATTTAATTACCGAAGATATGGTAAAAGAAGGCGTTGTCGTTTTAGACGCGGGAATTAATAGAGTAGACGGTAAAATATACGGCGACGTAGACTTTGAAAACGTTTCTAAAAAAGCAAGTTATATTACCCCCGTCCCCGGTGGCGTTGGACCTATGACCATTACAATGTTATTATATAATACGTATTTAGCAGGTTTAAGAAAAATTGATGAATAAAGAAATTTACAAAGTTAAATATAACGAATATCTCGACCTTTTCAATCAGTACAGTGAAAAGGTCTTTTCGTCTGTTGAAACTCCAAACAATTTAGCGAATGCAATGAAATACAGCCTTTTTGCAGGCGGTAAAAGAATTCGCCCCGTGATGATGCTTGCGTTTGCCGATATTATCGGTTACGGTGCTAAAAACGTCTTGCCTTTTGCTCTTGCGCTTGAGTGTATACATACTTATTCTCTTATTCACGACGATTTGCCTGCCTTAGATAACGATATTTTAAGGCGCGGTAATCCCACTTGTCACGTAAAATTTAACGAATCTACTGCAATACTCGCAGGTGACGCGCTTTTAAATTTTGCATTTGAACACGTTTTGGAAAATATAAGTTCAAAAAAAGAAATCAACGCTCTTTTATGCCTTGCTAAACTGTCGGGGTATAGCGGTATGCTTTCAGGTCAGCAAAGTGATATCGAAATGGAAAAAAAGGGCGGTGATGAGAGTACGTTACTTAAAATTCACGAAAATAAAACTTGTAAACTTTTAACTGCGCCGTTTGTAATTCCCGCAATTTTAATTGGGGATACTGAAACTATTAATATGGCTCAGGAATTTGGGTTTTTATCGGGTGTAATTTTTCAGTTTACAGACGACCTTTTAGACGTTTTGGGAAATGAAAGCGATATTGGAAAAACAACGGGTAAAGACTTGAATTCGGGTAAATTAACCAGTGTAAAACTGTACGGCGTAGACGGTGTAAAAAGCAAAATTAAAGAATATGTTTTAAAAACGGAAAACATTATAAAATCCATTGATAATTCAGGGTTTTTGAAATGTTTTATATCAAGCGTAACGGATTGGATTTATGAGAATTGACGCCTATTTATATACTACCGGAAAATACGTTTCAAGAACGAAAGCCTCAGAAGCAATTCTACGGGGCGAGGTTAAAGTAAACGGTAAAACGGTTGAAAAAAGTTCCTATTTAGTAAACGATACTGACAAAATTGAAATAGTTCAATCTACTGAAGTTTTTGTTTCAAACGGCGGATATAAACTCGAAAAGGCGTTTTTAGATTTTAATTTCTCCGCTGACGGTTTAACCTTTGCCGATATTGGCGCAAGTACGGGCGGTTTTACCGATTGTCTATTAAAGCACGGCGCAAAAAAAGTTTACGCTATTGACGTTGGAGAGAGTTTGCTTTCTTCTCAATTAAAACAAAATCCCAAAGTTTGCGTTATAGACAATTTCAACGCTCGAAACCTCACCGAAGATACGCTTGGCGAAAAGGTTGACGGTGTAGTTTGTGACGTGAGTTTTATTTCTTTAACTTACGTATTGTCTCAAATTTATTCGGTTTTAACTGAAAACGGTTTTTGCGTTGCTCTTATAAAACCTCAATTTGAATGCGGTAAAAAGCAGTTGAACAAAAACGGAATCGTAACTGATAAAAAGACAAGAAAAGAATGTGTACTTAAAATTTTTGATTATGCTAAAACCTTAGGTTTTACTCCAACTAAATTTACAAACGCGCCTATAAAACCTGATAAAAATAGGGAATATCTCGTTTATTTACAAAAAACGAAATCCACGCCAATAAAAATTGAACACATTGAAAATATTATATAAAATTTTATAAAAAGTATTGAAAATAAATTTATATTATAGTATAATAATACGCGTATGAAAATAGCAATAACTGTCAACTCAAAAGTAGGTACGAAAGGCGAAACCGCCGTTAAAAAATTTAAAAACCTACTTGAAGAGCGAAAAATTGAATATTTTGACTTTGAAAAGGGGAAAAAAGCCGATATTTTAGTGGTTTTCGGTGGGGACGGCACTGTTCTTGCCAATGCGGAATACGCAACGGCTACGCAAACTCCAATTTTGGCAATAAACGTCGGCACTGTCGGTTATTTGGCTGAATTTGAAGAAAAGGACGTTGAAAATGCGGTTAATTTGCTTTTAAGCGGTAATTTTTCCTTTACCGAAAAAAGCGTTTTAAAAGTTATTACGTCAAGCGGTGAAGAGTACGTAGCATTAAACGACGCCGTTTTAGAAAGAGGCAGGTTTACTGACGATATTACGGTAGTTGCAAAACTGTCTTTAAAAATCGACGGTTATACCGTTTACGACGTTTCGGGTGACGGAATAATAATCGCAACGCCAACCGGCTCAACTGCGTATTCGCTATCTTCAGGGGGAGTTATTTTAACTCCCGACTTAAATTCTTTTATCGCTACGCCCGTTTGTCCGCACTCACTAAACGCAAAACCTATAGTTTATAGGGACGATAAAAGGGTTGACGTGTCGGTTTTAACTAATTCGTGTGACTGCGTGCTTTGTATAGACGGCAGATGCGTAAAAACCTTAAAGAGGGGAGAATCTATTACGGTAACGAAAAACGATAAAACACTCAAAATAATAGACAGTTGTGAAAATTTTTATAAAAAAATAATAAAGAAAATAAGATAGGTAATTAATATGAATAAAAACGTAAGACAAAAAAAGATTATTGAAATAGTTTCAAATCAAGAGGTTGACACTCAAGAAGAACTTGCGTCAATTTTAAACAATTTAGGATATTACGCAACTCAAGCAACGGTTTCAAGGGATATTAAGGAACTTGGACTTATTAAAATTTCCGGTAAAGAAAGAAAATATATGTACACCTACCAAAATAGGCATGGTGAAATTAACGATATAAAGATATTAAATCTCTTTAAAAACTGCGTAATTTCAATTAACGTTGCAAAAAACATAGTCGTTATTAAGACTTTGGGCGGAAACGGAAATTCGGCAGGCGTAATGGTAGATAAACTTCAACTTAAAGAAATTGTCGGTAGCGTTGCAGGCGACGATACCGTGATTATTGTTACTAACTCCGACGAAGACGCTATTACCGTAAAGGATGCTTTAATTGATTTACTTTAATATATGATTAAAAGGCTTGAACTTAAAAATATAGCGCTTATAAAACACGCTATTATAGATTTTGAGAATGGTCTTAACGTTCTTTCGGGTGAAACGGGGTCGGGTAAATCTGTTATCGTTGATTCTATTAATTTCGTTTTAGGTGCAAAAGCGGATAAGAGTATGATTCGCCACGGCGAAAACGATTGTTTTGCGTCGGTTTCGTTTGATATAACGAACAACCAGTCAACAAAAGACGTTTTAAACGACTTAGGCACGGAGTACGACGACGAAGTTATTGTAAGCAGAAGATTTACAACTGATTCTAAAAGTACGATTCGTGTAAACGGCGAGCCGTACACTCTTTCTATGCTAAAGCAAGTAACGCAAACCTTAGTTGACGTTCACGGACAGAGCGAACACTATTCTCTCACTAAAAAAAGCGAGCAGTTAAAAGTATTAGATAGGTTTACCTTGTCAGGTTTAGAAGAGTTAAAACTTCGCAATAAAGAACTTGTAAAAAGGTTAAAAGACGTAGACGGTGAACTTAAGAATTTCGGCGGTAGTGAGGCTGAAAGGGCAATTAGAACGGATATATTAAAGTTTCAAATTGAAGAGATAGAAAACGCTGAACTTATAGACGGCGAGGAAGATGAACTTCTTATTAAAAAGAAAAAAATTCAAAGCGCCGAAAAAATTGCCGATTCGCTTTCCGCGGTAGAGGGTGGAATTAGCGGAGACGGATGTATAACCGACATTTTAGGCGAAACCGTTAGAAGAATAGGTCAAATTACGTCGTTAGATCAAAAATATGCCGATTTATACGAGCGTTTAAAAAACGTAAGCGTTGAACTTTCGGATATTGGCGACACTGCAAGCGATTATTTGTCGGAAATAGATTTCAATGAAATGGATGCAGACCGTATTGAAGACAGACTTGACAAAATCAAGTCTTTAAAGAAAAAATACGGCTCTACCGTCGCTGAAATTAACGAGTTTTTAGAAAACGCTAAATGCGAATATCAAAAACTTATCAATTTTGACGCTGAATACGAAGGGTTACTAAACGAAAAAAGTAAACTCTTAAAAGAACTTAACGCGCTGTATTTAGAAATTTCAAAGGTAAGACGGCAAAGTTCGGTGGTTTTTGCCGATAAAGTAACGGCTCATTTAAGACAACTCGGCATGAAAGACGCAACCTTTAAAGTGGAATTTGCCCCTTTAGAGAATATAACCGACGCGCCTTATCCCGACAACGGTAATGACGAGATAGATTTCGTTTTCTCCGCAAACCTTGGCGAACCTTTAAAATCGCTCGCTAAAATCATAAGCGGTGGCGAAATGAGTAGATTTATGCTTTCACTTAAGGCAATTATTGCCGAATATCAAGATATATCAACCTATATATTTGACGAGATTGACGTTGGTATAAGCGGTAAAACGGCTCAAACTGTCGCTGAGAAATTTATTGATATTTCAAAAAAAGTGCAAGTTATTGCAATTTCACACCTACCGCAAATTTGCGCTTTTGCCGATAACTCCTATTTAATTGAAAAGTTTACGGAAGACGGAAAAACGTATACGTCAATCAATAAACTTAGTGAAGAGCAAAAGATAAACGAAATAGTTAGAATTATTGGCGGTACGGACGGTGGAAACGGCGCAAGACTTCACGCAACCGAAATGATTAAAATTGCAAATTCATATAAAAACGGTTAGTTTTAAGGCGATAGATTATTCTACCGCCTTTTAATTTATTTGAATAAATATCTTTTTTTACCTCATACTATCAAAAGTAATACGAGGTGGCAAATGATTTTTAGAAGAAAACTACTCACTTTTTTTATAACTTTTACCGTAATCGTTTCGGCTTTTTGCGGTTTTGGTTACGTTGCTAAAGCAAATTCAACTGTGCTTTATTTAGGGGGAATACCGGCAGGGTTTACGATAAAAACAAACGGAGCGGAAGTCGTTGGTATCAGCGAAATAGCGACGATTGACGGAATTTCTTCTCCCGCAAAAAACGCCGATATAAAAATTGGAGATATTATTACCGAAATTGGAAAAGAAAAAATTTGCGGAGCAGAATCGGTTGCTGAAATTTTAAGCAAATGCGACGGCTCACCGCTTGAAATAACAGTCGTAAGAAAGGGTGAAAAATTAACAAAGTTTTTAACACCTAAAGCGGATGGCAACGGAAATTATAAATTAGGAGTTTTTTTAAGAGAAGACTTAAGTGGGATTGGAACCATTACTTACTTTACAAATGATGGCGATTTTGTCGCTTTAGGTCATCCAATTTTAAATGAAAACGGTGATTTTTTAGACCTAAAAAGCGGAACTTCTTACGTGTGTTCGATAATTGGACTTGAAAAAGGACTAAAAGGTAAAGCAGGCGAATTAAAAGGCATATTTTTAAGCGACACAAAAATCGGTTGTATTTTATATAATTCAAAATCGGGAATTTACGGTAACGCTGATAAATCGTTCGATTTTAAATCCTATCCAAAAACGGAAATATGTAATGCGCAAATGGGAAAAGCAACGGTTTTTACCTGCATTGACGGTATAACACCGAAGGAATACGCAATAAACATAGTTAAAGTTGACTCTAATAATAGAGAAAATAAAAATTTCGTAATCAAAGTCGTTGATAAAACCTTACTAAACGTAACGGGCGGTATACTTCAAGGCATGAGCGGAAGCCCAATAATTCAGCAAGGAAAAATCGTTGGGGCAGTTACGCACGTTTTTGTAAACGACCCAACGCGAGGTTACGGTATCTCTATAGATAAAATGATTGAAAATCAAAATAAATAACATTTTTCGACGTAAATCCTCATAGATATCTTCTATGGGGATTTTTATGAATAAAATATTTCAATTAAAAATTGCGGTATTAAAAAAACGCGTCAAAGCGCTTATTTTATTTACGGCAGTATACCTTGTGGGATTTATTTTAGGACTTATTTTTTCTTCAAAAGACTGCGATAGCGTATTCTATATCAATGCAACCAATTACCACGTTTTAATTTTTGACTCAACGGTTAGCCCTCTTAAATCAGTTATCAACTGTTTTTTAAGCGGTGTGCTTTTAACGGTAACAGTTTTTATATTGGGTTTTTCTAAATATACCGTACCTATTGAAGGAATAGTGATTTTTTATCGAGGGCTTATTCTTGGAAGTACGGCAGTACTGTTTTTCCAACTGTCAAAGTTTAACGGCGTCGTTACGTTTATTATCCTAACACTGCCTTGCCATTTATTAATTACGGCAGGCTTAATTGTTGCAAGCGTTTTAAATTTAGACGGTTGTATAAAGCCTAATTGGATTGCAATATTAAAAAACTGTATAATATCTATCTTGTTCGCTTTAATCGCCTCAATTTACGTGTTTTTTATTTTAGTTACGGTAATCCGTCCAATAAATATGATTTTTTGAATAATTTTTTTCGTATTACAGACAATAATACAAAGGAGAAAATATGAAAAAATTATTTATATTACTAACAACGTTATCGTTACTATTTATTTCAACAACGTTTATTTCGGCAAATGCAGACGGAATTAAAAATCTATCAAAATCGGCAATTTTATTAGAAGCGGAGACGGGAACAGTCATCTGCAAATCGAACGAAAAAGCAAGATTGCCAATCGCAAGCATGACTAAAATTATGCTTCTTAATTTATGTTTTGAAAATATAGAGCAAGGAAATTTAAGCCTTGACGAAGATATTACCGTTAGCAAAAATGCAAGCGGTATGGGTGGTTCACAAGTCTTTTTAGAGGCAAATTCTAAATATAAAGCAAAAGACCTCATTAAAAGCGTTATAATAGCCTCGGCTAACGACGCGTCGGTTGCGCTTGCTGAAAGGCTTTACGGCAGTGAAACCGAATGTGTTTCAGTAATGAACGCAAAATGCGTTGAATGGAAACTCGACAACACTTTATTTTCAAACTGTACGGGACTTCCAAAACCTACGCAATACTCGTCGGCGGAAGACGTTGCAATTATGCTAAAACATTTAATAAGTCATAAAGATTATTTTTCTTACTCTAATATTTGGATGGATGAAATAAAGCATTCGGGAGATAGAGTTACGGGGCTGACTAACACGAATAAACTCGTAAAATTTTACGACGGTTGTGACGGTGGGAAAACAGGTTATACTTCAGAGTCAGGCTTTTGCCTTGCCGCAACGGCTAAAAGGGGAGGGTTAAGACTTATTTCTGTAGTTATTAATTCGCCTGACTCAAAATCGAGATTTAACGAAGTTTCAAATATGTTTAATTACGGTTTTGATAATTATACGAGTAAAATGGTTATCGACTCATCTAAACCACTTGAAATTGACGTTAAAATCGGCAAATCAAAAAATGATAAAATAGAAATAAAGCCAATAAACGACGTATTCGTATTTTCAAAAAGAAATGAAAAAGAAAAAATAACTATCGACTTTAACCCAATTGAAAAATGCGCCCCAGTATCTAAGGGTGAAAAAGTTGGAGAACTGATCGTTTTCCGTAGCGGGGTAGAGTACAAACGGGTTGACGTCGTAACAACGTGTGATGTACAGGTAAAAACCTATTTTGACTATATTAAGGATATTGCTAAAAATTGGTCTTTGTAAAACTTATATAAAACAAAAAGAGTGTTGACGATTATTCAACACTCTTTTTTATAAGTTCAGTTAGTTTAGAATAATATATTTTTTTAACGCACAAGTTTACTTTAACGTAATCGTCTAAATAGTTAATTTCGTAACTTTCCAAACAGTCTTTAATTTTATAAAACTTACTTATTTCGTCAAAATTAAGTTTTAATTCACATCTTAAAAACTTATCGTTAAACACTTCGGCAATTCTTCTTTTTAATTGGTCAAGCCCTTTTGAAAATAAAGCGGAAATAAACACCGCGTCAGTAGGGTAAAATGAAAAATCGCCGATATCTTCGCATTTATTGAAAACTTTTATGATTGGTGAACTTGAATTTAATTCTCTTAAAATACTCTCGGTAACCTCATTTTGTTTTTGCCAATCTCCCGTTGCGTCACACACGTTTAAAATCAAATCGGCATCTTTAACGCTGTCTAAAGTTGACTTAAAAGCCTTAATCAAGTTTGTTGGAATATCCTTAATAAAGCCGACGGTATCTATAAGCAAAACCGAAAAACCGTCGAGTTCAATTTTTCTAACCGTCGGGTCTAAGGTCGCGAATAATTTATCTTCAGCAAGTACAGAACTTCCCGATAAAGCGTTTAAAAGGGTAGACTTTCCTGCGTTTGTATATCCCGCAAGCGCAACAGTCAACGTGTTATTTTTTTCACGTTTTTCGGTAAAAAGTTTTCGTTTTCTCGATAAATCTTCAAGTTGGTCTTTTAAATTTTTAATCCTTTGGCGGATATATCTTCTATCCGTTTCAAGTTTGGTTTCACCGGGGCCTCTCGTTCCGATACCACCGCCAAGCCTTGAAAGAGCCTTGCCTTGACCTTTTAATCTCGATAAGACGTATTCAAGTTGTGCAAGTTCGACTTGTAATTTACCTTCTTTGGTTTTAGCATTTAAAGCAAAAATATCAAGTATAAGAGCAGTTCTGTCTATAAATTTAATTTCTAAAAAATCACTTAAATTTTGCGCCTGCGAAGGGGAGAGTTTTCCGTCAAAAATTACTAAATTTGCGCCTAACGAATTCATTTCGTTTTTCATTTCTAAAAGTTTACCCGAACCAAAAATAGTTGCCGGAGAAACCTCTCTTAAAAACTGATACGAATAACCAACGGTTTTAGCGCCTGCGGTTTTAACGAGTTCTTTAAGTTCTTTAACTCTCTCGTCTACGTCCGCATCTTGCGACGAAAACACGGGTATTAATAAATACGCCTTTTCATAAAAACTTTCAAAATCTTCGATTATATCCATAATTTTATTATTCTTCAGTATCAACTTCTTTATTTCTAAGCGAAACGACTGATGCGGAGCGACGGCGCGATTCTTGGTTAATCGCAGCGTAATGTTTTCTCGTAGTGTTTACGTCTTTATGCCCTAAAAAGTCCGCAACGGCATAAATATCTCCCGTCTTTTGATAGAGGTCAGTGCCAAAAGTACTGCGCAGTTTGTGTGGAGTTATTTTCTTTAACGGGGTTACTTGTTTTGCGTAATTTTTAACGAGAACTTGAACGGCTCGGGTTGAAATTCTTTGATTTTTGAGAGATAAAAATAACGCTTGCTCATTTCGGTCAATTTCTTTTATATCGAAGCGGTAATCAATCCAAGCCTCTAAGGCGTCGCGAACTTCTTCGTTAAAATATAGGGTAGTTCTATTTCCGCCTTTTCTCGTAACTACAAAACTTAAATTTTCAAAATCAAAATCGTCAAGATTTAATCCTACCAACTCGCTAATACGGATACCCGTACCCAAAAACAGCGAAAGAATTGCGTAATCTCTAACTTTTAACTTATTGTGATAGGTGTTTTTTCTAATAGAAACGCCTGAAAAAGCAGATTCGCTCTCAGCATAATCGAGAAGTTTATTCACTTCGTCGTTTTCAAGTCTAATTATCTCTTTTTCGTGAAGTTTTGGGGTAGCAACCTTAGATGCAACGTTAGATTTTATCTTATCACGACTGAAAAAATATTTACATAAAGCCCTAATCGTCGCAAGTTTTCTTGCTTTGCCTCTTTCGTCGCAAGAGTGGGATTTTCCGTTAATTTTATAATGCGATAAATAGTTCAAAAACCTTTCAATATCAAAAGAAGAAAGAGAGTCTAAGACCTCTAAAGTCATATCTTCGACCTTAATTTTTTTAATTTGCGAAAGGTAATTAAAGAAAATTCTTAAATCGTAAACGTAATTAAGTCGGGTTAGTGCAGAGGAGTTATTGCTAATACCGTAGATAAATTCCATACAAAAAGAGGGAAGGTCTAATAGCAAAAGTTCTATTTTATCTTCCGTCAATTCATTTCTATTAGCGTAATAATCGTTTTTATTAGCCATAACAAAACTTTCCTTCTTTTTTCTTAATTAAATTTTATCATAAAATATGGTAAATGTATATTAAAAATCGATAAATTTTCAAAAAAGAGCACACTTTTATTTTTTTATTATAAGGTAATTTAATTTTTAATTATTGCGCAAAATACAAGTTTTACGCAATAATAAGGGTTTTTAATGCCTTTAGAAGTGATAAATTCAATTTGTAATTTATTCGATATTATTCGGCAATTAAACGGATTTTAATTTTTTTTATGATTTTATCCGTTATTTTTTTGCAATCGTTGACACGGCTTATATTTAGTGTTATAATAAATATAATTAATCTTTAGGAGTTTCAAATGGCTGATATGATTAAGGGCGAAATGATACGCGGTCACATAGACACCGTTATATTATTAGCCTTAACCGACGGAGATAAAGATTCTAACGAAATCCGTATTTCAATTGAAGAAAAATCCGCTAACCAATACAGCGTAAAGCAAGGCACTTTTTATAGCGCAATGCAAAGACTTGTCAAGCAAGGATATATTAAGGAATACCGTTCAAGCGCAATAGACGGTATTAGACGTAAATATTACAGTCTTAACCCAAAGGGAAAGACTTTCCTTGACAAAAACCGCGAACAATGGGAAGCTTCTAAAAATCTCGTTGACAACCTTATGGATGCTGAGCCTGCTCCCCAACAAGTTAAAGAGCCCATACTCGTCGAAAAGCCCGTCGACGAATTTGAAGATTTTAAAGCAATTGCTCAAAATATCGGTGATTTTGCCATAGAACAGCCAATTCAAGATAATTCATATTTTGATAGACTTGGCGACGACGTGCTAAAAGATTTAAACGCTGAACTTGAAAAACTTGCCGTGGAAAACCAAACTCTAAACGAAGTTGTTGAAGAAGAATCACTCCCCTCAAACGAAACTATCGACGAAGCCGACCGAGTGGAAAACGTCACAATAGAAGAAAAACAAGAAGTTGATTCTTATGAAAATCTATCAAATAAAACAGTCGATGACCTATACGATTTTGAAAATATTGAAGAAGAAATTGACTTTATTGACGACAGTCTAATTGAAGATGCGGTCACCGAAGAAGTCAACGCTGAGCCAATAATTGAAGAAGTCGTTGAAAATAAAACAGTCGAAGAAACGCCGACTACACCTGAAACAACAGTTGAAAACAATAGAGTTACTTACACTGAATACGTTTCGGAAAAAGTTGAAAAATCAACTGAAATTACTGGCGAAAAAGACGATTTACTTATTATTGAAGAAGGTAAGCCGACTAATAGAAGAGAATACAAACAAATTCTTAACCGCCTATTCCCACAACAAGAAGAAAAGGTCGTTGAAAAGGTGGATGAGCCAAGGCAAATGGAATTTGTTTCTTATACTGAAACTTACGACGTAAAACGAGAAACTCAAATAAAGGAAGAGAAACTCTCCCCCAAACCTGCCCCCGTAGTTTACGAGGAAGAGCCTATCAAAAAATCGGTTTATACCGCAAACGATACTGCCGATTTTTCTGATTTATACGCTATGGCTAACCGTGAGGGCTTTAAAATTAAAACCTCGCATAATACTAACAGATATACCGGAAATGAAATTCTTATCAACAAATTAAGATTGCATTCTTCCCTATTATTCTACCTGTTTTTAGCCGTTGAATGTTTAATACTTAACTTTGCTCTCGGTTCGATACTTGAATGGGAAACGCCTATAAAACTTATTATTTTAGGCTCTCTCGCTCTTTATCCAATCGTAACGGTTATTCTATATTTATTAAACGCCAAAAAGAGCGTATACGAAATATCACCTTTTAAAGATGCGGTAAGCGTTGCCCTAATTGTAACCTTCCAACTTGCAATTATTATTCTTTGCGTGGCGCTTTTCGTTTCCGTCGACTTTAACAATTTTAAAGAAGTAACTACTTTTATTTTACTTCCTTTAATTCTTGCAATTAATATTCCCTTATACTTTATACTGAAATATTCGTTACTTTCAACGGGAAAATACTTTACTGAATAATTTACGGGGCGTGCTTTTTAGCACGCCCACTTTGTTAAAAGGAGTTTATATTATGAAAAACAATCAATCGTCTAAAAATGGGTTTATCAGTGGAATAGGCTTTATTCTTGCAGCCGCAGGTTCGGCTGTCGGTCTTGGAAATTTATGGGCTTTCCCATATAAAACAAGCGCAAACGGTGGCGCTGCTTTCGTTCTCGTCTATATAATTTGCGTAGCGCTTGTGGGTTCAATTGCTATGATAAGCGAAATATACCTTGGTAAACGCGCGCAAGCAAACCCCGTTACGGCATACAAAAAAATCAAACGGCCTTTAGGATTTATAGGTATCGTAGTTATTTTGATACCAACACTCATCACTTGTTACTACTGTGTACTTGGCGGTTGGACACTTAGATATGCCGTAAACTCATTTCAATCTATTCCCTCTGCAAATAACGCCGTTACGTTTGCGCCGTTTGTTTCAAACGTTTTCGAGCCATTATTTTATACTGTAATTTTCTTAATTTTAGCCGCACTAATTATTATGGGTGGTATAAAAGACGGCATTGAAAAATCTTCAAAAATTCTTATGCCCGCGCTTTTTATAATTTTAATTTTTATCGTTATTTACTGCCTTTGTTTGGGTGACGGAGTTAAAGGCGGATTGGAATTTTATTTAAAACCCGATTTTTCCGCGCTTGGTTTTAGCGGAATAATCGCCGCTATGGGGCAAGCGTTTTTCTCGCTTTCTCTTGGAATGGGCGCAATGATTGCTTACGGTTCGTACACCGGTGAAAATATAAAGGTCGGTAAATCCGCCGTTATGATTTGTATTTTTGACACCTTAGTAGCCTTTTTAGCAGGCCTTGCAATATTCCCTGCTATTAGCGCTTTATCTCCCGAAAATCTCGGCGCAAACGCGCAAGGACCGGGGCTTATTTATCAAATATTACCTAAAGTTTTCGATAAAATGGGCGGTATCGGTCAAGTTCTCTCGTTTGCCTTTTTCAGTATGGTCATAATTGCCGCTTTAACTTCAGTTATATCAATTTTAGAAGTTTCAGTTCAATTTATCAGCCAAAAATTCAAAACGAATAGAAAAAAGACAACTTTAATCATGGCTATCGTTTGCGGTCTTTGTTCTATCCCAATAACTTGGTCGGTTGGCGGTGCTTACGGTGGCAAAATCGTCGTTTTCGGCTTTGATTTACTTACTTTCTTAGACGAAATCGCAAACACCGTTTTAATGCCTGTTGGCGCGTTTTTCGCTTGTTTTTCAATAGGTTGGTTGATTGACAAAAAACCGACTGTTAATCCTATGAAAACTTTAAATGCATTAAAAAATGACGGTCTTGACCTCGGTGCATTTTCAAAGATTTTCGTTATTATGGTAAAATTTGTAACCCCTCTTTTAATATTGTTGGTTGAAATAATGGGCGTTATTGGAAAACTTCAGTCCTACGGCAATATTTACTGGAGTATAATAATAACATCATTACTTTTAATTGCTATATGTGTAATAGTATTCTTTGCGTTCTTTTATAAAAAAGACTGCGGTACGAACGCCGACGAAATAAACTAACCTCATTTTAAAAATCAAAAAAGCCAAGTCACCGTGAACTAAATCGTTCACTTCACTGACTTGGCTTTTTATTTATCCGTTTAATTCTACTATCGGGTTTTCAATTTCATCTATTTCTTGCATTTTTAAAAGTTCAAGTATTATTTGAGGCTCGTCGTTTGGGTTTTCAGCGAGATAATGAATTCTCACTCTAACGTGCGCCCAACCCTTATTTTTGACTTTTAAGGGCTGATTTGCACCGCACAAATGCCCTACGAGTTGAATATCGTCCGCGCAACAGGTCATTGCAAGTCTACCGGCAACAAATGTGTTAGGCGGAAGTTGCGGGTCTGTAACGGTCATACAGTTGAACTCAACTATTTTACCTTCGTAACGACTGCGACTTTCAAAAGTGTCTATATAAAACACACCGAATTCGTCGTCTTTTATAGTCATTTCATCTCCAAGTTTATAAGGAAGGTCGTCAACGATACTTATCGACTTCTCTTCTCCGTCAAGCATTAAAACAACCGCTTGATTATTAATAAGTTTTAAATTTCTCTTATAACTTGCGTATTCCGAATTGTTTTCGCACCTATTAACGATTACGATATCGGCGTTTCTTACCAAATCGGTAAAAATTTGTCGCATATTGTTAAAGTAAATTTTGAACGTAGTACCGTCAATAATAGTAAACGTCTGCTCTACCATAACGTAGGGCGGGAATTGTATATTATCCCAATCCCACATAGCGTTCATTTCAAAAAAGACGGCGTGCGGTTTATTTATTCTAATTAAATCGTTTATCTTTTGAACGGTAAATTCTTCAGGACTTTCAAAGGTATAGGCTACTGCGTTACATTCTGTTAATTCCTTTTCGTCGTATTCAACCTCACCGCTTTCAGTTGAAAGAATTAAAACCTTTCCTATATCGCCAAAATCCCCGTTTTTAAGCGATTCAATAATAAATCTCGTTTTACCGCTCTCTAAAATGCCGTTTATTAAAACGGCGGGAAAAGTTCTTGCCATAGTTTAGTCCTTTAAGAAAAGTTTCTCAATTTTCTCTTGGTCAAGTTTAGACCCGATAACGCAAAGTTTACCCGTATAGTCAGGCTCTCCGACACGAATTTCATATTCTCCCGATACAAGGTCAAAATAATACCATTTTTGGTTGTCTTTTGCCTTTACTATACCTTTTGACCTAAGAATAACGCCTAAATCAGCATTTTCATCACATAACGTTTGTAATATTAAATCCAACTCGTCTTTTGAGTATGCCTTTGCAGTTTCAACACCCCAAGAAGTAAATACTTCGTCAGCATGATGGTCGTGATGATGGTGTTCATGGTCGTGACCGTGACAACCGCAAGTACAATTTTCGTCATGCTCATGATGGTGATGCTCGTGTTCTTCGTGATGTCCGTGACAATGGTGATGGTCGTTCTCGTCACCATGCTCGTGACAATGATGATGGTCGTTCTCTTCACCGTGGCTATGACAATGATGGTCGTCGTGGTCGTGACCATGACAACCGCAAGTACAATTTTCGTCGTGTTCATGATGGTGATGCTCGTGTTCTTCGTGATGCCCGTGACAACAATCGCCGTCATGTCCGTCCTCGTCGTGACAGTTATGACAATGTCCGCAATGGGAATGTTCGTGCATAACTTCTTCGGCAAAATTCGTTATATTTTCAAAAGTTTTTAAAAGTTTTACGCCGTCAAGCATAGCGACGGGCGTGGTAACTATAAGCGCTTGCGAATTAATTTCTCTAATAAGTTCAGCGCTGTCTAACACTTTTTCTTCGGTTAATTTTTCGGTCTTAGACATGACTACTACCTTAGCGTTTTCAACTTGGTCGTTGTAAAATTCCCCAAAGTTTTTGTGGTACATTTTACATTTTCCACCGTCTACGACGGTAACTACAACGTTAACTTTTAAGTCCTCGTCAACCTTTTCAACCGCCTTTAAAATATCCGAAAGTTTACCAACTCCCGACGGCTCGATAATTATTCTTTCGGGGTTAAATTTTTCAACGACCTCTTTCATTGAAGTTGAAAAATCACCGACGAGCGAACAGCAAATACAACCCGAATTAATCTCTTTAATCTCGACACCGCTATCTTTTAAAAACGCGCCGTCAATACCGATTTCACCAAATTCATTTTCAATTAAAACTACTCTTTCGGTTTTAAAAGCCTGTTCGTAAAGGCTCTTTATAAGAGTCGTTTTTCCTGCGCCTAAAAAACCTGATATTACGTCAACTTTAATCATAAATTTACTCCAAAGTTTATTATACCCTTATTATATACCTTTTAAAAATATATTGCAAACAAAAAAACAAAGCGAAGTGAAATTTCACTTCGCTTTCGTGTTAAACTAATTATCTTTTTGAAAGAACTTCGCTTTCATACTTTTTAACGCCGTCAAGCCAATCAAGACCAACGCTTGCGCCCTTAGTTGCACAGTAGTAATCCCAAACGAGAGAAACGGGAGCCGACTTAAATTCTTGAGCGTAAGCCATTCTTGAAGTATTATCTCCGTCAGCCTCAGCCTTTTTAAGCATGTCAACGGGAGTAAGAAGAGAGCCTAAAAGAGCCTTTCTCGTATTTCTAAGACCGATAACCCAAGCGGCAACTCTATTGATTGACGCGTCGAAATAGTCGGTAGCAATATAAGTATTTTCAACCTTATCAAGTCTAACGAGTTCGTCCATAATAGCCTTAAGTTCGTCGTCGTAAGCAACTACGTGGTCGCTATCCCATCTAACGGGACGCGAAACGTGAAGTAAACAGTGATTGTTAAATGCGTATACAGCGCCGAGTTTTGCCGAAACGACTTCGGTAGGATGATAGTGTCCGCAGTCTAAGGTAAGCATAATATGGTCTTCATTCTTGCCCATTACGTAACCCATACAGAATTCATGCGATCCAACGGTAAAACTTTCAAGACCGATACCAAATACTTTAGATTCAATACCGTCCATAACACCCTTAACGTCTTTAGTAGCCTCAAAAATACGGTCGTAAGAATCTTTTAAACGAAGTCTTGGCGATAAAGTATCGATTGGGAATTCCTTATCTCCGTCGGGAGTCCAGTGGTTAATAACGCAAGGTTTACCCGTTCTTTGTGCAAAATAACCGCCGATTTGTCTACATCTAATTCCGTGCTCAATCCAGAAATTTCTAACTTTATCATCTCTTGCGGATAACGTACCGTTATCAGATAAAGGATGAGAGAAATAAGTGGGGTTAAAGTCGATACCTAAATCGTTAGCAACAGCCCAATCTGCCCATTTTTCAAAATGCTTAGGTTCAATTTCGTTTCTATCTACGAAATTGTCAGCCTCTAAATAGCAAGCGTGAATATTAATTTTCTTTGCGCCGGGGATATATTTTAAAGCAACTTCAAGGTCTTGTCTTAACTCTTCAGGAGTATTAGCCTTACCGGGATAGTTACCGGTTGCTTGAATACCACCGCTTAAAGAACCTTCCTTTTTCTCAAAACCGCCAACGTCGTCGCCTTGCCAACAATGAATTGAAAGCGGAGTTTTATCCGCAATTTCAATTGCTTTGTCTACGTCAATACCGTATTTAGCAAAATATTCTTTTGCGTATTCGTAACCTTTTAAAATCTTTTCATCCATATATTTTTCTCCGTTTGCGGTGCTACCGCTAAATTACAAGACTATTATACCTTATTAAAATAACTTTTTCAACGACTTTTAATAAATTTTTTTACGACCGAATTTTCCAATTGGCTTGCCATTAATTTCCGCAAGATTTTTCCTATATTCTTTTGGTGTGCAACCGTATTTCTCGGCAAAAATCTTGTAAAAAAAGTTAGTATTCTCGTATCCAACTGAAAAAATAATCTCAGTTACGGGAATTTGAGTGTTTAAAATAAGTTTTTCAGCCTCAATCAATCTTTTTTCTTGTAAGGTTTCTTTAAAAGTCTTTCCAGTGTAATTTTTTATAAGTTTACTTAAACTTACGACTGAAATTTTAAGTTCGTCGGCAATGGTTGACAGTTTTGCGTCTTTAAAAGAAGATTCAATATAGTTAATAACTTTAAGCGCAACGTCCTGCTCAAAGGAAGATGAAACGCTTTTAGAAATTACTCCCGAACGGTTGGTAAGTTCGGCAAATAAAAGTTCTAAGGTTTTATACTGCAGTTGGACTTGATTTTCATTAGGGAAAATAAACGACCAAATTAAATTTTCTAAAAGATTTTTCGCAGGCAAAATCTCGCTTATGTCAAAACGTATATAAGTCGTATCCCCTCTTGCGGAGAGTTCGTTCATAATCATATCGTATATAACGTTACCGTAACCGTCCTCGCTAAGCGTAGAATTAAAAAATTCCGGTTTGATTATAAAATTTACGGCAATATCGTCTTTTTCCGCTCTTTTTACTTCGTGTACTGAGTTTGTTCCCAAAAGCAAAATTTCACATTCTTTTAAGCAAATTCGGTCTACGCCGTTAATAATATGAGAGGTTTCTCCCTTACAGCCGTAAATCATTTCTATATAATTATGTTTATGCTTTGGAAAGTCGGCAAAACGGGTGTGCGGTCGCATCTCGATAAAACGTTCGTAACCTAAGATTTTACTTGATTTTACAGTAAATTCTTCACTGTCAGTATAGATGGATTTATCTATATTTCCGCCGTTTAAAATTTTACGTTCCTCTTCGGTTATTTGAGATAATTTATCAAGTAGTAACTTATTCATATTTCCTCGAAAATTCGGTTGTATTTTTAACTATTATACACTTAAAATTTTATATTGTCAATTATCAAAAGAAAAACGCATAAGTTTCCTTATGCGTTTAAAAAAGTAAATTTATTCAAGTTCAAATGCGCCGGTATAAAGTTGATAATAAGTTCCCTTTTCAGCAAGCAATTTTTCGTGGTTGCCACGCTCGATTATTCTTCCCTTTTCAAGAACCATAATGACGTCGGAATTCATAATAGTTGAAAGTCTATGCGCAATAACGAATACAGTTCTTCCTTCCATAAGTTTATCCATACCGCGAGAAACTATTGCTTCGGTTCTCGTATCAATAGACGAAGTTGCCTCGTCCAAAATCATTACGGGAGGATCGGCAACGGCTGCCCTTGCAATGGCTAAAAGTTGTCTTTGTCCTTGCGAAAGATTTGCTCCGTTATTTGTAAGTTCGGTTTCATATCCGTTAGGAAGTCTTCTTATAAAATCGTCCGCGCCTGCAAGTTTTGCCGAATTTATACACTCCTCGTCACTTGCGTCAAGTTTTCCGTACCGAATATTCTCCATAACGGTGCCGGTAAAGAGGTT
The DNA here is from genome assembly GCA_015055505.1 of Clostridiales bacterium. Taxonomy (GTDB): domain Bacteria; phylum Bacillota; class Clostridia; order Christensenellales; family Borkfalkiaceae; genus UBA10281. The sequence goes on from SVIB01000009.1 coordinate 43,138, forward strand.
TGTATCTTGCAAAACTATACCGAGAGAACGGCGAAGGTCGGCTTTTTTGATTTTATTAATATTAATCCCGTCGTAACGGATTTTTCCGTCTGCGATATCGTAAAAACGGTTAATAAGGTTTGTAATCGTCGTTTTTCCCGCACCGGTTGCGCCAACGAACGCTACCTTTTGTCCAGGTTCTGCAAATACGCTAACGTCGTGAAGAACCATCTTTTCAGGCGAATAACCAAAGTCAACCTCGGTCATTCTCACGTCGCCTTTAAGTTCGGTGTAAGTAACGCTACCGTCCGCGCTGTGAGGATGTTTCCACGCCCAGTGTCCGGTATGCGTTTCAGCCTCGGTAACTACCCCGTTTTCGTCAATATTTGCATTTACCAAAGTTACGTAACCGTCGTCAACTTCAGGCGTTTGGTCTATAAGATTAAATACTCTTGACGCACCCGCGCAACCCATTACGATAGAGTTAATTTGCTGTGATACTTGGTTAATATTTCCGGTAAATTGTTTAGTCATTGATAAAAAGGCAACGACTATTGAAACGTCAAATACTATTCCCGATAAACTTACGTTGTAAAAACTGTCGCCCAATAAACAGAATAAACTTCCTACCGTTGCAATAATAACGTAGAAAACGTTACCTATATTCATAAGAATAGGACCGAGCATATTCGCATTGGCGTGCGCTCTATAACTGTTTTCGTATAACTCGTTATTCAATCTATCGAATTCTTGATTACTCTTTTCTTCGTGATTGAATACTTTTACAACCTTTTGACCGTTCATCATCTCTTGAACGTAAGCCTCTTGCGACGCAACCGATTTTTGAAGTTTACCAAAGTATTTTGCTGATCCTCCGCCGACTTTAGCGGTTACCATAAACATACATATTACGCCTACAAAAAGCACGAGCGTAAGCCATAAACTGTACGAAAGCATTATAATAAGAACGGTTAAAACTATTATTCCCGACCTTATGAGCGTAGGAAACGACTGGGCTACGAGTTGCCTTAAGGTGTCGATATCGTTAGTATAATAACTCATAATATCGCCGTGCTTATTCGTGTCGAAATACTTAATCGGTAAATTTTGCATTCCGTCAAACATACTGCGACGCATTTTACTCAAAAAACCTTGGGTTATATACGCCATAAGTTGAGTTTCAACGGTTATTGCTATAAGAGATAACACGTAAAAAACGATAAGCAGTGATATTTTTTGCACTATTTCTCCACCGATATATTGCCAAGAAAAGCCTGCTTCAAGCGAAGAATTTATAAGCGCCGTTACTTGTTGTAAAAACACCGCTGGAATAGCCGAAACTGCCGCCGAAAACATTATACATACTATTGCAATCGGCATAAGCGCGGGATAAAAACTAAAAAGCATTTTTAAAAGTCTTTTAAGTACCCCGCCGTTTATTTTTCTTTTGGGAGGCATCATAGGTTTACTCATCTTTCTTACCTCCGTTTTGTTGATAATATACTTCACGGTAAATTTCGTTATTTTCTAAAAGTTGTTCGTGAGTGCCAAGCCCGTCGATTTTTCCGTTTTCCATAACGATAATTAGGTCGGCGTCTTGTACCGAACTTATACGCTGTGCAATAATTATCTTCGTAGTTTCTGGGATAAACGACTTAAACCCTGCTCTTATAAGCGCATCCGTCTTTGTGTCGACTGCGCTTGTTGAGTCGTCTAAAATAAGAACTTTTGGTTTTTTAAGTAATGCCCTTGCAATACAAAGTCTTTGTTTTTGACCTCCCGAAACGTTTGTTCCGCCTTGTTCGATATAAGTTTCGTACCCGTCAGGGAAAGAAGAAACGAATTCATCCGCTTGAGCAAGTTTACAAGCCTCTATTATTTCTTCTTGCGTTGCATTTTCATTACCCCAACGCAAATTTTCATTTATAGTTCCTGCAAAAAGTACGTTCTTTTGCAAAACCATTGCAACCGAATCTCTTAAAGTTCTAATATCGTATTTTTTTACGTTTTCACCACCAACAATAACCTCTCCGTCAGTCGTGTCGTAAAGTCTCGGTATTAATTGAACTAAGGTAGATTTACTTGAACCCGTACCGCCGATAACTCCGACGGTCATTCCCGATTTAATTTCGAGGTCAATATCTTCAAGTGCGTAACGTTTTGCTTTTGAGGAATATTTAAAGTTTACGTTCTTAAATACGATTGAGCCGTCTTTTACCGTCTTAATTGGATTTTCAGGGTTTGTAAGCGCAGTTTCTTCGTTTAAAACCTCACAAATACGGTTAGCGGACTCCGCCGACATAGTAAGCATTACGTATATCATTGAAAGCATCATAAGCGACATAAGTATTTGCATACCGTAGTTAAGCATTGCCGAAATGTGACCGATATTTACGACTGTTCCGCTTGTTTCGAGTGCAATTTTAGAGCCAACCCAAAGGACGAAAATCATATTAAAGTACATACAAAATTGCATTAACGGAGTATTTAAAGCAACGATTCTTTCAGCCTTTGTGAAGTCCATACGGATATTTTCTGACGCTTTGCCGAACTTTTCTTTTTCGTAATCCTCTCTTGAAAAGCCCTTAACTACTCTCATACCTCTTACGTTTTCTTCAATAGACTCGTTTAACTTATCGTACTTTTTGAAAACTCTTCTAAATGCAGGCATTGCTTTTCGGCTTATCATAAGTAAACCGAATACGAGTACGGGAACCACTACGACGAAAGTCATAGCAAGCACACCGCCTAAGATGTAAGACATTATTATTGAAAAAATAAACATTAACGGGCTACGGATTGCCGTCCTTATAAGCATCATAAACGACATTTGAACGTTAAACGCGTCGGTTGTAATTCTCGTTACGAGCGACGCCGACGAAAATTTATCAACGTTTTCAAAACTGTACGTTTGAACCTTTTTAAATAAATCAGCCCTTAAATTTTTAGAAAAGCCCGACGAGGCTTTAGCGCAAGTGTATCCGCCAAGACCTCCGCAAGTTAGCGAAAGTATTGCCATTACGATAAGTAGCGCCCCAGTTAAAAGGACTTTATTAATATCAATTCCGCTTTCCGCTTGAATTTCATTAATAAGTCCTGCTGTAATAAAAGGAATGCAAACCTCAATTATTGCCTCAAAAACCATAAGTATAAGTGTTAAAATTGCAGGTTTTTTGTATTCCCTTATGCTTTTGGCAAGTGTTTTAATCGTGCCCATCCTATCTCCTTTTAAACAATAAGAAGTTTTCACACCTTACAAGCAAAGCGCTAATTTCTTACAGTTTACAATATTGAGTAAAAGTTTGTACATATAATTTTACAACTGTAAAATCTAAATGTCAAATAAGATTTATTAAAGTAATGCGAAAGTTTTGTGATATTTTTATAAGTTTGAAAAATAAATATTTTTCATTTCTTTCGCATCTTCAGCCTGCGTACCTGCCGATTCGCAAATTATAACAGGTTCAAGGTCTAAAATTTTTAGAGCCTCGGCAAGCGGTTCAAATCTTGGACCGTACTCATTGTCTTCAAAAGTCAAATGGCGAATTTCACCCTTAGCCGAATACTGAATTTTAGAAAAATGAACGTGAAAATTCTTCATTTTTTCCATGCCGAGTTGCTCAATCATATATTCGAGTCTATTTTTATAGTCTAAAACAGTGTTTAAACTTCCGCCCTCTCTTGCGTTTACGTGCCCAAAATCTACGGTTGGAATAAAGCATTTATCAACTTTGCAAAACTCAACGACTTCCTCGACCGTTCCGATTTGACCAAGTTTACCCATTGTTTCGGGACAAAAAAGAATATCGTCAAATCCGTTTTCATAAATTTTATCACGTAAAATTTTGATTCTGTCAAGAGTTTTAGATACAGCCTCGCTTCTCTCGGCTTTACCTTGCGCCGCAGGATGAAAAATTACTCTATTGCCTTGCATTAATTTCATCATTTCAGCACTTTTTAATATGTAATTATACGAATTTTCGGCTTTTTCTTCTTCGGGTGTTGCTAAATTTATAAAATACGGTGCGTGTACACTTAACCCGATATTATATTCTTTAAACGCATTTCCTATTGAAATTGCTTTTTCTGCGCTTAAATTCACACCTCTTCCAAAGGAATATTCGTAGTAATCAAGCCCTCTTTCAAAGCACCATTTTGCAGCGTCCTCAGTACCTTTATGTTTTTCTGCTAAGAAACTTTCACTGTTTCCGCTCGGTCCAAATTTAATCATTTATACTCTCCATATCTTTTTTTAACTGTAATTTCAACTCGTTTTCGCTTTCAAATTTAACGCAATCACGCAAATATTTATCAAAATTTACAGTTATTTGCTTTTCGTACAAATTACCGTTAAAACCTAAAATATGCGTTTCAGTCAAAATTTCATTTAAATTATAGGTTGGTCGCGCCCCGTAATTCGTAATTGCGCTATAGGTTATTCCGTCTATTTCTACGTGAGTTTTATAAACTCCGCATTTTATTTTTAGTTTTTCGGGATCTACGCATACGTTTGCAGTTGGAAAACCCAATCTCCTTCCAACCTGTCTATCCCTAACGACCTCTCCGCTGACTTGATATCTAAAACCAAGTAATTGATTTGCCTTTTCAATTTCTCCGCGTTTAAGGAGAGTTTTTATATCTCTCGTCGATATTTTTTTACCGTCATGTCTAATTTCGCTTTCAACAAAGAGTTTAGCGCCTTGACTTTTGCAAAAATCATCTAACGTTTCAACGTCACCCAAACCGCCTTTGCCAAATTTAAAATCTTCTCCGCAAACTAAAGCCAAAACGTTAAAATTATTAAAGAGCATACACAAAAAATCTTGATATGAAAAAAGTGAAAACTCTTTCGTAAAAACCGTAGAAATTACAGTATTTATCTTTAATTTTTCAAGGTTTTTCAATCTCTCTCGATAAGTGTAAACAACGCCTTCATCTCTATTTAAAAGCGAGGCTAAATCGTTTTTATAAGTAAACACGCAAGGTGTAGCATTTATCTCGCCGGCAACCGATAAAGCACGACTAATAAGAGAAATATGCCCTTTATGAAGACTGTCAAAAAAGCCAAGCGCTATGACGACGGGTTGATCGTATTTTTCAAAAAAGTCTAATTCTCTCATCCTTTTAAATATGCTTTAACCTTTAATTTTCCGCTTTTTAAATCTCCTACTCCGTAAAAGCCGTCGGGAGCATAAACACTATAAGTTCCGTCGGGATATTCAAAGACGTCGTAAAGACCGTTGAAAAGTCTTTCCGCCTCTTTCTCATTTAAATTTATTATTGGATAATCAACCACTTTATCGGGAGCAATTAAAAAAGATTGTTTGTCTTCTGCTTTTACAAAATCTTCGGCTTTAACACTGTTTTCAATAGTGAAAATACCCGATTGCACCCTTTCAAGAGCCGTCATTGTTGCGCATGAACCGCATAACACGCCTAAATCTCTTGCAATAGAGCGAATATACGTACCGCCTTTACACTCGATTTTTAACTTAAATTCAGTATTAGAAATTTGTTCTAATACCGTTATATTTTTAATAGTAACCTTTTTGGGCGGTAATTCAACCGTTTGACCCTTTCTTGCAAGTTCGTAACTTCTCTTACCGTTTACGCATTTTGCTGAGTATACGGGCGGAATTTGCATTATTTCGCCAATTAACTTTTTGCTTTGTTCAACGACCTCTAAAAAGGTGGGGATAACGTTAGACTCTTCCTCAATTTTACCTTCCAAATCAAGAGTATCCGTCCTATATCCAAAAGCAAAAGTCGCAACGTATACCTTTTCTTTGTCTAAAAGGTAATCGAAAAGTCGGGTTGATTTTCCAATCGCAACGGGTAAAACTCCGCTTGCAAGTGGGTCTAAAGTGCCCATATGCCCCACGACTTCCTTTCTTATAGACCTTTTTACTGCGTTAAGTACGTAAGCAGAACTTACACCCTTAGGTTTATATAAATTTAAAAAACCGTTCACGATTGCTCCTTAAAAATTAATGGCGATAGCCCTAATTATTTTATCCTTTACGTCTTCGTAAAAACCGCAAACGACACAACCGCTTGCATTCACGTGTCCGCCACCGCCAAACGACGACGCAACTTCGTTTACGTTTATCTTTCCTTTACTTCTAAAACTTACCTTATAAGTATCACGCTTGCTTTCCATAATGGAAACCGCAACCTCAACGCCCTCTATTGAAAGCGGGAAATCAATAAACCCTTCAGTCATATCCTGCGTGGCATAAAACTTTTTAAAATCGCTTTTAAATATTGAGATTATTGCAATTTTTCCATCTTCAAAAAATCTTATATTATTTATAGTGTTTGCGTATAGTTTTGCTCTTTCGATTTTTTGATTTTTAAACATTGCGTACGATATTAAATGCAGGTTTGCGCCCTTTCCAACAAGGCTTGACGCCGTTTGCAAGGTCGACTCGGTAACGTTATTGTGCATAAAATTTCCGGTATCGGTAACGATTCCCAATAGTAAAGAATTTGCGACTTCTTCACTTAATTCTCTACCCAAATAATTTATAAGCCCGTATATTATTTCACAGCAAGACGCCCTATCTTCGACGTAATTCAATTTTGCATATCTTTCGTTTGAAACGTGATGGTCAACGTTAATCGTGTTTTCATTTTTTATAAACAGCGCGTAACTGTCGCCAAGCATCATTTCCGACGCGCAATCAACGGCAATATGGCAATCGTATTTTTTTGTAATTTCAGAGGGCAAATAAGTCTTCCCAATAAATTCAAGCGGAAGATATTTTTCAGGAACGGGTTGCGCGCACACAACGTCGGCTACCTTCCCCTCTAATTGCTCTAACGCGTGTTTTAATGCAAATGCCGAACCTAAAGTATCCCCGTCGGGTCTATTATGGCAAAATATAAGTACGTTAGAACGTTTTTTTAATTCAATAGCAATATTAGTCAAGGTCGTCATCAGTAGCCTCTGTATTATAAGTTAAAGTACTTAAAATCTTTTCAATTTTATTTCCGTAATCAGCCGACGTATCTAATATAAACGTAAGTTCGGGAACAGTTCTAATTCTCATTATTTTTGCAAGTTCACTTCTAACTGCCTTTGCGCTTTCCTTTATTGCGTTAAAAGTTTTTGCCCCTCTTTCACCGTTCGTTGAAAATATAGAAACGTATACTTTTGCGTATTTCAAGTCGTTTGTAACGTCAACTTCCAAAATACTGAACATTTCGGTTATGTTAGGATTTTTGATTTTATTTTTTAATATATCGTAAATTTCTTTTTGAAATTCGCTATTTAATCTTTGCTCTCTTTTTCCTCTCATATTAGACTCCTATTTTAAAACCGCCGACACCTTATGGGTGTCGGCAGTAATTGTTAAACCGGTTTAACTTCGATAATATAACTTTCGATAAAGTCGCCGACTTTAATATCGTTGAAATTCTCGATGGAAATACCGCATTCAAAGCCTTGCGAAACTTCCTTAACGTCATCTTTAAATCTCTTAAGTTGATTTACGTTTCCTTCACAAATCATTACGTCGTCACGGTAAATACGAAGTTTACTGTGTCTTACAATCTTACCGTCGGTTACGTAACCGCCGGCAACCATACCAACACCCGTAATATTGAACGTTTGACGGACTTCAACCTTACCCATATAAATCTCTTGAGTTTTAGGTGCAACAAGTCCTTTCATTGCGTTAGTTACGTCGTCGATTGCCTCGTAAATAATTCTATAAAGTTTTACGTCAACCTTACTTCTTTCCGCTAAAGCCTTTGCTTTGGTATCGGGACGAACGTTGAAACCTATAATAATTGCATTTGAAGAATCGGCAAGCATTACGTCAGTTTCGTTTATCGCGCCAACTGCCGCGTGAATTACGTTTACCTTAACTTCGTCAGTTGAAAGTTCTAAAAGAGATTGTTTTACAGCCTCGACCGAACCTTGAACGTCTGCTTTAATAAGTAAATTAAGCATTTTAAGGTTACCGTCGGCAATTTTAGAGAACAAGTCGTCCAAAGTGACTTTTTGAGACTGTTTAATCATCTCTTCTCTTTCTTTATTTCTTCTCTCCTGCGCAACGAGTTTTGAAAGTTTATCTTGCTCAACGGCAAAGAGCGAATCGCCCGCATTTGGAACTTCTTCTAAGCCAAGGATTGAAACTGCCATTGAAGGACCTGCTTCTTTAACCGTTCTACCCTTATCGTCTATCATTGCTCTAACTCTACCGGTTATAGTACCCGCAACGAGGTTATCTCCCGTTTTAAGCGTTCCGTTTTGAATAAGTACGGTTGCAACAGGACCTTTACCCTTATCAAGTTTAGCCTCTATAATAACGCCTTTTGCTTTTCTATCGGGGTTTGCTTTAAGTTCTTTAACTTCAGCAGTTAAAATAACCGTTTCTAAAAGTTCGTCTATACCCATACCGGTCTTAGCCGAAACGGGAACGAGCGCAACGTCACCGCCCCATTCTTCAACGAGAACCGATTGGTCAGCAAGTTGTTGTTTTACTCTTTCAATATTAGATTGCTGTTTATCCATCTTGTTAGCGGCAACGATTATTGAAACTCCTGCCGCTTGCGCATGGTGGATTGCCTCAATCGTTTGTGGCATTATACCGTCGTCTGCAGCAATAACTATAATTGCAATATCGGTTGCTTGCGCACCTCTTGCTCTCATTGCCGTAAACGCTGCGTGTCCGGGCGTATCAAGGAAAGTAATCTTTTCGCCGTTAATAGTTACGGTATACGCGCCGATATGCTGAGTAATACCGCCAGCCTCCCCGTCGGCAACGTTTGCGTTTCTAATTCTATCCAAAAGAGAGGTTTTACCGTGGTCAACGTGTCCCATAACGGTAACGACGGGCGCTCTTTTAACGAGTTTTTCAGCGTCGTCAACCGCGTCAAAAGTCTCGTTCAATACGTCCTCAGCAGTCTTATCCATCTTAAGTTCAAGTTCAATTCCAAGGTCTGCGGCAATTACACCTGCAGTATCGTAATCTATTGAATCGTTGATGGTTTTCATTATTCCTTCTTTAAAGAGTTTCTTAGTTATTTCTATTGCTGAAATACCGAGTTTTTCGGAAAGTTCTTTAATTGGAATAATTTCCTTATTGATAACCGCTCTTTCAATTTTAACGGTTTGTACCTGTTCGGTTTGTTTTTTATCTTTCTTTGTACGAAGTTTTCTGTATCCGGTCTTGTTTTCGTCGAAATCTTCAACGCTTACTTGACCTTTTATAAGAGATTTTTTATTGATAACTTTCTTATCTTCGTAACTCTTATCAGAGCCCTTCTTTTTATTTCCGTAGTTTTTACCCGTATCCTTTGGAACGAAAGTCACTTCAACGGGCTTTTTAGAAAGCCCTACGCCACCGAACGGCTTTTGAGCCCCGTTTGGTCTTGCGTTTGCACCTGCTTGATTGCGTTTATCTTGAGGAGCGAACTCTCTTTTAGCCGGCTTTCCGTCTTTATTAAACGGCTTTCTTTCTCTATCTTTAGGCTCGTAAACTCTTGGTTGTTGACTTGGGAGTTTAACAAGGTCAGGGTCTTCGCCTCTTGCAATAGCCTCTTTTCTCTTTTGTTCGAGAATTTTTGCTCTTGCCTCAGCCAAAGCCCTTGCTTGAGCCTCTTCAACCGCCTTTCTTCTCGCCTCTTTCAAAGCCTTTTCGTCCATAACTACGGGAGCAGGCTCTTCTTTAACTTCCACTACTGGCTCTACGGGTTTTTCCTCTTTAACCTCAACCTTTTCTTCGGTTTTCTCAGTAGCCTCAGCAACGGTCTCTTGAACGACTTCTTCTTTTACAGTTTCTGCCGTTACAGTTTCAGGCTCTTTTTCAACTTCTTTAACGGCCTTTTTAGACGTCTTTTTGGGTTTTTCTACCTTTTCAACCGTTTCAGTTACCTCTTCAGCCTTAACTGCGTCGGCAACAACGTCTATGAATTCAGCAGTAACCTCTTCAATTTTCTCGACGTTCTTCTCTTCTTCCATTTGCGCGCGAGCAACTAAACTTGCCTCGTTTTTCAAAGCCTTTTCTTTTGCGCTTATCTTTTTAGTAAGACTGCGAGCGGTATTTTTCATTTCCGCTACTTTTGCCTTTAAATCGTCGATTTTACCAACTATTGCGCTAATATTTTTTAAATTTTTTAAAACGTCTTCTCTCTTTTCTTCCATACTCAGTCCTTATAGCCTCCCGAAACCTCTTTCAAATCTTCGCCTGCACTGTTTGTTATCGCCTTTGCAAGTTCTAAATCTAAAACAGCCGTAATTTTGCAATTTTCTTTATCGGCAAGTTCTTCTACGGTAAAATTTACCGTTTCGTATAACGGGCAATAAAATCTTTCGGCAAGTTTTTTTGCCTCTTTTTTTGCGTTTTCTGACGCAGTTTTACATACGATTATTAAATATACGCCGTTTTTAACGGTTTTTATTGCATTCGTTCCCGTCTTTAATTTCCTTGCTCTTTTTGCAAAACCGACGTAAGTAAATATTTTATTTTTTACCAAGGAGTTCCTCCTCAATACGAATATATATCTCGTCGGGAACGGGTGTTGAAAATATTTTATCTAAAAGTTTTACCTTTTTTAATTTCTTTACACAGTTTTCGCTTGTACAAATATACGCGCCTCTACCGTTTGCTTTTCCTGTTTTATCAACTAAAAACTCTCCGTCTTTAGTCTTAACAATTCTTAAAAGGTCAGGCTTATTAAACTCTTTTCTACAAGCGATACACGTTCTTACGGGAAGTCTTTTTTCTGCCATATTTCCCCCGAAAAAGGATTATTCAATATCTAAATCAAGACCGTCAAGCGCGTTTGCTGCCTCGGCTAAAATCTTTTCTTCTTCAAGTTTTGCTTTGCTTTCGCTCTTAACGTCAATCTTCCAACCGGTCAAACGAGCGGCAAGTCTTGCGTTTTGTCCGTCTTTACCGATTGCAAGCGAAAGTTTATCGTCGGGAACGACTACTCTTGCAACTTTCTCGCCTTCTAACGCGCTAACCTTCAAAACCTTTGCAGGAGAAAGCGCTTTTGCGATAAATTCAAGCGGGTCTTCACTCCACGGAATAATATCAATTTTCTCGCCGTTGAGTTCTTTAACGACCTCGTTAACTCTCATTCCCTTATTACCAACGCAAGCGCCGATTGCATCTACGTTTGCGTCGTTACTAACTATTGCAATTTTCGTTCTTTGACCGGGGTCTCTTGAAATTGCTTTAATATTTACGATACCTTGACCGATTTCGGGAACGACGTTCTCAAAAAGCCTTTTAACAAGACCGGGAGCGCTTCTCGATACGAGTATTTGCGCATTTTTGCCCATACTTCTTACCTTTTTAACGTAAACCATTAATTTATCGTTTACGTTATAAGTTTCAGTAGGAACTTGGTCTTGAGGTAACATAACCGCCTCAATTTCGCCAGCGCCTATTTCAACGTATACGTTTTTGTCTTCAATACGTCTTATCGTACAAGCCTTAATGTTATTCTCCTTATCTTCAAATTCCGCTAAAGTGTTATCCCTTTCTGTTTCACGGAGTTTTTGGAGAACGACTTGTTTTGCAGTTTGAGCGGCAATTCTACCAAATTCTTTGGGAGTAAACTCAATCTTTACGGTATCGCCGAGTTTATAAGACTTCTTTATAGTCTTAGCGTCTGCAAGCGTAATTTCGTTATCGCTATCGGTAACCTCTTCTACTACGGTTTTAAGCGCGTAGAATTTAACCGATTTTTTTTCGGGGTTAAGGTCTAACATAACGTCACTGCTGTCGCCCGTATGTTTCTTATAAGCGCAAACAAGCGCGTTTTTGAGTGTTTCGAGCAAAAGTTCTTTCTTTATGCCCTTTTGTTCTTCAAGATCTTCAATCGACTGAAAGAAATCTTTATTTATCATTTTCGTTCTCCTTATAAAGAATCAATCAAATTTAATTGCTTCGTTAATTTTAGCAATACGGTTAAGAGGTAATTTAAATTCTTCTAAACCGTCGTTTAAAACGACGTTATTTCCGTCGTATGATACAAGTTTACATTCAAAACTCTTTTTCCCTTTTAGCGGAGCAAAAAGTTTTACTTCAACGTCTTTACCTATTCTTTTTTGAAAATCCCTGTCCGTTTTTAAAGGTCTGTCAAGACCGGGACTGGAAACGTTTAAAGTATAAGTAGCGCCGAACGAGGGGTCAAGGTCGTCTAAAACGGGGTCTATTGCATTATGAAAACGCTCGCACGTATCTAAATCAACGCCGTTTTCAGTATCAATATATACCGTTATATACGGAGATTTCGTTATCTTCGTTTCAACTTCTACAATTTCTATGCCCATCGAATCGGCTAAAGAAGTAATTGCCGAAGTTATTTCCTCAACGCTTTTAAACTTCATAAGTCCTCCTCATAAAAATTTGAGAGCGACCAAGTCGCTCTCAAATACAAGTAAATCATATTCAGCATCTATATATTAACATATAATGTTAAAATTTGCAAGCAAAAAATTGCATTATGGCAAACTTTTTTTAATAGCGACGAGTTCTAAGAACATTTTTGCCGTCGCATGTGCGTCCGAAAGGGCTCTATGATGTAAAAATTCTATACCGAAATGACCGCAAACGGTATTCAATTTATAGTTTTTTAACCCCTTTACGGTATCTCTCGCAAAAGCAAGAGTGTCTATTCCTTCGTTTTTAAATATGTATCCGCTATCCTTCGACATATATTTAATAAATTTATAATCGAATTCAATATTATGCGCAACGATATAAGCCCCGTCTACGTATTTAAACAAATCGGGAATAACTTTATCAAAGGTAGGAGCGTCTTTTACCATCTCGTCGTCAATACCCGTTAACTCGGTTATTTGAGCGCTAATTTTTACCTCAGGATTTATAAGAGTTTGGAATTTATCGACAATTTTTCCGTTTTTTATCCGCACTGCACCAATTTCGGTAATTTTATCACCGTCTAAATAATGCACGCCCGTCGTTTCAATATCAAGTACGACGAAAGTTTTTCCAAGTAAACACTCATCAATTTCTCTCTCTTGGGAAAATAAAAAACTTTGCGTTGTTTCAATAAGCGGTTCGGGTTTTATAAGAGAATATGCAGACGGTACGGATTTACTTTCTCTCTCAATAGGTTTGAAATTATCAGGGAAAATACAGTATGCGATATCGTCAATCTTAAAACTTGGCATTCCGTTAAACGAAGAAAGTTCACCTCTTGCAATAATTTGCGTTCCCACGTTAAACTTCTCCATTTTCTTTTCTTTTTCTTTAGTCATGAAAATTTTTCCGGAGATTTTTCCCGTAGTATCGTCAATTTCAAAGATGTAGAACGGCTTTCCACTTTTGGTAAACTTTTGGTTTATTGCGGTTATTACCCCCGCAAACGTCGCAATCCCACTAATAAGTTCGGCGTCATGAATATAAGTAGCCCGACCTTCAATATCGTCTCCCCAAATTTTAACCACGTCGCTAACAGTCAAATATCTGCATTTTATAGTTTCGTACTCCGCTGAATTGACCTTTTCTTTTAAAATAGAGGCATCGTATTTGCTTTTACCTAAATCTTGCAATTTCCCCTTAAATTTTCCGCAAAAACACTCGCTTAAATGATTTGCCAAATCCTCGCAAGCGTTAGTATCGTTAAAATAACCGAACACGTCACTGTCCACACTTAAAGTAAAAACGGTTACACCGTTTACGTTTTCTACCGACACCGAATTTTCGCTAACCGAATGAGCAACTGACATATGCCCAACCGAAAGATAATTAACGATTTCTCTTGCAACGAGTTCTCTATCAGCAACGATTTTGGTAATTTCTACCTTTAAGTTGCAAAAATAGTTAGGTATAGCCGAACGAACACGCTTTTCAATCTCTCTCTTTTGGTCCAACTCTATAGCCTTATCGCAAATAAAATCAAACTTCGCTGTTCCATCTTTTTTAAGCGTTATATTTTTTAATTTTAAATTTTCAAGATTGGGAGCAAAACTTCTTAGCCCTGTAAGAATATTATTTGACAAGATTTTCTATTTCCTTTAAAAATTCTCTTTCAGCCTCAGCAAAAGGCACTTTTTTATACACTTCGCCTTTTTTAAAAAAAGCGCATATTCCACCGCCACCAGCAATTCCCAAATCGCAGTCCTTAGCCTCGCCGGGCCCGTTCACAACACAGCCCATAACGGCAATTTTAAGCGGTTTTTTAATGTTTGCAGTCAATTCTTCAACTTTATTTGCAAGAGATATGCTATCATATTCAGTTCTACCGCACGTAGGACACGAGATAACCTCAACGAAATTTTTATCAAGACCAACGCTACGGAGTATTCTTTTCGCAGTAATAATTTCTTCTCTTGGATGAGCGGTTAAAGAAACTCTAATAGTATCTCCTATGCCGTCTAAAAGCAACGAGCCAATACCTATACTGCTCTTAACAGTCCCCATTTTATCCGTACCTGCCTCAGTAACGCCAAGATGAAGGGGGTAATCGGTCTTTTTTGCAAGATAGCGGTAGGTAGCAACGGTAAGAGGTACACTACTCGCCTTTGCTGAAATAACGATATTATCAACGCCGTACTTTTCTAATATTGCCACGTTTTTCAAAGCGCTTTCGGCAAGAGAAATTTCGCTTTTCCCATATTTTGCCAATATTTCTTTTTCTACGCTACCACTGTTTGAACCGACTCTCACGCAAGTGCCGTTTGCTTTAAGCGCTGAGGCAACTTCGGCAATTTTTTCGTCACTGCCAATATTTCCGGGATTGATACGAATTTTATCCACCCCTAAATCAATTGCACTAAGCGCAAATTTATAGTTAAAATGAATATCGGCAACGAGCGGAATTGAAATTTCTTTTTTTATTTTCGCAAGTGCTTGAACGTCGTCTTCATCTTTAACCGACACTCTTATTATTTCGCATCCCAAATTCTCAAGTTCGTGAATTTGTTCGATAACTTCTGCAATTTTTGAAGTTTTTACGTTTACCATAGATTGTATGGCAACGTGATTACCACCACCTAAAGTAAGGTTTCCAACTCTAACTTCTTTGCTCATTTATTCACCTTTTCATTCATTTCGTAAATATATCTCAATCCGTTTAACGTTAGCATTTCGTCAAAGCAATCGATAACTTTCGTTTCTTTATAAATTATCCTTCCCATACCGCCGGTTGCAATAACTTTTGTATCAGGTCTGCCGAGTTCTTCCTTTATCTTTGTAACAATATTATCAACGAGCCCCGCAAAACCAAAAACTATACCCGCTTGCATACAGTTTACCGTATTTTTACCGATAACCGACTTCGGGCGTTCAAGTTCTATTCTTGGAAGATTTGCCGTGCCGTTAGTCAACGAATCTAACGAGAGTTTTATTCCCGGAGAAATAACTACTCCTATAAGTTCACCGCTTGCTGAAATTATATCAAATGTAGTCGCCGTGCCAAAATCAATACAAACGATAGGAGTGCCCGTTCCAAATCTTTTAATCGCGCTAACGCTATCAACTATAATATCCGAGCCAACCTCTCTTGGATTGTCCGCTTTTACGTTTAATCCCGTCTTTACGCCGGGACCGATTATCAACGGATTAACCCCTAAATAATCCCTGCACATATGTTCCATCGTGTAATTGAGCGACGGAATGACTGAAGACATAATTACGCCCGTTATCGCGCTTTTGGGGATTCCTGCAGTCTTTAAAAGGTCACGGACTATAACGCCGTATTCGTCACTCGTTGCGTTTCTTTGAGAAGTAACACGGAAAGTTCCTTTTAACTGATCCCCGTCAAATATAGCGTATTTTATATTTGAATTTCCAATATCTATACAAAAAATCATCAGTATTTTCTTCCTCTAACGTATTTCGATATTCTATATAACGACGGCGATAATACCGCGTTTATTATAAATTCAACGATAAAATTAATACCTGCACATAAAATAACGAGGAAATACATTATATCAACCGATAAATTTACTTCGCTCATATACGCAGTAATAGCGTCACTCATAATTAAAGCGCCGACGATAAAAAGTCCCGTGTTTATTATTGGAGCGCAAATTGATGCAAGTACAACACCTACAAAGTCGTTTTTCTTTAATAAAAGTTTGAAAATTAAACCTGAACAAAACCCTGCTGCACTACCCTTAACAACGCAGGTTAAAAAGGTCATTATTGGATGATGCGATATGAGGAAATTCGTAAAAAAGTCCATTCCACCAAGCCCCATAAAGAAACATACCAGTCCAAAAATGAAGCCTAATATAGCACCGCCAAGCGGACCTATTGCTATTGCGCCTATAACTATTGGCACAAGCACGAAACTTAAATTAACGGAACCAATCCTAATAATTCCGCTAAGCAATTGAATTACAACGATTAAAGCAGATAAAATTGCCAACGTTGCAATGTTTTTCGAGGTTAAAAACCTTCTCTTTTCCATAAATACCTCCAATCGAGTTCTAAAAAGATACCCGTAAGAAAAATATAAAACTTAAAGTCGAACCCAAAAGGTGTCCGCTTTTACTATTATATAACAATCTTTTAAAAAAATCAATTATTAGGTTATAATTTTATTGCGTCTTGCATATTGTAACAATTTATTTCTTTTACAAATATAATGTAATGATAGCCCAAGCGCTATTAAATTTTACAGGAGGAACGACGATATGATGAACTCGTTTGGCTGTGGCGACAACTGTTGCCTTTGGATACTTATTATCCTTTTAATACTCTGTGTTTGCAAAAACGGCTGTTTAAACGGCATATTTGACAAACTTTGCAACTGCGGATGCCTTATTCCCCTTATTTTAGTATGGCTTTGTTGCTGTAACGGTGGCGAACGCCACGATAAAGGCGGAATGGACTTCGGTTTCGGCGGCGGATGTTGCAGATAATTTAAGTACATAGTAAAAGCCTTGCGGAATAACCGCAAGGCTTTTAACCTTTTAAAATATAAATTTTAACTGATTAATAAAAGGAATTTTTAATTAATAGCGGTTTAAACAGTTGCTAAAAAAAATAATTTAGTGTATAATACCAAATGTTAAGTAAATATCGAGGTGTAGCGCAGTTTGGTAGCGCGCTTGGTTCGGGACTCAATCACCGTTCTCGGCGCAGAATTTTCGAGAAGAGCCGAAAACCCTTGAAAACACTGACTTTTTTGGCTCTCCCGAATGTCGAAAAATCATCAATTCCTCGGTCTG
>SVIB01000044.1 GCA_015055505.1 Clostridiales bacterium
ATGTTGGCTGTTTTGGGTTTTGGAATATTTTTAGTTTTTGGAAATGCATATTTAACAAAACGTGTTATTATAACTAACTTATTGAATGAGGGGATAAACTAATATGGAAGCCAATATTATAAAATTTATGCAGATTGCTCTTACAATTGGATTTATATGCTCAATTACTTATTTTGTTTTTACTTATATAAAGCAAAATAAAGAATTTGAAGAATTATACAAGTAATACAAAGAAATGGACCACTTGTGGAACGGGATGTTTATTGTAGGTGGTGGAGCGATTGCTCTTATAATTTCATCAGATTTAAACATATTTAAGATTATATTGGCTGCAATTGGTGTTATAATAGCTATTTTATTTTTTAACGCTTATTTTATAAAACGCATTTTCAAAAAAGTAAGACCGACTGCCTTTTGACAAAAAATATATTTCGTAATGCTTATGCGAATGAAGGTCTAACATTGACCAATCTTTTCCCTTAACTGACTTTTCAAATTCTATAAACGGCATTATGCCCCCTTAAAACATTTATAATATATATGTAATCTTTATAAATTTTATCATATTTTATATTGAAAATCAACTCATTTTATGTTAATATAATAAATAGCAATTAAAAAGGTTTAAAGCCTTTTAAAATAAACTTATTGAGTTGGTAAATTATGATAAAAGTATTACAGTACGGCGAAGGAAACTTTTTGAGGGCGTTTGCGGACGCCTATTTCAACACTTTAAACGAAGAGGGCGGAAATTATGAAGTTACAATTATAAAACCCGCTCCTTTTGGAAATCTTGCAAAATTTAAAGAGCAAAACAACGGCTACAACGTCGTATTAAGGGGTTTTGAAAACGGTAAAACGATTGAGTCCGTTTACCCAATTTCCTGCATTAAACGTGCTATAGACCCATTTATTGATTATAACGGCTATATTTCAACGGCAAAAGAAGACGACCTTAAAATAATAATTTCAAACACTACCGAAGCAGGTATTTGTTATAATGAAAACGACAGTTTTGACGGGTTTGAAAACGTAACGTTCCCTGCAAAACTAACCAAATTTTTGTACGAGAGGTTTTTAGCAAATAAATCCGGCGTTTACCTTCTTCCCGTTGAACTTATAGACAATAACGCCGACAATTTAAAACTTTGCGTAGACAAATATATTACGCTTTGGAATTTACCGACCGAATTTAAAATTTGGAACGACACCCAAAACTACTACTGCAACACCTTAGTTGACAGAATAGTGTCCGGCTTTCCTCGTGACGAACAAACGAAGAGCCACCTTTTTCAACTTGTAAAACGTGAAGACCAACTTCTAACGATAGGCGAACCTTTCGGTCTTTGGGCTGTTGAAAACAAGGGTGAAATTTCTAAATATATAAAGGAAGGCGTCCATAACGTTGAAGTCGTTTTAACGGACGATATCGCATACTATAAAAAGAGAAAAGTAAGAGTTTTAAACGGAAGTCACACTAATTTAGTCCCTGCAGGTTTAATGCTTGGCGCTATTACCGTTTACGATTGTATGAAAGACGAAAGACTTTCGGCTTTCGTATCTAACACTTTAAAAGAGGAAATAATCCCCTTCGTTTCAAACGACGTTTTAGCAACCACGAAATTTGCTGAAAGCGTGAGCCAAAGATTTTTAAACCCGTTTTTAAATCACCAACTAACGAGTATTGCTCTTAATTCGGTATCAAAATGGAAAGCAAGAAATCTCCCCTCTTTTAAAGATTACTATAACCGTTACGGCAAAATTCCAACCAATCTCACGGTAGGACTTTCTTATCTTATTGCTTTATATAAAGGTGTTAAACTTAACGGCGACAAGTATGAAGTTGAATTAAAAAATAGAACGATTGAACTTAGCGACGATAAAAAATATCTCGATTATTTTGCAAATAATCAACCTATAGGCGAATTTTTATCAAACATTGACGTATGGGGAGAAGATTTAACGGCATACGACGGACTTTTAAACGCAGTTGAAGAAAACGTTAAAAAAATTGAAAAGGGCGTTTGTTTATTATGACAAAAATTATTATAGACCCCAAAGATAACGTAGGCGTAAACCTTACAGGCGACGGCAACGTTCCCGCAGGACACAAATACGCTTTGCGAGATATAAAAGAGGGCGAAAAAATTATAAAATACGGCAACGTAATTGGACGCGCAACGAAAGACGTAAAAGAGGGCGAGTGGGTACATACTCATAACCTAAAGTCCAATTTAGACGAAGAAAGCACTTATCATTATCAATTTTCAGCCGTTACCCCCAAAAAACAACACGCGACTTTTTTAGGGTATAAAAGAAGTGACGGCAACGTTGGAATAAGAAATGAAATTTATATAATTCCAACCGTCGGTTGCGTTAATAACGTTTGCATCCGCTTAGCAAACGAGGCGAAAAAACTTGTATGCGGAAGTATTGACGGCGTTTACGCGTTAACACATCAATTCGGCTGTTCGCAGTTAGGAGAAGATAACGGCAACATCAAAAAACTGCTCTCCTCTATCGCTTTAAATCCAAACGCTACTTTTGTATTAATAGTAGGACTTGGTTGTGAAAACAACTCGTTAGAGGGTGTGATTGAATATCTTAAACCTTTTAATAGGGATAACATTGCTTATTTCAACTGCCAAGACGTAGAGGACGAACACGAATACGGACTTAAAATTTTAACTGATTTTATAAATAAAGCAAAAGACCTTAAACGCGAAGAAGTAGACCTTTCCACAATACGTATCGGGCTTAAATGTGGCGGTAGCGACGGATATTCAGGACTTACTGCCAACCCTCTCGTTGGTAAAATTACCGATAGAATCGTAGGTTTTGGCGGTAGCGCAATACTTACGGAAGTTCCCGAGATGTTTGGCGCAGAGCAAATACTGATGAACAAGTGCGAGAGCGAACAAATTTTTCTTGAATACGAGAAAATGATAAAAGACTTTAAAAACTATTATATAAGTCAAGGTTTTCCCGTATACGAAAATCCAAGCCCCGGCAACAAAAAAGGCGGTATTACCACTTTGGAAGAGAAATCTTTAGGGTGTATTCAAAAGGCAGGATCAAGTAAAATCGTTGACGTTTTACCTTACGGAGAACAAGTCAAAAAGCACGGCGTTTCGGTTTTAAACGCTCCGGGAAACGACCTTATCGCATCTACCGCGTTAGCGTCAAGCGGTTGCCAATTAGTTCTTTTCACAACGGGCAGAGGCACGCCGTTTTCAACTTTCGTTCCAACAATGAAAATAGGCACTAACGACTTAATCTCTTCCCGCAAATCTAATTGGATAGATTTCAACGCTTATTCTATGGACGAAGACGGACTTTGGAATTTAATTTTGAAAACCTTAAACGGAGAATATAAATGCAAAAGTGAGGACGTGAGAGAAATTGCGTTCTACAAGACGGGAGTAACACTATGAGTTATTTAAAAGATAATTTTCTTCTCAAAAATAAAACAGCGGAAAGACTTTACAAAACTTACGCCGAAAAAACACCTATTTTTGACTATCACTGTCACCTTCCCGAAAGCCAAATCTTAGCCAATAAGCCGTTTAACGACATTTTTGAAGTTTGGCTTCAAGGCGATCACTACAAATGGCGACTGATGAGAAATTACGGCGTTGACGAAAAATATATAACGGGAAACGCCTCAAACAAAGAAAAATTTATCACCTATTGTTCGGTCTTAGGTACTGCTTTTGGCAACCCACTTTACCACTGGTCGCAAGTTGAACTTAAAGAATTTTTCAACTGTGAAATTGAAATCAACGAAGAAAACGCCGAACTCATTTGGGATTGGTGCAACGAATATATAAAAGTAAACTGCGTAACCCCACAAAAATTAATCGAACAGTCTAACGTAACTCACCTTTTTACTACTAACGAAATTTTCGACAACCTCACGACTTTTGTTGAGATTGCAAAGAAAAACTATAAATTTAAAGTTATTCCTGCGTTTAGAGCCGATAAGATTATGAATATCGAGGCTGAAAATTACAACGCTTTCGTTGATAAACTCGGTGACGTTAAAGATCTTAGCCAATTAGAAGAAAAAATAGCGCTTAGATTAAACGAATTTATAAAAGTAGGCACTACGGCTGCCGACGTTGCCCTTCAAAGCGTATACCCTATAACTTCTAAGGAAAGCGCAGACGAAGTTTTCCAAAAAAGAAGGGCTGGAAAACAAATTACTGACGAGGAGTCAAAAATCTTCAAAGGCCATCTTACTTATTATTTATTCAAACTGTACGCTAAAAACGGTATTGCAACCGAACTTCACGTAGGCGCAATGAGAAATAACAATAAAAAAATGCTTGACACTCTCGGTCTTGACACGGGATTTGACAGTATCGCGGAAGACAATTCAATCGCAAATATGTCAAGGCTTTTTGATAGATTAAACAATGAAAATGCCCTTCCTAAAACTATCGTTTTCAACCTCAATCCCAAAATGAATACTGAGATTATGACGCTTATCGGCTGTTTCCAATCGAGCGAAGCAAGAGGCAAAATGCAATTTGGTCCTGCTTGGTGGTTTTTAGACAACAAAGTCGGTATGGAAAGACATTTAGACGACTTGACCGCTACGGGACATCTTGGCGCTTTCGTAGGTATGCTTACCGACAGTAGGTCGTTCCTATCTTATCCACGCCACCATTATTTCCGTAGAATATTATGTAATTTCCTCGGTGAAAAAATGGAAAACGGAGAAATGACTACCGACGAAAAACTCGTTGGAAAAGTAATACGCGACGTATCATATTACAACTCAATAAACTATTTAAACATCAAATAATCAACTTATAGAATAACTTTTAAAATTTATGGAGGATAAAATGGACAAAAGAATACCGGTCGTCGTAATTAAACAACTCGACGACACCGACAAAATTTTAACCGCTCTTAAAAACTACGGTATCACTTGCGCGGAAATAACTTTTAGAACTGCATGCGCTAAAGACGCTATTGCTTACGCAAGTAAGAAATATCCCGATATGAATATCGGCGCAGGTACGGTTATAAACAAAACACAATGCGAAGAGGCGTTAGATGCAGGAGCAAAATTTATCGTTTCACCCGGTCTTTCAGTTGAAGTTGCTAAACTTTGTAAAGAAAGAGGGGTTGATTACTTCCCCGGTTGCGTAACTCCTACCGAAATTATGCAGGCATTAGAACTTGGCATTAACGTCGTTAAATTCTTCCCTGCAAACGTATACGGCGGTCTTAAAGCAATGAAAGCGCTTTCCGCACCCTTCCCGCAAATTAAATTTATACCGACCGGCGGAGTAAACCTCGATAATATAGACGAATTTTTAGCATGGGATAAAATATACGCCGTTGGCGGAAGTTTCTTTGTAGAGGAGGCATTAAAAGCATGAAAAAAGTAATTACTTTTGGCGAACTTATGTTAAGGCTCGCCCCTGAAAACTATTTAAGATTTGTTCAAAGCGAAAAATATCAAGCAACTTTCGGCGGTGCTGAGGCAAACGTTGCCGTATCGCTTGCAAACTACGGACTTCAAGCAAGTTTCGTATCTAAACTCCCCACTCACGAAATTGGTCAATCGGCTGTAAACTCGCTTAGAAAATTCGGCGTTGACACGAGCAAAATTGTAAGAGGCGGAGAAAGAGTCGGTATTTACTACTGCGAAAAGGGCGCAAGCCAAAGACCGAGTAAAGTAATTTACGACAGAGCCTATTCTTCAATAGCGACGGCTAAAAAAGAGGACTTTGATTGGGATAATATTTTTGACGGCGCAACTTGGTTCCATTTTACGGGTATAACCCCCGCCCTTTCAGATGAAGTAGCCGAAATTTGTGAAATTGCTTGTAAAAAAGCAAAAGAAAAAGGCATCACCATCTCTTGCGACCTCAATTTCCGTAAAAAGTTATGGAGCAAAGAAAAAGCCGGCGAAATTATGGGTAAACTTTGTAACTATATAGATTACTGTATCGCAAACGAAGAAGACGCTAAAGACGTATTTGGAATAGAGGCTGATAACACGGATATCTACGGCGGAAAACTTGACAGAAACGGATATATTTCGGTTGCAAAAAAACTCACTGAAAGATTTAACTTCAAAGGCGTTGCAATTACTTTAAGAGAAAGTAAATCGGCAAACGACAACGATTGGTCGGGAATGCTCTATACCGGCGAAGAGGCTTATTTCTCTAAGAAATATTCAATGCACATAGTAGACCGCGTTGGTGGAGGCGACAGTTTCGGCGGCGGTCTTATATACTCTCTCGTAAGCGGATTTGACAGTCAAAGCGCCATTGAATTTGCCGTTGCGGCAAGTTGTTTGAAACACTCTATAGAGGGTGACTACAATATGGTTAGCGTTAGCGAAGTTTCTAACTTGGCAGGCGGTGACGCATCAGGCAGAGTTCAAAGATAAAGGTAACATAGCAAAATGCAGATTGGGTTTCCAATCTGCATTTTTTATATTTTGTCTATCTATAAGTCGATTATTAAGCAGTTTTTACAGTTCTTGATTTTACCGTAGCGACACGAAAATACTTTTAAAAAAATGAATTTAATTACTGACGGCTTTTACGTTCTATTACACACCGTCACAACGTGACTAATAAATTTTAAATTCTCTATACGAGGTTAAGGCTTATGAAAAAACTTATTATAGAAATATACCGGAACGGAACTCCAACCGTGACAAAGACTTCCTGCGTTATCAAAATCAACCGACCCTTTTGAAGTTTCCCATACCGTTTCGCCCTTTTCAACCATATTTCCGTATTCTTCGCGGATTTCATTAAAAACCCATTCGCTCCACCTTTTTTCATCTGTTATAAGCATTGATTCGTATTTAAAAATCTTCATACTAAGAGAACAGTCTATAAGGTCACCGCGCTCAATACTTTCGCATATACGAATACTCTCTTCTCTATCCGTTATCCCTGAAATTATCGCTAAAGAATTTGCTAAAACGGTAAACTCCCCACCGCCTTTTGTCAGTTCAAACAAGCCTTTGTCATTACGGAAAAAAGTTGCTCTTGTCTTAATTTTACACTCTTTTAAAACTTCTTCATAATCAAAAGTTTTTCCAACCGTTTGAGATATTTCCCTAAAACACCGTAATGCAATAATAAATAAAATATTTATCATTGCGTCGGGAATCGCGTCTTCTTTTGCAAAAGGCGCACTACTTAAATAATCTGTCCAATCGTAAAAATTCCAGTGGCAAACCTTATCGAATTTGCAAACCAAACCGTCTTTAATTTGTCGGGTAAATACTTCTACTATTTGCAATAACTTGGGGTATAAGTCGATTAACAGGCTTTTATCCCCCGTATAATCCAAATATTCTTTAAGCGCAATGAAATAATATAACGAAAACGACGGTATCGTTAAATCCGCACCGCAAGGCGAACAAATAGAAAGCAATCCATCCTCTCTGCGGTCTTGTCCTATTAACCTTAAATTCGCCTTAGCGTACTCTATATTACCGCCGTTAAAAGCGTAATATCCGCATAAAATTTGATTTCTTGAATCGTATGCGTATAGACACTGTTCTCTCCACGGCGTATCCACGTAATGTTCCATCATACAAAGTTTTAAAGTGTTTACCGAAGCGTTATAAATACGCTGGTCCAGTTCATTTTCAAGTTTTAACGGTTTTTCCTTTATCGGGTAAACTTGAGGAATAATTCCTATATAATTTATTTCTATCGGGCTTTCAGTCCACACTTCAACGTAACGGCAACCAAGTCGCAACATATAATTCACGTATTCGTTTACGCCCTCTTTTGCTATATACGTAAAACTAAAATCTCTAATATCTATATTCTTGCGTACGTGCTCGCCGTCTAAACTTTCGCCCCAAGCAACCGTAACCGACTGTCTTGAGTTAGAGATAAAATCTAATTTTATAAGCCCGACGACTTCTCGTCCTAAATCAATTAAGCAGTGATTGCTTTCATTACGTATAATCTTACTTTCAACCCTATCTAAAAGAGTTAATTTGTCTATTGGGCGGAAAATAAAACTGCAATTTTTATCCACCAAAACGGACGGCGTTAAATCTTTCCCCGTCGTCATCCAACCGTCTTCAAAATTTGCGTCGTAGCAAAACGAAAAACCAAGTTGCGTAGTTATAAACTTTTGCTCACCGTTTTTGTACGCTCGGCTATATCTGGATAACGTCTTTTCTCCGCTTGCAAGCACACTTTTTTCTTTTTCAAAAATCTCAAATATAAGACCTGCTTTCGCCTTTAAATATCTTTGAGTGTTTACGCCAAAATACCACACGGTAATTGCTACGGTATTTTTACCTTTCTTTAAAAAAGCCCCGATATTCAACCTATCGACCGACTTATACCACTCAAAGTCGCCGTACTGATTGCTTGCAACGTACTTGCCGTTTACGTAAAGAGTATAGTCGCTATCGCAAGAAATAAAGATTTCCGCACTCTTTCCTTGCCAATCAAATTCACTATAAAACTCACCGTACGTGTCGGGCTTACAATCCTTGTCAACCCAAATCCATTTTGCATTTTTAAAAGCATTCATTGATTTATCCGTCCTAAATTGTACACGATAATACTTTTATCCTAGTAGTAGCGACGACCGATATAATTTATTTTTTCCAAACTATATCGCCGGCTTTAATAGAAATCGTTTCTTCTTTTCCTTCACAATCGTAAAACACAGTCGTTATATTCTCGTTTGAATTGTTTATAATTGCATATTTACCGCTTTCAGGATAATACGCACAATCAGTTATAGGATTAGACGAATACGCTTTTTTCATTTCGTTTTCTTTATTTGCCGACCAAAACATTGCTCGGAGTAAAAGACGCGCATTTTGAGGACTGTACGGAAGTCCTGCAATATAAACGCCTCTACCCTTTCCGTATTGGTTCACGGCAAGGGTAGAGAGAT
>SVIB01000010.1 GCA_015055505.1 Clostridiales bacterium
ACTTACATTATCCATTAGGACCTAAAAGTCCGTATATTTCGCCTTTATACGCCGAAAACGAAAGCCCGTCTACCGCAACCTTTACTTTTATATCGGTCTTTTCTATTTTTTGCTGTTTTTTACTCAGTTTAAAAGTTTTTACAAGGTCTTTTACGACCAACACTTCTTGCATATTTTTCTCCTTTTTCTTTATTTAAATCACAATTTGCGGATATATTACCGTGACAAATCTTAATTAAATATTTCTACGCTGATATATATCTTGCCTTTCTTTGAAACTCCGCCCTCTTCCAAAAAAGTGAATTTTCCAAAGCCTTTGACGGCAACCGTTTCACCGCTCTTAATAGGTTTTCCCGCCTGCTCGCAAATTTTTCCGTTGACGGTAACGAATCCGCTTTTACATAAATTACTTCCTTCCTCTCTCGAAAGGTTAAAAACTTTGCATATAACGCCGTCCGCACGGTTTGAAGAAATGGGAAACTCTTTTAGAATTTTCTTAGGAGCAAGGTCTTGGGGTAAACTAAAAACTTCTTCCACCTCTACTTTGTTTCTGCCGACGGATTTTAATTCCGCAAGTATTAAAGGCGCAACGGTTTTGTGGGCAACGACGAAGGAAAAATTGCCGTTAATGAATATATCGCCCAACTTTTGCCTTTCTATCCCCAAATTTAGCACCGCGCCTAAAACGTCCCTATGGGTTATTTGTGACGCGAATTTTCCTCCCGTCAGTGAAATTTTCAATAGGGTTATGGGGAAGTCTTCCTCATAGGCAATTTCATTTTCATCTCCAAAACGGAGCATCTGTCTTTCGGCGTATTCAAACCCGCCGAAAGAGATTATTTTAACTCCCCTAAAAAACTCCTTTATCTCGGCAACCGAAGTTGGGCTTATAAAGTTAGAATAGGTAAAAATTCCCCTCTCTTCGCTTCGTTTTATTAGTTCGTTTATTCGGTTTTTCCTTTCCTCGCTCAGCATATGCTTATTTTAACACTTCTTTTTTTCAGTGTAAACCATTTTTATCAATTTAACTTAATTTTCACAAAATATACCCCAAACTGTCTTATTGCAGTATTACAATATTATTCGTTAATGCTAAAAGCATTAAAAAGGAGAATTATCATGAACTGGGAACAACTTTTAAACACTTTTGTTAATTGGTGTGTGACTGAAGGCGTAAAAATTTTAATTGCTTTCGCAATAATCATCATTGGTTTTGCTCTTATCAACGGACTCGTTAAGAGTTTAAGAAAGGGTTTTGAAAAGAAAAAGGTAGATAAAACTATCGGCAAAACGGTCTGCTATATCGTTAATTGGGGCTTGAAAATTTTAGTAGTTTTGGCTCTTTTAGGTTATCTCGGCATTGACACTTCTGGTGTTGCAGCCCTTATAACTACGGCAGGCGTAGGCGTTGGTCTTGCTCTTCAAGGCTCTCTTTCAAACGTTGCCGGCGGTGTGCTTATTATCCTTCTCCGCCCGTTTAGAGTAGACGACTTTATCGAGGCTCAAGGCGTTTCGGGTACGGTTGAAGATATCCATCTTATATACACCTATATAAGAACGGGCGACAACAAAACGATTGCTCTTCCCAACGGCGCTCTTGCAAATAACACCATTATAAATTACAGTAAAAAGAACCTTCGCCGTGTGGACCTTGAATTCGGCATTTCTTACGCTAACGACTATAAAAAAGCAGAGGAATTAATTTTACAAATTGCCGACGCTCACGAAAAAACCTTAAAAGACCCTGCTCCTTTGTGTAGAATCGTTCGTCACGACGCAAGTTCTATCACTTTAGTAACGAGAGTTTGGGTTAACGCCGACGATTATTGGACGGTATATTTTGATATGTTAGAACAAGTCAAAACGACTTTTGATAAAGAAGGTATTGAAATTCCGTTTAATCAACTTGACGTTCACGTTAAAAACGACTAAAAAAATTTCAGCGATTTTCGTTTATCTAAAAAACAAAACTCCTACCACCCTTTGGTGATAGGAGTTTTTTCACTTTCGCTTTTTAACAATAATCTTTTCTTTCGACGTAGATTTACGCAATATCTTTGCCCCTTCCTATTTATATTAAAATCGGCAAATATTTGAAGAAGAATTTATAGAAGAATACTCCCGTCGGGAAGATAAAGAAAAATACCGTAACGCCCACCGCAAGCCCAACCGCAAGGTAGGGAAGAACTACGCTTACCTTTTCAAAAATCACGGGTTTCTTTTTGTAAATAATCCAGCACGCACAAACGACTGCAACTGCGAGGAAAATTCCTATAGCAATATATAAAATATAAGGCGATGTGTATTTAATCTCGACGGTGTTTACCCCTTCGTCAAGTTCGACGAACATAAAATCCAAACCGTTTTCTAAAAGCGGTTTTTCCTTTCCGTTTACGTAGGCTTTATACCCTTTTAAGTTAGTGTAATTCAAATATAAAAGTTGTCCTTTTTTAGCGGTAAACGGCTCTATAACTATCGAATTCTTTTTTAAAGAATAATTTACTTGACCGCTTATAAGATTATCTCTAATACTTTCAATCTGTCTATTTGTAAACGAAGTCGTACCCATTGAAAAGACGGGCGTACCTCCGTTTAAAAGTTTAGTAAGATAATAGTAAGTTTCTTCCTTTTTTTCCGCGTCGAAATTCAACTCGCCGTTTTCTATGACGGAAACGAGGGGGAACGCGTATGCGTTTCTATATATAAAATACTCTACGTTTGGCTCGATAACCAACCTATAGACCGCCGTTTGGTCATTTTCGTCTTTAGCGGTCACTTCTAAACCTATAAAATCGTCGCTTGCAGTTCCCGTAGTAAACTTGACGTCGCCCTCGAAAGATGCGAAACTTTCTAAGTCGCCCCAAAAGTATACTTTGCCTGCATTTTCGGTAGAAATAAACTTTTCTTCCTCTTCTTTAAATCCACCGCGCGTTTTCCAAATTCCGTTTATTTCGTTTCCGTTACGGTCTTTTACGGTTAAGTTTTTGACCTCGCCGTATGCGTTTTTCGTGGTTACGGATATAGACGATATTTTACTTGAAATCATATCCACGGATAAAAACTTTTCGCCGTTTAAATAGCCCGTAAACTTTTTACCGTCAACGGTTACTTTAAGTTTTGACCACTTATCTTTTCCGTGCAATTCGCCGTCAATATTTTTCCAATTTACCGTTTTAGTTTCGTCGCCTACAGTTTTTGAAACCTTTAAAGAGGGCGTCCTATGCGCCGAAACTCCCGTTTCTTCTAAAAATCCACTATTAAATATAGACGACTCGTCTATTATATTGTTTTTGGCAGCGCTATTATCTCCAACGCTGTAAACGACGTATTTGTATCCAAATAGCGAGTCGGAAAATAAACTTCCGCCGTTACTTCTCGTACTGTTAGTTAAGCTTCCGCCGTATTCAAAAAATTTAGGAGCGGTAATATTTTTAGCATCCGCCATTGAACTAAATAAGGTGTGCGAATAACTGTCTGTTACAATTGGAGAATCCGAAGAAATATAATATCCGTAATTTTTAATTCTATAAATACTTTGGTCGTTAAGGTCGTCTATCATTTCTTTATAATAGTCGAACTTTTGCGCGCTTAAAGACTGTTTGTCGCCCCTTACCAAAGCAAGGTTATAAAAGACCGTTTGAGAGACTGCAAGTATACATATAAAACAAGCAACGTCTTTAAAATGAATGGTCTTAAATTTTAAAAGCACCGAAATGAGCGCTAAGATTAAAACAACGACTACAAATAGAACCGCGCTACCCTCAAGACCGCCCTCGGAGTGAGCAAAGCAAGGAAAGAAATCCTCAAACGGAGCAAGGTTCCCCGCACCGAAAAGTGCCTCTATAAGTCGGTCTTCTTTAAATTCTTCATTTATAATATACTTAAAAAAGTATACTGTAAACACAACGCCTATAACCGTCAAAAGCATAGTTATTGCCATTGCTATAGACGATTTTGTTTTGTCTATTACGGCGGTTTCGTCGCTGTCAAATAAAAACTCCTCTATAGAAAGAGCCGAAACGTATAGGAAAAAGAAACTGCTTAAAAATCCAAAACGGAGAGCATAACTGTAATACGAACCCATATTAAGGAGCAACATACTTTCGTCAACCAATAACGGAAGAAGTAAAAATACGAAAGCAATTACCAAAAACAGCGCTCTTTTATCCCCTCGTTTACTTCTTAAAAAGTAAACTACGGTCAGGAAAACAAATATCGAATCGGTCAAAATATAGGTGAATTTTTCGTAGATATGAGTGTTTAAATACCCCTTTTTTAAATCTTTCTCACTCATAATTTCAAATACTCTTGAAAAAATTCCCGTATTTCTACCCGCTTGCAAATAGGCAACGAAAGAGGGGACGAGTATAGGTAAACTTACGCCTATGGCAATAACGAAAGCAAGGCAAAGTTTAGAGAGATATTCTTTCCACTCCTCTTTTTTCTTTAAAACGAGTATCAAACACACGAGGACGGGGAAAAGAGTGAAAAATGAAAAACATACGATAGAAAAACAAGTGTAAATCATAAGAGCAAGAGAAATTGCCATTATTCTTATTGATTTCGTTTTTGAAAATTCTATAATTCCTGCGCCTAAAAGAGGCATATAAATCATCAAATCTAACCAAATGATATAGGTATTTGCGACGTACATATAGCCCGAATACGCATACAAAAGAGCCAAAAATACTTGAATATACTGAGGGAGAGATTTAAAATACCGTCTTAAAAAGATGAACGCCGAAATTGCTATACACGCAACTTTAATCGGCAATACGATACTGACCATATAGACGGTATTGCCCTGTCCGCCGAGTAAAAACAAAAAGGTAAACGGACTGACGGCGCAATAAGCCAAAATACCGAACATATCCATACCACCGCCTAAATGGAAGGTGTGGAAAAGTCCGCTCGTTCCGTCAAACACGTCGAAGAAATGCTCTAAAATAGGACATATTTGCGCAAGCATATCGTAACTTGCAATAATTGCCGTCCCGAAAGGCCAAATACCGAAAAATATAAGGGCAAAGGTAAATAGCGCAAATACAAGTAGCGGAATAACGAAATATCCGTAATTAGCCACTAAAAAATTCTTAAATTTTAAAAAGCAACCGTTATTTAAAGGGGCTTTTTTAGATGTTGAAGTATTCAAGCTTTTTCTCCAAAATAAAATATACCCTTATTTTAGCACATATACTAATAATTTTCAATAATTTTTAAATAAGTATAGCTTATTATATATAAGTTTATTAACTATTTTTACTTTTGGAGCTGGTGATCAGACTTGTAAGGAGAGGCGATTTTGACTGCTTGTGCGAGATATTTCCACCACTTAGAGCAAACCACAATCGCCTCGACGGAATAGCGATTGCTCGACCAAAAATAAGCTTTTATTATTTTAAAACTTAAAGGTCGCAATCGCGTCACTGACGACCTGCCGACAGCGATAGCTGTTACAAGGTCGTAAAGAAAAAGCAGTCCCTTTTTGGAACTGCTTTTTACTTTTGGAGCTGGTGATAATCTTGTAAGGAGAGGCAATTTTGACTGCTTGTGCGAGATATTTCCACGACTTAGAGCAAAAAATAATCGCCTCGACGGAATAGCGATTGCTCGACCAAAATTAAGCTTTTATTGTTTTAAAACTTAATGGTCGCAATCGCGTCACTGACGACCTGTCGACAGAGAAAACTGTCGGCAGGTCTAAAAACAAAAAAGAACCCAACAGTTGTTGAGTTCTTTTTGTTTTTTGGAGCTGGTGATCAGACTTGAACTGACGACCTGCTGATTACGAATCAGCTGCTCTACCGACTGAGCCACACCAGCATTTTCATTTGACTTTTTACATTATATCATATAAAATAACTTAAATCAAGAAAATTAACGAACATTTTTCTCTGCTAACTCAAAAAATTTTAAAAAGGCGGTAATTATGGATTTTTTCCAATCGGTTTACGAACTTTTAAAAACTATTCCTTACGGTAAAGTAACGACTTACGGCGATATTGCAAAGGCTTTGGGTAGACCCCGTTCTTCGCGTATCGTAGGCTACGCCTTGCACGTAAACCCAAATCCTGAGGAGATACCGTGCTATAAGGTTGTAAATAGGGAAGGAAGGCTTGCCCCTGCGTTTGCCTTTGGCGGAATTGAAATTCAAAAAGCCTTACTTGAAAGCGAAGGAATAGAAGTTGTAGATAATACCGTTGACCTATCCGTATATCGTCATCACTTTTAATAATTTCCTTGTTTTTATATTTTAAGACACTGTTTTTATATAAAAAGACATAAAAACAAAATCTTAAATTAATTAATTTACAAATTTTTTTTAAAGGTTTATTATATGGGTGTAAGTTGATTGAACTTACTTGATGCGCTCATCATTTTCCCCCTTATCATATATTTTTCAAAGAGCAGTTTGCGAAGAGTTCGCGAACTGCTCTTTGA
The DNA here is from genome assembly GCA_015055505.1 of Clostridiales bacterium. Lineage (GTDB taxonomy): Bacteria > Bacillota > Clostridia > Christensenellales > Borkfalkiaceae > UBA10281. The sequence goes on from SVIB01000010.1 coordinate 6,442, forward strand.
GTTTAGCCTAATTTCTAAACCTAAAACCGCCGTCGGGCAATTAAGCCCGACGGCGGTGTTTTTATTTTCTTCCTAATTCTTCAATTTTTTTAACAATTCTTTCAAGTCCTTCTTTTGCGGTATTTACATCGCTTACCGCTTCTTCCATAGGACAGCGCCCGTCACCTTTTCGGTTTATTATCATTTCGGTTTCTTCTTCCGCCTTATACGGTATATTTTGGCTTTTAAACCACTCTATTGCGGAACTGCTCATAGTAAGTCCGTACACTCTTTCCACTTTTGCAAGACCTAAAACCATTGCCGCCGCCTTACCTATAATTTTATCAACGACGACCGCACCTTCTAATACTCCTTGTCTATATAAATCTATTATAGGCTTTACTCCCCGTCCGTATTCAACAGTTAAAATTTTCCCGTCCTTTATTACGACGCAAGTTGCTTTGCCTTTACTTATAAGATTTTTTGCAGAAATTATTGCATTTTCATCCATACGCTTTGTAAAACCGCCGACAGCGTAGATTATTGCCGGCACTAAAATCAGTTGAATTACTATACCCGCAATTCCCGTCACAATTGCGCCCCAAACTGAAAGCGCTTTAAGTTGCGGATTAAAAATAAGCAGTACCGAATATATAAGTCCGTACGTGGCTCTACCCAAAATCATAGCCACAACGAGTGAAACGTACACACCCATTTTACTACTCTTTAAATGGGTTTTATGCAACAAAAGTCCGCTTATAAGTCCGTAAACGGCCAATTCACCCGTCATGATAGGCAACATTGGGTAAAGGGGTGGCATTGAAGTTAAGATACAGTTTATAAGAGGAAGAATTGCTCCAACTAAAAGCCCGTACCACGGACCGCATAGCAACCCGCATATAAGTACGGGGATATGAATAGGCAAAAGAACGGTACCCGCTATTCCAAACCCGTGAGAGGTCGCAAAGGGTAAAATTATTCCCAACCCAACGAGTATTCCCGCCGTCGTTATTTTTGAGGTTTTTGACTTTATTCTCATTTGATTTTAGCGGAAAAGTCTGCCATCATTTCGCTTATTTTTATATTTTGAGGGCAAACCGATTCGCACGCCCTACAACCTATACATGCCGATGGTTTTTTATCTTCGCTTAAAGCGTCCATCGCCATAGAAGCAATAAAACCACCGTCCGAATACGTGTGTTCGTTATAAAGTTCTATAAGCCAAGGAATATTGAGTTCTTTCGGGCATTTCTCCGTGCAATATCTACACGAAGTACACGGCAACGTGTTCTTATGCGTCATTTCATAAGCAATTTCCAAAAGGACTTCCCTCTCCTCTGCATTGAGCGGTTTTTCGTCGGTATAAGTTTGAATATTTTCTTTTAACTGCTCAAAATTAGACATACCCGAAAGAGTTACGGTAACCTCGTCTATACCTTGCAAAAACCTAAACGCCCACTCAGCAAAAGTTCGGTTAGGCGCAATATCACGGAGTTTTTGGGCATATTTAGGGGCAAGATTTACTAAACTACCCCCTCTAACGGGCTCCATAACCCACACGGGAATACCGTAACTTTTAACCAGTTTCACCTTTTCTTTCGCATTTTGAAAATCCCAATCGAGCCAGTTTACCTGAAGTTGGCAAAATTCCATATCCTTGCCGTATTTTTCCAAAAAACGGCGCATAGTGTCTATCGTTCCGTGAGTAGAAAATCCGAGATGTCTAATTCTCCCCTCTCGTTTTTGTTTTATGAGGTAATCGTATATGCGGTATTTTTCGTCTAAATATTGTTCTATATTAAGTTCGCAAACGTTGTGAAAAAGATAAAAATCAAAATAGTCAACCTGACATTTTTCAAGTTGCTTTGTAAAAATCTCCTCTACTTTGTCAATGTTTGCAAGGTCGTATCCGGGGAATTTAGAGGCTAAATAAAAACTTTCTCTCGCATAGTTTTTTAGCACCCTTCCCATTACCAATTCTGATTGACCGCCGTGATAACCCCACGCCGTATCAAAATAATTTATACCGTTTTTTATAGCGTAGTCTACCATTTCAGCAGTTTTTTTCTCGTCAATTTCAGTATAATCGCCGTTTACGGGAAGTCGCATACATCCAAGCCCTAAGGCTGAAAGTTTTAAATTTTTAAAATCTTTATATATCATAATTACTCCTTATAACCAAATTAAATTGGCAAGCATTATAAAAAGAGGCATTGAAACAATAGAAAGCACGGTAGAAAGAGTTACCGTTTTTACCGCGTAGGAATAATCTTTACCATGAAGTTGCGCGTATACGGCTACGTTTGACCCGACGGGACATATTCCCGCTATATATATCGCCATTATAATTGGATAATAGTTAAAAGCAAATATACTGAACACGCCGAAAAGCACTATCGGAATAATCACAAGTCTAACTAAACACACCTTATAAACCGATTTCGTAGTGAATAAACTTTTAAAATCCGTTTGGGCAAGATAACACCCTATAACGAGCATTGCAAGAGGGGTGTTTGCAACGGAAAGTCCGTCTATAAGTCCAAAAACGAGTTTTTTCGTTATTTCAATTTGAGTAAGTTTAACTCCTATTCCCGTAAAGAAAAATACAATTCCCACGAGGGTTGCAAGTATAAACGGCGAAAGTAAAAGTTTCTTTGGAGAGAAAACCTCTTTAAACGGTTTGTCCGTTATACGCATTACTCCGTAAGTCCATTGACCGATATTTACGAAAGCAACTATCATTGCTATAAAAAACACTCCGCTGTCGCCAAGAGGGGTTGATTGAATTAACGGAATACCAAAAAAACCGACGTTTGAAAAGGCACAAGCAAATTCGTCTAACGGCGCTTTTGGGAATATCACCCTTGAAACTACTATACACACAATCATTGCAATAAGACCAAAAAGAGCCGAAAGCCCTAAGTTTTGCATATTTTCAACGGTGGGCTCTTTGCAAAAACTTTTGATAATCACCGCAGGAAGTATTGCGTAAACTAAGATATTTGCAATAACTTTACTTCCTTCCGCCGTAATTTTTTTCGTTTTAAAAAGGGCGTAGCCTATCGCCATAAATAAAAACATTAATACCGTTTGCCAGACTACAACCAACGCCATTTCCATTAATTTCCTCCGCTCTTTTGTTTGTAACCTTATTAAAGTATACTATATTTGCCCGTTTTTTTAAAGTCTTTTTTATAATGAATTATAAAAAAATTAAATTTCTCACACCTTTCACCCTATTATTTTGACATTAGGGTAAAAATATTATATAATACCGTATAGAAAAATATTTTAGGGTTTATCCCCAACAGAGGATCAAAAATGTCAGAAATTAAAAAAGAGGTTACTAAACCGGAAGAAAAAAAGGGTATTTGCTTTTACCCCGATATCGAGTTTAACAAACGCGAAAGAAAAAAGACTATCGTTATGGCGATAATTTTAATGTTCTTTCTTGCGGGAATGGGCGTTACCATTATTTTGGCAAGCCTTCAAAACCAAGCAGACCCTATGGGGTGGATTTCAGGCGCTCTTATGCTCGTCTTTTTCGTGTTTGCAGTAAGTCTTATACCTAACGCATTTAAGCAATTTCCAATTAAAAACGAGCCAATTATTGAAGTTAAACAAAGAGAAGTGGTTATAAACGGCGAAGAATATAAGTACGCTGACGTTAAAGAAGTTCGCTTGACGATTACCGTCGAACCCGTTGGCAAAAAGGAAGAAAACGAGAAGTTTTTGAATTCTCTCCTTTCTAAAGAACCGCCGGCGCATATAACCGCTAACCTCGATTTTGCCGTTCCCGACAAGGGAAATAAATTAAAGACGGTTTATACGACTATTGCCGACGCTTACGAGGCTCTCGTTGCCCTTTATCAAGCAGGCTATAAACACTACTCTATAGTTTATTCTATGAAGAAAATGGCAAAAAAAGCAACCTACGATATAGGTCAAACTAAAACCGAAAACGGAACTACCCTTGCTTCGCTTTCTAAAAAAGAAAGACTTAAACAGTTGTTCTAAACCCTATGATTTTTATTGCCTTAGGCGTAATTTTAGTCTTTTTTGTAATTATTCCTTTTGCGTGCTATTTGAGGGTTTTTTACCTAAAACGGCAAAAACCTTTAAAGCCCGACGAGTACGCAATCCCTGAGGAAGAAGACTACCTTAAAATTAAAGACCAATTAATAAAATGGATAGACTTTGCCCGCTCACACCCCTATGAAGTCTTTGAAACGACCTCGTTTGACGGACTTAAACTGACGGGAAAATACTATGAAAAGGCAAAAGGCGCGCCGATAGAGATTATGTTCCACGGCTATAAGGGAACTGGGGAGCGCGACTTATCCGGCGGAATAGAAAGATGTTTTGCCTTAAATAGAAACGCTCTTATAGTAGACCAACGGGGCGCAGGCAACAGTCAGGGGAAATCGACCACTTTCGGCGTAAAAGAAAGTAAAGACTGCCTTTCTTGGATTAATTTCGTGCTTTCCCGTTTTGGAAACGGCGTAGAAATTATTTTGACGGGAATTTCAATGGGCGGAGCGACCGTTTTAACCGCTACCGAATACGACTTGCCTAAAAACGTCAAATACGTGCTTGCGGATTGTTCTTATTCGTCGGCAGAAAAGATTATTAAAAAAGTAATAACCGACATGCTTTTGCCCGTCAAACTTGCATATCCGTTCGTAAAACTCGGCGGTAAAATCTTCGGCGGTTTTAACTTAGAATCGACAAGCCCTCTTTTGGCAATGGAAAAATGTACCGTTCCCGTAATATTCTTTCACGGCGATAAGGACGGCTTCGTGCCTTCTTATATGAGTAAAGAAGTATTTGAAAAATGCAAAACGGCTAAAAAACTCGTGCTTATAAGCGGTGCGGGACACGGTCTTGCTTATCCTTTAGATAAAGAGTTATATCTTAATTCTATTAGGGAATTTGAAAACAGTATAGGTTTTAAATATTAAAAATATAGGCGCTGACACAACGTATAACTGATTTTAATGAAAAATTAGTAACGGGTTGTGTCAGCGCCTTAAAAAATTACGACTGCCCGTTATGTTTTTCACATAACGGGCAGTCGTTTATAACCCGAAAATACGAGACCGCACGAAAAAACGGTAAAGGAAGAAGATAGTTTGCTTAAAAGCCGTCTTTACAGAGTCCCTCTGTTTTCACACCCCATAACCCAATTCCTTATTGGATTCTGTTTAACTTATCCTTTTTGAAGAATAAAAAGACAACCCGTCTTTTCTAAATTCTCCCCTTACCAAATTTTCGCAACTAAAAGATTTCATATCTTCGGGTTTAAAGTTTAACTTTTCCCCAAAAATTCTTTTGGTTGCATCCTATTTTATAACCGCATAATCCTAAGGGAACCAAAATGTCACCGTTATTACCCTTTTATGCGATTGTAAAACCCTGCTCTTTTTAAGTATTTTATCTCTTTTAAAACTGCCTTTTTAAGGGTAAAAATAGACCAAAACACTTAAAATATGTTATATATTATATCACCTTTTTGCATTTTTGTCAATATTTGTGCTATTTGATTTTTTTAAGTCAAATGCGCAAAAACGGAGTTTTTTAGCCTTTTGATATAAGTTTGATTTATATCTTACCCAAAACCGCTTGCCTTTAGTCTTTTCCTTTACTCCTCTACCTTTATTTTTCCCTCTTGAAAAAGGCAACGTACCGCTCAATCTTAATTATTAATATACCCGTAATTAAAAACCTATCGAAAATACCCTCGACACGTCTATAAATTGCAAAAGTAAAACGGCGAGATTTTTCTCGCCGTTTATCTATATTTTTTATAACGCCTTTTTATAAATTGCTAAAATATCTTGCTCCGTTACCGGTGCGGGGTTTCCGCCCGTACAAGGATCGATTATAGCGTCTTTTGCAAGCATTTCAAGATCGGTTTCTTTTATGCCTATCTCAGTCAATCGCTGAGGAATTCCAATTCTTTTTGAAAGTGCTTTTACTGCCTCGATTGCCGAGTCTGCCGCTTGGTCCTCGTTCAAACCTCTTACGTCAACACCCATTGCCCTTGCTATATCCGCATACTTTGCTTTTGCATAGTCTTTATTATATTCCATTACGAAAGGAAGAAGTAATGCGTTTGCAACTCCGTGAGCGATATCAAATCTTGCTCCTAACGGGTGCGCCATAGAGTGCACTATGCCTAAACCAACGTTAGAAAACGCCATACCTGCCACGTAACTGCCCATTGCCATACCTTCTCTTGCCTCGGCGCTCTTTCCATCCTCTACTGCGTTTGCTAAATTATCAGCAATCATTTTAATTGAATTCCAACATAACAAATCGCTCATTGCATGCGCGCCTTTCGTTATATATCCCTCTATTGCATGAGTTAACGCGTCCATGCCCGTTGCCGCCGTAAGACCTTTGGGCATACTCATCATCATATCGGCGTCGTTAAAAGCAATTAGCGGAATATCGTTAGGGTCTACGCAAACGAGTTTTCTGCCCGCATCTTCATCAGTAATAACGTAATTTATAGTAACTTCCGCCGCCGTACCGGACGTTGTTGCAAACGCAATTACCGGAAAAGACTTGTTTTTAGTGTCGGCAACCCCCTCTAACGATTTTACGTCAGCAAAATCAGGGTTTGTGAGGATAATACCAACGGCTTTTGCCGTATCTATAACCGATCCACCGCCTATAGCAACTATTACGTCTGCGCCAAAACTGTTAAACGCCGATAATCCGTCTTGCACGTTTTTAATGGTCGGATTTGCCTTAATATCATCAAAAACGGTATAATCAACGCTTGCTTTATCAAGTTCGTCAGTAACGAATTTTACAACGCCGAATTTTACAAGGTCTTTATCAGTTACGACAAAAACTCTTTTATATCCGCGACGCGCAATTTCGCCAACCAGTTCTCTTCTGCAACCTGCTCCAAAATAAGACGTTTCGTTTAGAATCATTCTCATAATAAACGCTCCTCTTTTATAATAATTTTTTCTTGGCTGTGAAACAACGAATGACTGATAAAATTTAAAGGGTTAATTGCGAGGTAGGCAAGGCTCGACTTAGGTTGGCGGACACAATAGACCTTGTTGGTCATTGTGGTCGAAAACCTAAGGCAGTAACGATGCATACCGAAGTAGATAAGCCTTTAAATATCAGTCACGAGTTGTAACATAGCCTTTTAAATATATTATACCTTTTTTGTTCTTTTTTTACAACGGTTTATAAAATTTTGTTAATTTTTTCTTTCTTCCAATATCTCGTCGGCAAGTTTTAGTATCTCTTTAGAATACTTTTCCTTGTTTCTTTTATACAGCAGAGTTCTTATCGGGTACGCCAAAGTTATAACTACTGCGCCTAAAAAACCCGAAATTACTCCCCAAAAAATCATATTCCACTCTAAAACCATAGTCATACCAAGACCTAAAATAAGAGTGCCTATAACTCCTATACTAATACCCACCGCCATCGGCGTACTCTTCACTTTTTTGTCAAGACTTTTTATTCTCTCTATTTTATCCTGCTTATCTATCGGTAAATACTCCCTTTGTATGCTCGCAACTTCTTTTCTTTCCTCTTCAGTAGGCGCAGAATAAGAAAAACTGAACCCTTTTTCTCTATCTTCGTTCATTTTTATACCTCGTTAATAATTTATTCGCCTTTATTATCATAATTACGCCGACAAATATTATAAGCGCGCAAAAAACACTTCCCGTAAGTAAATTGTAAATACCCGTATCCCCCGTTGAATAGGCGTTTAACAGCGCAGTTTGAAGGGCAAGTATTGACACTAACGCGTCGGCTAAATTTACGTTTCTTATAGCGCCAATCGTTAAATCTTCAAATTTTCTTGCTTTTGCAAAATTAACCGTTGAATGTATTATCTTATAAAACGCGTAGGCGGCGGACGCAAATATCGTAAGACCTGCATATTTAAAAGTTTGTCCGTTAATACCTACGTGAAACACCTCAACTGAAAAGGCTAAGGTTAAAATTATAAGGCTTATTCCCGTCGCTCTAAATATTTTCGTAATTATAATTGGATACTCGTGTTCTTTTCCTATATGCTTTTTTGCTCGCCGTTTTGCGTTTAAAAGAAAGCCTCTTATAAGCGCTAATATGAAATAATAGAAGGCTAACGCCCCAAACCATAGCGAGGCGGTCGTAATTGCTATTACCCCTTCCATTAAAGCGTAACCGACGCTTATTATAAACGTTACTACTGCAAAAACGGTAGTCCTAAACCCGTAATCGTCTAATACGTTTGAAGTAAATTCAGTTTTTCTAAGTATTCGTATCGTCCACGCCTTTATTTTAGGTACGACTAACACCGTTATATACACCGTATAAGTAAGACATATCGCCGATACGGCGTATAGCGCGTATGCTACAATCTCGGGAAAATCGGGGAAAGCAAGCGACACGAGTGTGACGGCTATTATAATAACGGACACCGTAACGAATAGACCTGCAAACAACGGCTTTGGCTTTTTTATCTTTTCTAATAAGAGTTTTATTTTACCGTTCATTAAATCAAAACCTCTTTTAAATACTCTTTTTCTTTGGAAAACAGCCGTTTATCGACTTATAGGCTAACTTTTACAGTTTTATCATTACCGTAAAGGCGCTTCCTTTACCCTCTTCGCTTTTAACTTCTATCTTTCCGCCAAGCAAATCTATCGCCTTTTTTACAAGGGATAAACCTAAGCCGTTTCCCTCTTGTTTTCTTGATTTGTCAACTTGATAGAACTTGTCGAAAATTCTTGCGCCGACCTCTTTGGATATTCCAATTCCCGTATCCTTTACGGAAAAGCGGGCATAACCGTTTTCTTCGGTAAGAGATACGAAAACGGAGCCTTTTTGCGGAGTAAATTTTATTGCGTTAGAAATTAAGTTGTTAACTATAAGGTCAACGCACCCTCTATCGGTAAATACGGTTACTTCGTCTATTTCGCAGTTTAACTCTATTTGCTTTTCCTGTATTTTTTCGTCGTAGGCAAAAACCGTTTCCGCAACGGTTTCGTGAAGGTCGATTTTTTCTTTTTCGGGAATTATTTGCGAATTTTCAAGTTTGGTAAGTTTTAGTACGTTGATTATAAGTCCGTCAAGTTTTTCAATCGCTCCGTTTAAAATTTGATTGTATTTTTCTCTGGTTTCGCCGTCTAAATCTTGATTTGAAAGTGCTTTTACGTAGTTTTTTATAACCGATAACGGAGTTTTCATTTCGTGCGATACGCTTGATATAAAATCCGAACTTATCATTTGGTTTTTACTCAGTTCAGTCGCCATTTTATTGACGTTTTCGGCAATTAAATCGTATTTAGAGTATCTTCCGTACCTGCTCTCTATATCTACCCTTGCAGTTAAATCACCCGACGCAATTTTATCGGTTGCGTCTAAAATTTTATTTACGGGATTTATTATTGTCAGTTTTCTTCTCACTACGTCAATTACGGTCGCAATAACCGATAGCGAAAGAATAACTATTATCATTATGACGGCAACTTGTCCTACGCTCACCTTTTCTTGTACGTAATCGTAAACGAGCACCGCAATTTGTGTAATAAGAGCAAAAGTTACGGGGAAAACTATAATTCCGCTCCACTCGAAAACCTTGCTTTTTTTACCTCGCCTGTCCGTTCTTTTACTCATTTTAATACCGCCTTATAGCCAAGCCCGTGAAGAGTTACTATTTCAAAACCGTCGCACTTAGCCGTCTTTTCGCGGATTTTAGCCATATACACGTCAACCGTTCTTGAAGTTGCCGAACTGTCGTAATCCCAAAACTCTTCCATTAGTTTAGAGCGTGTAAACGCCTTTTTAGGATAGGATAAAAGTCTATATAAAACGTCGAATTCTCTTACCGTAAAAGAAACTTCTTCTCCCCCGACCGTTGCAGTGCGCTCTTCGGCGTTCATTTCAAAATTGCCGACGGTTAAAACTTTGCTCTCCTCTATTTTAGCCCTGCGCAAAATTGCGCCTACTTTCATTACGAGTTCGTCCATATCGAAAGGCTTTACTACGTAATCGTCAACGCCTATTCTGTAGCCTAACTTTTTAGAAGTCATATCGCCAACGGCAGTCATAAAAATAAGGGGTATGGAAGGATTGTCTTGACGGATTTTTTCGGCAAGTTCAAATCCGTCCATTTCGGGCATCATAATATCCGAAATTATCATATTAAATTTTCCGTCGCAAAAAGCGCGGTAACCGTCTTTTCCGTTATAGCACGAAGTAACTTTATAACCGCTTGACCTTAAATATGCGCAAACAAGACCGTTTAAATCTCTATCGTCTTCTACGACTAAAATTTCCATAATCATTTCACCTCTATTATATTTTACCACACGTTGCACACTTTTTTCAATTTATTGGCGTTAAAGTTTTGTAAAAGTTTAGGCTGTCGCTATGCTCCTTTGCATTTGCTTTTGGTAGACACCGTCACATTTGCGCAATCAAAAAGCACACCTGTTTGGTGTGCTTTGGGGTTAGCGGAAAGTTTTATTCCTAATCCAACTTTTTATTTAATCGCTTTCTTCAATTACTTTTAAATCCTCTTCTTTTACACCAACGTCAATCTATGTTTAGGGTAAAGAATTCTTATAAATTATACAAATTAAAATCAGTATAGCCTCTGTAAAAATCGGCAACACAGTAAAAATCAAAAAATAAACGAGATTTGATTTTTTTATTCCATTTTTAATATTAACCGCAGTAATAATAAAGCCAATTAACGTAACCGCCATATTTACGACATAAGCGATTCCGCCTACGGCGATTAAAATAATCGCTAAATACACGGCAAGCGACAAACCCTTGTTTTCGCTATTAGAAAAAACGGTGTCAAAAAAGGTAATCAGTAAAAATAAGGTTATAAGACCGTATATTACGGCTGAAATGATTTTAAAAACGTTTACCGCCTTTTGCGCTTTTACTGTTTTTACGTTTAATTCTTCCATACCTTTAGTGTACCACACTTTTCCTCTTTTATCAACATTTTTTTAATTTTCCTTTTAGGCTAAAACTCCCGTTTTAAAGCCGTAGACCTATAAACATAATAAAAGAGAGAACGGGGTTGTTTCCTTTCGTTCTCTCTTTGCTTTTTCTTATTTGCAATATCTTTGGTAATAACACTTTTTGCAGGGATTTTCTTTCTCTATCTTTTTAGGACACCTCTCTTCGCACGGCTTTGGCTTTTTATCGCACCCTCTTATCGCCGTTGTTAAGGCAACTCCTACTACTATCCCCACTATTAGCATTTCACTTTTCATCTTATGCACCTCCCTCTCTTTTGGAAGAAGTTATACCAAACAGACTTAATTTTTTAACGTCTTTTGGTATTGCATTATATGAAATTTCAATATAAAACGTTACTCCTTAAATAAACTGTAATAGGTCAACCAAAACGGCAAAACCTAAAATGAGAATTAAACCTATTCCGTGTATTAAACCCTCGATTTTTCGACTTATAGGCTTCTTTCTTATCCATTCGATAATACAAAATACTATTCTCGAACCGTCTAACGCAGGTATTGGCAAAAGATTAAATACGGCAAGGTTTACGCCTATTAAAGCGATAATTTCCAAAGCGTATTTAGTCCCGTAACTTAATACTTTCGTTGTCGTAATTATAGTCGTTACAGTTCCGCCGACGGCGTTAAGTCCAAGCGCACCCGTTATAAGTTGCCCTAACGAACGGAGTACCGTTCCGCCGATTTTTACCGAGTATTCAAGAGAATGACCAATAGTCTTGAAAAAGCCGAGTTTTTGAGGCGTTGAAGTAACGTAATATCCGTAATCGTAGCCTTTTATTCCAAAATATTCCAATACTTCCGTTTTATTCTTTTTAACTACCCCTTCCCACTCGCTGTCAAACTTGATAATTACCTGTTGAGATACCTCGTAGCCTACTCTTCCTACCCAAGCAACTATTTCGTCCCCAGCCTTTTTATCTTTAACGCAGTCTAAAAAACCGTCGTAGGTATATAAAAATTTTCCGTTTGGATTATATTTTATTCCGTCGATATCATTTTTATCTTCTACGATTTGTTTTATATAGTCGCCCTCTTTAAACCACTTACTGTCACTGCTTACGCTAAGCATCATTGTAGAGCCAATGCCTAAAGCCTCGTAAGTTGAGTTTACCGAAGTCAAATTTTTACACTCTACGTCACTGCGGAGTTTTATAGGAACGTCTTTTATTTGCTTTCCGCCACGGATAATTTCGGCGTATACGACCGTGTCCTTTTTTTGGTGATTAAGCGCGGAAATAAGGTCTGTGGACATATAAATATTTGTCTTTTTTCCGTCGACTTTTAGGGATAAAATTATATCGTCGTCTAAAAGAGAATATCCGCTATAATTGGGATTTTCTATAAATTTTCCCGCGCCGAAAGTGTTTTGTCCGTACACTCCCATTGAAAAAACAATAACTAATAGGGCGAGAATATAGTTCATCGTTGCCCCAGCCAACAGCACGAGAATTCTCTGCCACGGCTTTTTGTTGTTAAATGCGTTGGGATCGTCTAAGTCGTCGTCCTCACCCTCAAAAGCACAAAATCCGCCGAAAGGGAAAATTCTAAGCGAAAAATCTTCACCGCTTTTCATCTTCCTTTTAAAAATTGCAGGCCCCATACCTATTGCAAATTCGTTTATTTTAAATTTGAACAGTTTACCTACCAAATAATGTCCAAGTTCGTGTACGGTTATCATTACCATTAAGATAAGTAACGCAAGGAGTACGTACCCAAACGTAGTCATTACCGAAGCAAACGACAGTAAATTATAAAGCATTAAATTTTCTCCAATTTTTCTCTAACGAGTGCTCTTGCAAATTTATCGGTATATAATAAATTTTCAAGGTTTACTTCTAATTTTTCGGTCTTTTCAAGGGCGTACTGAATTAGCCTTGGAATATCGTAAAAACCTATTTTATCTTGAAGATAAAGCCCTACTGCCTCTTCGTTTGCCGAGTTCATAGCGCACGCAAAATTATAGCCCATTTCAAAAGATTTTAAGGCAAGCGGAAAACACGGATATTTATCCTCGTCTATTTCTTTAAAGTTGAGAGTTTTACCTGCTAAAGACAAAAACGGAACGCCCGTTGGGTATCTTTCGGGATAGGTAAGCGCAAGTTGAATTGGTATTTCCATTGACGGGAAACCAAGTTGAGCCATTACCGCTCCGTCTTCAAATTCTACCATTGAATGTATTATACTTTCGGGATGCACGATAGCCTCGACCTTTTCAAGGGGGGCGTTATAAAGATGGCAAGCCTCGATAACTTCAAGTCCTTTATTAAGCAATGTAGCGCAGTCTATCGTTATTTTCTTGCCCATTTGCCAGTTGGGGTGTTTTAAAGCCTCGCTCGCCTTGAAATTTGCTATTTCTTGCTTCGTGTAATTTCTAAACGCTCCACCGCTTGCAGTCAAAATAAGTTTTTTAAAGGGCGTTTGAGTTGAAAAGTTAAGGCATTGGAAAATTGCGGAATGTTCACTGTCAACCGGAATAATTTTTACACCCTTTTCCTTTGCAAGGCGCATAACCATTTCTCCGCCCGCAACGAGGGTTTCTTTGTTGGCAAGCGCAACGTTTTTACCCATTTTTATTGCCTCTACTACCGCGGGAAGTCCCGCAAAGCCCGAAACTGCCGCTAAAACGATATCCGCATCTTCCGTAACTGCGTGTAGCATTGAATTTTCGCCCGTGTAAAGAGTCGTTTCAGGCGGTATCGAGGTAATCTTTCTTGCCGAAAGACCGTCGGTTAAACAAGCGATTTTCGGCTTAAATTTATTCATTTGCTCTTCAAACAGTTTATAACTTGAATTCGCCGATATTGACACTATTTGAAATTTGTCGGGGTGTCTTTCGACTGTTGATATAACCTGTCTTCCTATAGAACCGGTGCTACCGAGTAATGCAATTTTTATCATAACTTCCTTAAAAATATGCTCACAAAACTATCAGTTAAGTGAGCATTTTATAAATCAATTTTATTCTTAAAACAAAAAATTTATACCACTATCATTGGCAATACTGCGCAGAATAAAAATGCTATAAGCGGAGAAGCGAACAAAAGTCCGTCTATCCTATCCATAATTCCGCCGTGCCCCGGTAAAATTTTACCCATATCTTTTATGCCGAGTTTTCTCTTTATTAAACTTTCAACCAAGTCGCCAAGTTCGGTTAAGCACGCGCCTAAAAATCCAACGATTGAATATACCGCAATTTCTTGCCCCATATTTTTGAAGTAATGTTCACTAATCGGGTAAAGCACGACGCAAACCAAAATTGAGGCTATTACACCACCCAAAAGTCCGCCTATAGCACCGCTAACCGTCTTATTTGGGCTTATATTGGGACAAAGTTTAGGTCCTTTTAAAAGGCTTCCCGCAAAGTAGGCTAAGACGTCCGCTAAGGGACTTATTGCAAAGGCAAGCACGAGCGCTGAAAAGGGCGCTAAGTGATTTACCGCAACTAAACACACTAAAAGTCCGGACGGATAAACCATTGATAAAAAGGTAAGGGCTATTCCCTCAACTGTTACGTCCTCGTAACAGGGAACGGAAACCGCAAGCACCAAAAGTATTGCAAGTATGGTAATAACTACCGCCCATTCAACCCCGAAAAGGGACATCATTGGAAATAATATTATTGGATATGCGACCGTTATAATACGGTGGGGTTTAATTATCTTATCGCCGAAAACACGGAGCATTTCGTTTGCCCCCATTGCAGCCATAATAAGGAGAAGTCCGTCAAAAATTAAATCTCCTAAAACTATTCTTCCTACGTCAACCGTAATAAAGGCTTTCAGCAGAAAAAATATAACCCATACGACGACTATAACCAAGCCGGTAACAGTTCTTTTAAGCATTCTCTATACCACCAAATCTTCTTTTTCTGCCGTAAAACCACTCAATCGCTTTTTTGGTTTGCTCCCCGTCAAAGTCGGGCCATAAAACGTCGGTAAAATAGAATTCCGCATAGGCGCATTGCCAAAGGAAAAAATTACTAAGGCGCATCTCTCCGCTCGTCCTAACGACGAGGTCAATATCGGGAAGTTCCGCCGTGTAAAACGCCTTTGAAAGGTCTTCTTCGGTTATTTCTCCCTCTTTGTCTTTTACGAGATTTACTGCCCTAACTATTTCCGCGCGCGAACCGTAGTTTAATGCAATGTTTAATACGTGCTCTTTAAAATGTTTGGTTTTTTCAACCAAATTTATACATTCTTCAGTTAACTTTTTATCAATGGGAGAAAGGTCGCCCGAGATAACGAGGCGTATTTCTTTATCCATTAAAGTTTTTGTGTATTTTTTTAAAAAACTGCGCAATAAGTCGAATATCGCGTCAATTTCGTCTTTTGGGCGCGACCAATTCTCGGTCGAAAAAGCGTATAAACTTACCACTTGCACCTCTTGATTAAAGCACTCGGTAAGCACTTTTTCTATCGTATCCGCACCCTTTCTGTGACCAAACGCCCTCGGCTTATTTCTACTTTTAGCCCAACGGCCGTTTCCGTCCATTATAAAACCTATATGACGGAGTTTCTTCTCTCCTGCCATTATACGGTAAGGATTTCTTTTTCTTTGTCGGCGGTTGCCTTTTCTACAGCCTCGATTGCCTTAGCAACAGACTTTTCTACGTCTGCCTCGTAACCTGCATACTCGTCGTCCGTCATTTCTTTTGCCTTGTTCATCTTCTTTAAAGAGTCAAGACAATCTCTTCTTATATTACGGAGAGCAACTTTTGCATCCTCGCTCATTTTCTTAACTTGTTTTACGATTTCCTTTCTTCTCTCTTCGGTCAAAGTGGGGAAAACGAGTCTTATTACGTTACCGTCGTTAGTGGGATTAATGCCGATATCCGAAACTTGGATAGCCTTTTCAATAGTCTTTAAAAGGGCTTTATCCCAAGGCGAGATAACAAGACATTGTCCGTCTTGAACGGAAATATTACCCACTTGGTTAATGGGAGATGGCGTGCCGTAATAATCAATTTTAATTTTATCGAGAACGTGAGGATTTGCTCTTCCCGCTCTTATTTGAGTGAGGTCGGACTTAAAAACGTTAGTCGTTTTTTCAAATTTTTCATCCGTTTCCATTATTATCATTTCAACTTTTTCAATATCTAATGCCATAATCTTTCTCCCTATATTTTATTCAATATACTATTTATATATTGTTATTAACATTATTATATATTATTTTTTTGCAAAATGCAATACGTTCATAAAATTCTCACAAAAATTCTACATATCGCCTTTTTCTTTGTTTAAGCAATTTTTAGAAATTAAGGTTTTAAAATTTAGCATTTTAACGAGTAAGAGCCACGACGGTTCCTTTTGTCTCGCCAACAACAGCTTCTACGATAGAGTTTTCTCCCTCTAAACCGAAAGCGTGAATTTTAAGACCGTTTTCTTTACACATTACGACGGCTGAAGTATCAAGGGCTTTAAGTCCCATATTTACGTATTCGTCGTAGGTTAATTTGTCGAATTTTTTAGCCGACGGATTTTTCTTTGGGTCGCTGTCGTAAATTCCGTCGATATTTTTAGCGAGAAGTAATGCGTCAGCCTTTATCTCTACCGCTCTTAAGGACGCGCCCGTATCGGTTGAGAAATAGGGATTACCCGTACCACCGCCGAAAACTACTACTTTTCCCTCTTTTAAATATCTATCCGCGTTTTTATAATTGAAGGGTTCGCCGACGCCCGTAATTGCAAGCGAAGTCAAAACACGGGAGTCTACACCTTTTCTTTCCAAAGCGTCGCTGATTGCAAGAGCGTTTATAACAGTTGCCATCATACCCATATAGTCAGCCGTCGTTCTATCCATTTCATCACCTTGACGGCCTCTCCAGAAATTTCCTCCGCCAACGACTACTCCCACGCTTACGCCGAGTTTTACAACGTCTGCTATTTGTTGCGCTACACTTGAAAGCGCTTCGGTATCAAAACCGTGTCCTTTATCGCCCGAAAGGGCCTCCCCGCTTATTTTAAGCAATATTCTATTATATTTTGCTTGCATATTTTCTCCTTATAAAAACTGCGATTTTGTCTTTCGCTAATAAAATGGGGTGCAGAGAACTGCACCCCAAAATTAACATTTGAAAGGGGTAGCAACTTGCTTATCCCTTAATTATTTCTTCATTGCTTCAACTTGCGATTGAATTTCATCAGCAAAGTTTTCTTCTTTCTTTTGAAGTCCTTCGCCCATTTCAAAACGAACGAATCTTCTAATAGAAATCTTTTCACCGATTTGAGCAGTTGCTTCAACTACTAATTGTTCGATAGTCTTGTCTGGATCTTTAACGAACTTTTGGCAAAGAAGACAGTTGTCTTCGTAGAAAGACTTAATTCTTCCTTCAACCATTTTTTCAACGATTTTTTCAGGCTTGCCTTCTTCTAATGCTTGAGCGCGAAGAATTGCCTTTTCCTTTTCGATAACGTCAGCGGGAACTTCTTCCTTCGTAACGTAAGAAGGGTTAGACGCTGCAATGTGAAGCGCTATATCGTGAACGATAGACTTGAACATATCGCCCTTTGCAACGAAGTCGGTTTCGCAGTTTACTTCTAAAAGTACGCCAACCTTTCCGCCCATGTGGATATAACTGTCAACGATACCTTCTGCTGCAATTCTGCCTGCCTTTTTAGCGGCCTTTGCAATACCTTTTTCACGAAGGTAATCTACTGCTTTTTCCATATCGCCGTTACTCTCAACGAGAGCGTTTTTACAATCCATCATACCTGCGCCCGTTCTTTCACGAAGGGTTTTAACGTCTTGTGCGGTAAAATTCATAATATTTTCTCCTTATTCTTTTATTGGATTCCGCTAAGCGGATAAAGTCTTATTCTTGAACTTCTTCTACTTCCTCAGCAACTGCCTCTTCAGCAACTTCTTGAGTAGTAGTTTCGTCTTCAACGTTTCTTCTTACTGCGTCTTCGCCTTGTTTAGCCTCGATTACAGCGTCTGCAATTATAGATGCGATAAGTTTTACCGCTCTGATTGCGTCGTCGTTACCGGGGATAACGTAATCTACAAGGTCGGGATCACAGTTAGTGTCGGTGATTGCAACTACGGGAATACCAAGAATTTTTGCTTCCTTTACAGCGTTTGCTTCACAGTTAGGGTCAACTACGAACATTACGCCCGGAACGCCTTTCATTTCTCTAATACCGCCGAGGTTGTATTGAAGTTTATCTCTTTCAGCCTTAAGACCTAAAACTTCTTTCTTGGGAAGAAGGTCGAATTCGCCCGTCTTTTCCATATTGTCAAGTTTGTTAAGTCTGTCAATTCTCGTTCTAATAGTTTTGAAGTTAGTTAAAGTACCGCCAAGCCAACGGCTGTTTACGTAGTACATTCCGCATCTTTCAGCCTCTTGTTGAATTGCTTCTTGCGCTTGCTTTTTAGTACCTACGAAAAGTACGGTCTTGTCAGCCTTAACTGCGTCTACTACGAATTTGTATGCAGTTTCAACAAGGTCTGCGGTGATTGCAAGGTCGATGATGTGAATACCGTTTCTTTCAGCGAAGATGTATTTTCTCATCTTGGGGTTCCATCTTCTCGTTTGGTGACCGAAGTGTACGCCTGCTTCGAGAAGTTGTTTCATAGAAGTTACTGCCATAATTATTTCCTCCGTTATTCCTCCCCGAGTCCGTCTTTTTTGCGACCTGACCTTTCCCTTAAGTTTATTTGAAAGGCACGAAGAGTCGCTAAAACCCGAGTGTGAATTTTATAGCTTAAACATTTTACCACAATCAACCTAATTTGGCAATCGTTTTCGACTATATTTATAAATATTTTTTATAATTAATTAAAAAAAAGGCTATGTCACAACGTATGACTGATTAAATTTAAAGGGTTAGATACGAGCAATACGGGATTTTTGCGAGATTTTTGCAAGGGAATTACCTTGTTGGTAATCGGAATTGCAAAAAGCCGTAAAAAGACTAGTATTGCGAAGTAGATAAACCTTTAACTTGTTAAAGGCTTAGATGCGAGCACACCGAGGCTCGTGAGCCCAAAAAGACTTGGTAGACCTTGTTGGTCACCAAGGTTTTGAGGGCAAAACAGTAAACGAAGGTGTGCGAAGTAGATAAACCTTTAAATATCTGTCACGAGTTGTGACAGAGCCAAAAATAATTAAAAAACGCCCGCTTTTACCTAAAAAGCAGACGTTTTCAGTATATTATAGGCGTTAAATTCCTAATCACGGTAAAGACAACTAAAGCGCCAAGCGTCAAATAGAAATAAATCCAACGGTATTTAGGCAGAGGCAAAACCCTCTTACCTAAATAAAAATTCACGCCCATACCCGTAAGGCAAAGGGTAAACGGAATTATTCCAACGGTAAACAGCGCGTGGTAGTAAAACGCCTTTTCCCACTGCCAATGCAATATACACCATACGGCGCGGGTAAGTCCGCAAGACGGACATTTTATTCCAGAAACTCGGTTGGTAAAGCAAAAGATTTCTTTAGAGGAAAAGGGGGTTGCTAAAAGCGAATAAATAAATATTGCCGTAACTGTGAACAAAGGCAAAATTACGGCAAAAATTTTAAAATTGAACTTTCTCATTTTCTAATAAGTGCGCCTATAAGTTCTAAAACGCTCTCTAACTGTTCCATTTCATAGGCAATTTGATCCAATACGCCCGTCACGTAAAGAAGGAGTACCGAGCCGTTAAAAAGCACGCCGATTATACCGAGTACGAGTCCTGCAATAGAAAATCCGTCCGCCTTTACTTTCATTCTTAGCGCCGAAAAAACTATGGCGATTACCGCGCATACGAGTGGGTACCCGTCCAAGCAACAGCATACGACGGATATTATACCGAGTATCATAGACGCAATACCTAAACCTTTCTTTTCGTCTTTCGGATCTATAAAATCGTTACCGTAATTATAGCCGTTAAAATTGGGATTGTAACCGCCGTAACCGTTTTGAGAATAACCGTTTCCCGACCCGTTTGAAAAGTCGTTACCGAAATAATTACCGCCGTTTGAGTTTTGGTTTTGTTCGCCGAAAAACTCTTCTCCGTTAAGATTTCCGTTCGTATAACCGTTTCCGCCGTTTAAATTTTCTCCGCCGTTTTTAGGCTCGCTTTCATATCCGTTTTGTTCAAAATCTCCGCCTATAGGTCGTTTTTCGCTATCACTCATTGTTTTTCTCCTTCTTCTTTTTAGTCTTTTTTATTACCGCTCCGACAAGGGTAGGAACGACTATCCCCACCGATACCGATATTATTATCAAAGTGGAAAGTTTGACGTTCTTTATTCCTTCTATATAAAATTCTTTAACTGCTGAAAGGGTATCACCGTCTTTATAACATAGGTAAACGTATCTCTCAAATCCGTTGTATTTTGGAAGTCTTGCCGATACGAATTGAGTACTCGTCCGTATTACTTTTCCGTATTTGCCGTCAATAAGTTTTTTTGCGCTGGGGTTTTTTATTCTCTTGTCGGCGCAAACGATAAAAGCGGTCGCTTCCCTTTTCGCCCTATCGAAAACTAAGTCGTGACGGTTGCCCTCTTTCGCCTTAATTTCTTCTTTTAAAAGGGTATTGGAAATTTCCACGGTAGGCATTTCAACCTTAAACTTTACCGAGCCGTCGGCGTTTTCAGTTAAATAGGTGATTTTTATAAGAGAGTTTTCTCCGCTTGAATAGGTAATTGCGTTTTTGCCGTCTTCTAAATTACCAAACGACTTATAACCCTCTTTATTTCCTACGGTTGCGTAACATATTCCGTTTTTGGTTATCTCGTTGCGCTCTTCGTAGTTTCCTCCAAACAATTCTCGGGCAAATCTAAATACGTACACCTCTTTTTCGCCGTACGCATTGCCTTTCCATAAATTGCCCTTTTCTCCGCTTGCCGAAATATATCCGTTTTCTTCGTTTACTCTGTATATTATAAGACCGCTTGCCGTGTGAGAGGAAAATTCTCCGCCGTCTTTTCTGTATTCAATATAAAAACTCTCGCCCTTTTTATAGCCCTCTTCGGTTACTATTTTATACGCTTTAACCTCGTTTTCTCCGTCCGTATTATAAAGGGTATATTCCCCACTTTGGCTAATAGGCAAAAGGTTTACGCCCTCGTCAAGCCAACCCATCTTCCATCTCGTGTACGAAAGGGATAAATTGGGGATATCGGTTTTAGAGTTAGACATAATATCAAACTCTCCAACGCCCACGACCTCGTTTCCGTCGTAAGAATAATAATCGGGAGCGCCTAAGGTGTGCATATATTCGTGGCAAAGGGTTGTAATATTGGTCTTTTCGCCGTCGAAAATAAAGGCGTACGGTATCAAAATATAGTTATTAATCGACCTATTGCCCAACTTTGCCTCTTTTACGGTTTTCGTTTGGTCGCCTACGTAATAGGTAGAAGATATATCCCCGTCCCCGTGGTAATGCTTTGCGCTGTGTGGCCATAAAAGTGAATTTTGCTCTACCGTACGGTTGAGTTTCGAGGGAACTACAGTAAGCGTTTTTATTTCGTCGCTATTTTTAAGCGTTGCCTTTGCGCTTGCCGTTACGAGATAGATAAGTTCCTGCTCTCGGTAAAATCTCTCGGCTGACGGTTTGCCGTTTAAAGACACATTTCCATTCTCGTCGTAAAGTAAATTGTCGTAACCGTCGGGGTTTACAATATCGTACTCTTCAGTCAAAAAATTATAGGCGTATTTGGGTAAAAACCAATCGACCGTCTTATTTATTTTTACCGTTTTAATAAGGACGCTTTCAACCTCTTCTTTCCCTAAAGAGTTGGCTTCTATGAAATTGTTAAGACTGCCCTTTCCCTTGCCAAAAACCTCTTTTAGCACCTCTTCGTCGTCAGCAGTAAAGTTTTTCGGCGGTGTTTGGTCGTTTTCGCTTACCGAAAACTCCACCGTAATAACTGCGTTTATTTGCCTTCCTTTACTAAGCCCGCACGAACCTATGACCGACGGGAAAACAATCAATAAAGCAAGAAAAAGCATAGTTAGTTTGTTTTTCATACAGTTAGTTTACCATAATTTGCTATAAATAACAATAATTAAAAACAAGTTTTTTAAAAAACTTGCTATTTGCTATCTTTTGTTGTATAATTCAAGAAAAGAAAGAAATATAGGTGGATTTTATGAATTTCTACGATTATTACGGCGAAGGCTTTGACAAAGAATTTTTAAAAAACCGACTTGAAAGATTATTAAACGCCTTTCGCTCTAACGAAGGCGTTGACGCCGACTTTTTATTTTCCTCGCCGGGAAGAGCCGAGATTCTCGGCAACCACACCGACCATAACCACGGACTCGTTTTAGTATCCGCTATTTCGTGCGATATTTTGGCGGCGGTTAAAAAGACTGACGGTAATAAAATAAAGATTTGCTCCGAGGGATATTCTCCAATTATCGTAGACCTTAGCGATACTCAAATTAAACAGGCTGAAAAAGGCACTTCTACCGCTTTGGCGAGAGGTGTTGCAAACGCGCTTATAAACCGTGGGTTTGTTTTAGGCGGATTTACCGCTTATCTTACGAGTTCGGTCTTTAAAGGCGCAGGAGTTTCCTCTTCCGCAGCGTTTGAAGTTTTAGTCGCCGAGATTTTCAATTCTCTCTACTTAGACGGCGTGCTTTCGGCAGTTGACAAAGCGGTGGTTTCTCAATACGCCGAGAACGAATATTTCGGTAAGCCGTGCGGACTTTTAGACCAAAGCGGAATTGCAATCGGCTCGCTTTCAAAACTCGATTTTAAAGAGCCTTTGCGTCCAAGCATTTCAAAATATTCTATGCCTAAAGGTTATACTTTAGTAATAACGAATACGGGCGGTGACCACGCTTCGCTCACCTCTCACTACGCTGCAATCCGCTCCGAAATGGAATCGGTCGCAAAAGTTTTCGGCAAACAGGTCTTAAGAGAGGTGGAAGAGGAAGAATTTTACTCTAATATAAAAACGGTAAGAGAAAAGACGAGCGACCGCGCCGTGCTTAGGGCTATGCACTTTTACGAGGAAAACAAACGCGTTCTCTCGGCGGTTTCGGCGCTTGAAAACGGGGACTCTAAGGGCTTTTTACAGGCGGTGAACGAGTCGGGGCTTTCAAGTCTTATCCGTCTTCAAAACTGCTGTGTTCCAAACGAAGTTTCTCAGCCCGTCATAACGGGTATCGAGGTTTCGAGAAGTATCATTAAAGACGGAGCCGTAAGAGTTCACGGCGGTGGTTTTGCAGGTTCGATTTTGGCAATTGTAAACGAAAACGAGAGGGAAAATTACTGCAAAAAGATGAGTGAAATTTTCGGCGAAGAAAACGTATTTACGGCGCACGTCCGTCCTACGGGAACGGCTAAAATGGTTTAAATCTTTTTTGACATAACCGTTTATTAACCGACAAATTGTATCACTTTTTTCCATCAATTAAATAATATAATGGGAATTGCTTAAGGCAATTCCTTTTTTTGTTGGAATAGTCACTGCGCAACTATATTTTCGGTTAGTCGCGAGCAAAAACTCGCAAAAGTTTGGTGTTATAATGAAAAGACAACCTTTTAGTTTGAAAAATTTTACGAGATACTTTTTTTCCTTTTTGGGATATTTTACTCTTTCGGTTGCAGACGGCAATTTTTCTCCGTTTGCCCTCTCTTTGCTAACTGCAAATCTATTCGTCGGGCTAAACCCTTTTTCTTCGTTTTTACTCTATATTCTTTCTTTCGTACCCTCGTTTAACCCTTTGACGGTACTGTGGGCGGGGGCGGGCGGTATTACCGTCGCCGTGAGTTTTGCAGTTTATAGAAAAAACTCTAAAACTCCATCTTTTGAAATAGTATTAATTCTTGCCCTTGCGCTATCCCCTTTCGTCGCTCTATCTAAAAACCGCCCTTTGCCTATAAACTTAATTATATCTTGCGCTATTATAATTTTATCCTTTTTAATGACCGCAGGGGCGAGAGTTTGGCTTATAAAAGGACTTAAATATAAACTCTCGCAAAGTGAAATAATTTCGTCTGCGGTTATCTATTCTTTATGCAGTTACGGTTCGATAATCGCCTTCGGCGAGGGTTTTTGCCTTGCAACGGCTATTTTTGCGACATGTTTTTGCACTCTGTTTTTAAAACCGTCCTCGTCTTTGGTTACCGCAATTATAACGGCTTTCCCCATCTCCGTGTACCGACTTGACTTAACGCCTTTTGCCCTTTTGTCTTTATTTGCGCTATGTATTTCGACTATAAACGAATACTCACGGCTGTTTTCGGCAATCGGCGGAATTTTAACCGTCTTGGGCTTTTATTTTTTAACCGACTTTTTCGTGGGAGTAACTCCTTATTACTTTTTGGCGCCGTCGGTTTCTATGCTGATTTTTCTATTCTTTCCCGAAAAGACCGCTAAAAAAATACGCGCTAAAATCAAAGTTCACAATACCGACAACATAGGCAGATATTTCGTAAATCTAACGAGGAGTTCTATTTCGGGACAACTGTATGAAATGTCGGCAGTTTTCGACGAGATGTCCTCGTCAATTTTGAAAATTCAAAACTTGCACGACCTAAAAGAGGACAAAAATCAAGTGGTTTGCGACGATATAATCATTTCCGTTTGCTCGCTGTGTCCCGAATTTTTAAAATGTCGCGCAAAAGATTTTCCACCTAACGACGAACTTTTAAAACTTACCGAATTAGGCTTTGCAAAAGGGGTTTTATCCCCTGCCGATATGCCTAAAAACTTCATTTCAAAATGCTCTCAACCTGCGGAAATTTTAAATAAAGTCAACAGTTTAATAGACAAAAGCCTCAAACTTATGGAAAGCGAAGAGGCTCTAAGCCAAAGCCGTGAACTTATTATCCGCCAAACGAAGGGGGTTTCTAACTGTCTAAAATCAATGGCAACTAAACTTGGCAGACAACTTGAACTTATTCCCGAAAAAGAAAGAAAAATTCACGACAACTTACTCCGTTGCGGAATTTTCGTAAAAGAGATTTCAGTATTTAAAGGCGAGGAAGAAGAGATAAACCTCGTACTGTTTCATAGCGACGTTTTCTCTCCCGTATTTTTAAAGGCAATAGAAGAAATAACGGGCTATAAGTCGATTGTCTCAAATATTACGAGTTTATCAAACGAACTTTCGGCGGTTACAGTTAAAAAAAGACCGATATTTGACGCCGCTTTCGGCATAGCCTCTAAAGTTATGGACGGGCGTGAAAAAAGCGGTGATACGCATACGGTCGTAAAACTTTCGGAAGGTAAATTTTTAATTGCCTTAAACGACGGAATGGGTAGCGGAAAAGGTGCGGAAGAGACCTCTTCTACCGCAATTTCACTCGTTGAAACCTTTTTTAAAGCGGGAATTGACGCTGAAACGGTTTTGTCTACGGTCAATAAAATTCTCACTTTTTCTAAAGAAGATAATTTTACGGCAATGGACATAGGGGTTGTCGACCTTCACTTAGGAACAGCCAATTTTATAAAAATCGGTTCGCCGTTTTCCTTTATTATAACCCGTGACAGCGTAAAAATAATCGAGGGAAATTCTCTCCCCTTAGGCATATTAGACGAAATGAAACCCACCGTTTGCTCTTCTCCCGTGCAAAACGGAGATATGATAGTCTTTTTAAGCGACGGCATTTGCGATTCTTTTTCATCTTCTGCCGACCTTATTGACTTTTTATCTACCCAAAGGGCGTTAAATCCCAAAACTTTAGCCGATTCCATTTTAGAAAAAGCCTTATTTTTAAACGACGGTAAAGCAATAGACGATATGACCGCTTTTTGCGTGAGAATTTTTATAAACGAGAGGGCTGAAACACAGTTAAAAGGCGTAGGATAAAAATTTTTCACGTAAAACAGTTCACAAGGTATTGATTTTCAAAAAATTAGTGTTACACTTAAATTGCGCCTTGAAAAACGCTTGCCCGTAGCGTTAAAAACGGAGAAAGGCAACCGTCCCCTTGCCGATTATCCTTTAAACCGCAGTTTTGCGGTAAAGGCGGTGCAACGTGGAAAACTCATTTTATTTACTTGCCGATATCTTCGGCATAAAAACCCTTATATCTTCCCTTGCGGTGTGCGCCGTATTACGGCTTGTAAAAAAGAAAAAGCCCAATCTTTCATACAAGGCGGAATTAGGTATAAGATTGTTAATTTCTTTCGCCGTAGGAATTATTTATCTAATTTTTACACAAGGCGACTTTAGTTTTATATTTACCGATACGGCGGAAATTTGCGGAGTGTCTTTGATACTGTGCGGTATCGTAAGTGGCAGCGGTAAAAATGCCGAGAATAAATTACTGCTCTCTAAATTTTTACCTAATTTAAGCGAAAAGCAACTCGACGAAATTATCGCTCTTGAAGATAAAGAACAAATAAAAGACGCTATAATAAACAAAAACGAAAGTATTTCAAGTGAACAAATAGAAATACTTTCGCTTATAATTTCGGGCTCTATTCAAGATAATTCGGTTAGTATAAACGAGTAAAAAAACGCTCTGTCACTTGACTGTGACAGAGCGTATATTTTTTACTCTTGAGTTTCAAAACTGAAAGAAAAATCAACTCTCAAATTCTTAATCATATATTCCGAATAATTGCCTGCGCTTGATTTTACCGTTACCTTATATTCGCCGTTTGTAAGTTGTTTTGCCTTTATTGTAGCGGTATAAGTATACTTAGTATAACTATTTGCACTGTCGAAAACGTCTTTCTTTAAAGATCCCACCGTTTCGTTACAAACTATAAGTTGAGAAGTAAAAGTATTGTCCTTTGGTTGTCCTTTTCCGTAAAAAGAAACGGTTATTGTTAAATCCGCATAAGGATTACAAAGGCACGCTGCAATCATTTTTTTGTCGTTTGGATATTGAGCAGGATTAAATTCCCATTTTGCTTTTAAATCATTGTAAATTTTTACTGTTTTAGGATCTTCATCATAAGTCATGAAAGGATCATCGTCAAGATAAGAAATATTTACGTCTTCATACTTTGCTGTTAAGGTAGACGGTATTGACGAAACGTTCTTTAAATCTATGATACAATCGTAATCGGCATATTGAACGTCAAGTTCATCATATAATCCTTTAATAACTTTTCCCTTTGGCGCTATAAAGTCAGTCGGAACGGTTTTTTGCCCCGACGTAACCGTATAAGTTTTTGTTTTAGATTCGTAATAATTTACCGTAATAGTTTTTTCGCCGCTTTCTTTTGCTCCCTCTCCACTTGGCTTATTACTCAAAACCGAGCATGCCGTTAAAGAAGAGAAGAGAATCATTGAACTTAATAATAAAGTCAAAATTTTTGATAGTCTCATTTTTTACCTCCCTTTTTATTAATTAATAATTAATTTATTTAATCACTTATTTTGTTTTCCGTTGTATACGTTTTAGCAACGACGTTTCCGCAAACGGAACAACGATAATTTATAGTTCTTTGCACCTTTTCAAAAACACCGTCGGAAACTTTAGTTTGGGGAACGTATTGCTTTGTCGACGCTTCAATTTTCATATTTCCGCCATTATACCAAGGACGTTCAATCGTACCAGTCGTTTTAACTTCTTTATAATAACCGCCCTCATTATGATATTTACGCTCTTTTCCCAAACTTCTCGCCTGTCCACCATGGTGTTTAAAAGTGTTTATAAGTCCGCAACAGTTACAACGCCGTGTAAAAAATCTTAAACTTACCGTCATTGCAAGCGGCATTAAACCTTCAAGAAGTAATATGCTAAAATTTAAAAAATGATATTCTATATTCGCAATTTTTAAATAAACTATCATTCCTATAAACCCAACTATTCCAAAAATTGAAATAATTATTGTGGCACGGTAAAGACCTATTCCTCTATAAATTTTCTTCCCGCAAAACGGTTTTAAAATTAAGGTAAGTATTGCCCATTCGACAATAAACGCAATCAACATCACTATTACGCCCACAAAAATATCCGCAAAACCTTCAACGCCCAATGCTAACACTTGAGTAGCAAGCCAATCGTATGCTACAATACCTACGAGACAAAGCACAACGTATGCTACCGCTATGCGAATAGGAAGAGGATAGTCTTTGTAAGTTAGTTTTTTTGATTTCATTTTTTCTCCTTTGGTATTTTACGCATTGAAAATACCTTATGAACTATCTTATGAACTATAGATCTTAAATCTTTTGCTTTCCGTAAAATCTTTGTGCAACTGCCGTTTTACTCTTCAAAAACGGTGTAACCGTTTCTTATTGAAAGATCAAAGAGTTATTTTTTCCTGTCCGCCCATAAACGGTCTTAAAACTTCGGGTATAGTTATTGAGCCGTCCTCGTTTTGATACTGTTCAATAAGCGCGGGGAATACTCTCGACGTTGCTAATCCCGAACCGTTTAAAGTGTGTAAAAACGCAGGCTTGCCAGTCTTAGAATCACGGTATCTCGTTCCGTTTCTTCTCGCTTGATAGTCGTTAGCGTTAGATACCGACGAAACCTCTTTATAAATGCCCATAGAGGGTATCCATACTTCTATATCGTAAGTTCTTGCCATAGACGCCGAACAGTCACCCGCTGCAAGTTTAGAAAGGCGGAAGTGAAGTCCAAGTCCTTCCATTAAAGCGCATGCTTTATTTACGAGTTCTTCAAAAGCCTCTTTACTCTTTTCGGGATGAGCGTACTGTACCATTTCAATTTTATTGAATTGGTGACCTCTTATCATACCCCTTTCTTCGGCTCTATAAGTGCCTGCCTCTTTACGGTAACAAGGAGTATACGCAAAGAATTTCATCGGAAGTTTTTCCTCGTCAACGATTTCGCCTGCGTACATATTAACGAGCGCAGTTTCGGCGGTGGGGAGCATAAATCTTCCCTTTTTCTTGTCGCCGTCACCCTCAAGCCAATAAACTTCGTCGGCAAATTTGGGGAATTGTCCTGCACCGTATCCGCAGTTATATCCAAGCATATGAGGGGGGAGTATCATTTCGTAACCGTCTTTTAAGTGGGTTGCAACGAAATAGTTTAAAAGCGCCCATTCAAGTCTTGCGCCGTCGCCACGGTAAAGCCAATGTCCGTTACCTGCAAGTTTAACCCCTCTTTCATAGTCGATAATGCCAAGTTTAGTACAAAGGTCTACGTGATTTTGAGCCTTGAATGTAAATTCGGGCTTTTCTCCGTATACTTTTACGACTTGGTTATTTTCTTTTTCTCCCTCTAAAAGGTCGTCGTCGGGCATATTGGGAAGCCCTGCAACGAATTCGGTGACGATAGTTTGATATTCGTTTATCTTAGCGTCGCCTTTTGCGATAGTATCGCCGATTTCTCTCATTCTTGCGAAGATTTCATCAACGGGCTTGCCCTCTTTTTTAAGTTTAGGAATTTCTGCCGAAACCTTATTTCTTTCGGCTTTTAAAGCCTCGATTTCAGCCATAAGTTTTTTCTTTTCAGCGTCGATTTTAAGTATTTCGGTAAAATCAACTATGCAACCTTTTTTAGCAAGGCTTGCTTTTACTTTCTCGGGATTTTCGGTTATAAGTTTAATATCAAGCATAAAAAACCTCTTAATTTTTCAAGCGAATTTATTTTCGCTAAATTTTATTACGGAAATAGTATATACTAATTTTTGCAGTTTTGCAACCGTTTTTACTTTTTAAGGGTTATTTTTATAAAAAATACCCTTATTTTTCCCCTTTTTACTTGCTTTAAAAAATATTAAGTTAAAAAGATTGCAAAAATAACAATTTTATGCTAAAATACATATAATATTATGCGTTGTCACAACGTATGACTGATAAAATTTAAAGGGATAGATACGAGCAAGACGGGATTTTTGCGAGATTTTTGCAAGGGAATTACCTTGTTGGTAATCGGAATTGCAAAAAGCCGTAAAAAGACTAGTATTGCGAAGCAGATAAACCTTTAACTTGTTAAAGGCTTAGATACGAGCACACCGAGGCTCGTGAGCCCAAAAAGACTTGGTAGACCTTGTTGGTCACCAAGGTTTTGAGGGCGAAACAGTAAACGAAGGTGTGCGAAGTAGATAAACCTTTAAATATCTGTCACGAGTTGTGACAGAGCTTAACATCTCGTGGTGGGAAAGATTAACTTAAGTTTTTTTTAGAGAGAGGGCGGTTAGGTGAAAGCCCGAAAAAATTTAAGCCAAAGTGCGTCCTGCCGTTAAGAGGGGCTAATCACCCACGGTCGCCACCGTAAAAACTTGGCGTAATGAGGAAATCCGTTTGGATTTTGAAGAAAAGTGGAACCACGTATATAATACGTCTTTTCTCCCATCAAGGGGAAAAGACTTTTTTGTTTTTAGAGGTAATTTATGTTTTTTAAAAGACTTCGCGAGGATATTAATTTTGCAAAAAAAATAGATCCTGCGGCGAGAAATAAGTTTGAAATTTTAATGACTTATGCAGGTGTTCACGCCCTGTCAATTCACAGAGGGGCTAACTTTTTACACCGCATAAAACTTAAGTTTTTGGCAAGATGGGTAAGTCAGTTTGGAAAATGGCTTACGGGTATTGAAATTCATCCCGCCGCCAAAATAGCAAGCGGTGTGTTTATCGACCACGGCTCGGGCGTCGTAATCGGTGAAACGGCAATCGTCGAAACCGAAGTAATCATATACCAAGGCGTAACTCTCGGCGGTACGGGTAAAGAAAGAGGGGCGCGCCGTCACCCCACCGTCAAAAAAGGCGCGATTATCTCTTGCGGAGCAAAAGTTCTCGGCAATATCACTATCGGCGAAAATTCGGTAGTCGGTGCAGGTAGCGTAGTATTAAAAGACGTTCCGCCCAACTCAACTGCCGTCGGTATTCCTGCAAGAGTCGTCAAAATAAACGGCGAAAGAGTGCGTTCGGGCTGTGAAATTCCCGATATCGTAAAAGACGAAATAGACTTATTAAAAGCAAGAATAGACCAACTTGAAAAATTACTTGCAATAAAAGGAGAAGAAGATGCGACTTTATAATACTTTATCTGGCACGAAAGAAGAATTTAAACCCATTTGCGGTAACAAAGTTAATATGTACGCTTGCGGAATTACCGTTTCGGGCGAGGCTCATATCGGTCATACTTATCAAGCGCTTATCTACGACATTATAAGAAAATTCCTCGTAAAAAAGGGCTACGACGTAACCTATGCGAGAAATTACACGGACGTTGACGATAAGATTATTGCAAAATCCAAAGAAACCGGTATTCCTGCCGACGCTTACGCCAAAATGATGATTAAAAAAATCGACAAAGTTATGGCAGAAATGGAAGTAGGCGAGCCTGACGTTTGGCTTAAAGCAACCGAAAATATAGAAAATATTATCCATTTTATATCCGTACTCGTAGAAAAAGGTCACGCTTATCCAACTAAAAACGGCGACGTTTATTTTTCGGTAGAGTCTTTCCCCTCTTACGGCAGACTTTCGCACCGCAACACCGAGGACGCTTTAAACGGAGTTAGAATAGACAACGACGAACAAAAGAAAAGCCCTCTCGACTTTGCGCTTTGGAAGAGCGCGAAAGAGGGTGAAATAAGTTGGACTTCTCCGTGGGGCGAAGGCAGACCGGGTTGGCATATAGAATGTTCGGCTATGAATAAAGCCGCTTTCGGCGAACAAATCGACCTTCACGGTGGCGGAAGAGATTTAATTTTCCCTCACCACGAAAACGAAATTGCCCAAACCGAGGCTTTGACGGGCAAACAGTTCGTTAAATACTGGGTACACAACGGACTTATTAAAGTAAACGGTCAAAAGATGAGTAAATCGCTCGGCAACAGCCTTTTAATGTCTGACCTTTTGAAAGAATACTCTAACGAGGCTATAAAGTTTGCCCTTCTACAGACCAATTACCGCAACGATATAAATATTACCGACGACCTTTTCCCCGACGCGGAAAAGCACCTTTACGAATTCTATAAAGTTTTCGTAACGGCTAAAAATTCGGGAATTAAAATCGAGGGCGAATACCCCGAAATCGACCAAAACTTCGACGAGGCTTTGGCGGACGACTTTAATACCGCGCTTGCTCTTTCGGCTCTTTTCGGCTACTTTAAAAAGATTAAATCTTTAATAAGCGTTGGCGACCAAACGGCGGGAAATATGCTTTCTCAAATAAAAAAGACTTATTCGCTTTTAGGTCTTTTCACTAAAGACGAGGAAGATTTTGTAAAAAATTACGAAAAAAATCACGCAGAGCCTATCCCTGAAGAGATTACCGCTTTAGCAAACGAAATGCAAAACGCAAGACTTAATAAAGACTACGTAAGGGCTGACGCTTTAAGAGCGGAAATTATTGAAAAAGGCTATACCGTAATGATTTCAAAAGAGGGCGTTACGGTCAAAAAAGTCTAATAATCGACTTATAGGCTTATTTATGTTTGATTTAAAGTGCGTTTACTGTGAGTTTTTCAATAGGAGCGAATTGTGTCAAAAAGGGCTTGACGAGGAAAATTGCACCGCATTTATAAGACGAAACGAAGAAAAAGAGGACAAGCCCGACTGCAATAATTGCGAGTGGTTTTCAAACGGTTTTTGCGACTTTGATATGACAAATCCGCTCTCTTGCAGAAGATTTAAAAGCAAATAAATACTTTACAAAAATTTTTCGTTATTATATAATAAGTTTAATAACGGCATGGAGAATATTATGAAAAAATTAACTTCACAAAGTTTAAGACAAATGTATCTTAACTTTTTTGCATCAAAAGGACATAAGATAATCGAGTCGGCAAGTCTTATACCCGAAAACGATCCGTCCGTACTTTTCACGACGGCAGGTATGCATCCGCTC
Source organism: Clostridiales bacterium (assembly GCA_015055505.1). GTDB lineage: Bacteria > Bacillota > Clostridia > Christensenellales > Borkfalkiaceae > UBA10281. The sequence continues at coordinate 39,129 of SVIB01000010.1, forward strand.
GTTCCTTACCTTCTCGGCGAAAAGCACCCTGCAGGCACCCGTCTTACCGACGTTCAAAAATGCGTAAGAACGGGCGATATAGACGAAGTCGGCGACGCATCTCACCTTACCTTTTTTGAAATGCTCGGCAACTGGTCGCTCGGCGATTATTTTAAAGAGAGCGCTATCGCTTGGAGTTACGAGTTTTTAACGGGTAAAGATTATCTTGATATTCCCGTAGAAGACCTTGCGGTAACCGTTTTTGCAGGCGACGAAGACGCTCCTCGCGACGAACAAAGCGCAAAAATTTGGGAAGAATGCGGTATTCCTAAGGATAGAATTTTCTATCTTCCCAAGAAAAATAACTGGTGGATTGCAGGTACGACCGGTCCTTGCGGTCCGGACACCGAAATGTTTATAGACAGAGGCTACGCGCCTTGCAGTGAAAACTGCGACCCCTCGTGTGACTGCGGTAAATACCTTGAAATTTGGAATAACGTATTTATGGAATTTTTCAAGGACGAAAAGGGCAACTACTCTAAACTTAGCCAACGCAACGTAGACACGGGTATGGGACTTGAAAGAGTGCTTTGTATCTCTAACGGCTATAAGACCGTTTACGAAACTGACCCCTTCCAAGACGCAAAGGCTAAAATTGAGGAACTTACGGGCAAAAAATACGACGAAAGCGAAGAAATTACGAAAGCGTTTAGAATTATTTTAGACCACGTAAGAACTTCCACTTTCCTTATAGGAGATAGAAAGGGAGTCGTTCCCTCTAACGTTGACCAAGGTTACGTACTCCGCCGTCTTATAAGAAGAGCGGTTAGATTTGGCAGAACTTTAGACCTTCCCGAAGGAAGTCTTGCTAAAATCGCTAAGTGCTACGTAGACAAATACGCCGACGTTTACACCGAACTTAAAGATAACGAACAAAAAATATACGACGAACTCGACAAAGAAGAGGCAAAATTCTCTAAGACTTTAGTTGACGGACTTAAAGAGTTTAATAAAGTAATTACTCACATTCAAGGCGAAGTATTCCCCGGTAAAACGGCGTTCCGTCTTTACGATACCTTTGGTTTCCCCATTGAAATCACCGAAGAACTTGCAAAAGAAAAGGGCTTTACGGTAGACAAAGAGGGATACAAGGTAGCCGAACAAGCCCATATCGAAAAAAGTAAGGCTGGCAGTGAGCAAAAATTCAAGGGCGGTCTTGCCGAGCAAAACGATACGACGGCAAGACTTCATACGGCTACTCACCTTTTAAACGCTGCGTTAAAGAAGGTTTTAGGCGACGATAATATCAATCAAAGAGGTTCTAACATTACCGTTGAAAGACTCCGTTTTGACTTTAACTTCCCAAGAAAATTACTTCCCGAAGAACTTGCTCAAATCGAGGCTTGGGTAAACGATGCAATTTCGGCAAACGTGCCCGTTACGATGGAAGAACTCACCGTTGACGAGGCAAAAGCGCAAGGTGCGGTAGGCGTATTTGACAGTAAATACGGCGAAAAAGTAAAAGTTTACACGATAGGCTCTTACAGTAAAGAAATTTGTGGCGGTCCTCACGCAAAAACTACGGGCGAACTTCATCACTTTAAGATTAAAAAGGAAGAGGCGTCCTCCGCAGGCGTTAGAAGAATTAAGGCAATTATAGATTAATTTATAAAACAATCTTCCTTTAAATATTGATTGCCCTTTCGGTGTTATATACACGCTAAATAATGCTAATAAAAAACTCGACAAGTTAAAACTTGTCGAGTTTTTTGATTCGTCTAAAACCTAATTAAAATAATTTATTCGGTTAGTTTTGCTTTCTAACACTGATACCGTTAGTTTCCCGTCTTGGGGGTTGCTCTTACTCCTACGTGTTCAATGTCTACGCTTATATCATACGTTCCTGGGATTTCTAAACCGAAGTTCATAGAGCCGACGTACAAATCTTCCCAAGTAGTGCTACTGAAAACTTGATCCCATCTATTCCACTTTGTTGCTTCGTTATACGCAATCTTTGCAACTTCAAGAATATCATAATCAATCGTCATCGTTTCGTTAAGCACTGCCATTTTGCCCGTTGGAGACCAGTCGGCAGTTCCCGGTTGATAAATAAACTGATCCGAGTTGTCGGCGGTTTTATTTGTTCTTTCGTAAACCGCACCCTGATAACGGTTATCAAATAAAACCATACCGAACCACATATATTTACCGTAATCTTCGTGACCTTCCGTTCTGTTTTGCAACGTGATATACCAAACAAACTGCGCGCAATGCAACTTCGGTTTATCATAGTTATGCGCTGGAATCGGCTCTGTACATTTGGTAACCGTATACTTCATCTGCATCCTTACGGATTCCATTTTAGAGATGCAAATTAAATCGTCACCGTAGTAATTTTGCTCCATTACCAAGTGAGGCCAGTCTTGACCTACTTCCGTTCTTCCTCCCTCAGCATACTCTACAGAGCCCTTAATATCCATTGAAATAGCACTCGTATTCGTGTTGATTACTAATTTCTTTGCCGTATCCTCATAGGTATATACGCCTGCTAAAGCGCTCTTTTGCTGTATACTGTCTACGGAATTCCATTGCCCTACAACCCAAGTTGGCGTTGCGTTTTGGTTTACCGTCGTAGCCGTAGTCTCCGAACTACCGTCGGGAGATTTTATGAGTAAACCGTCTTTATAGAAAGAGTCTTTAATAGTGTTCTTAGTTGTCGTATCACTCGCAACCGTCGTATAAGCGGTTACGCCTACGCCGTAGGAATATAACGCCTTTACTAACGCTCCGCAGTTTGCGTCATTATATTTTCTTGCAATATAACTGTTTACGCTATATCTGCACTGCGCGTCAAGCGACCCGTTATTATACACGCTAAAAATAATGTTTTCAGCATATCTTAACGGAGAAACTCCTGATAAAACTACGTAATAAACTCCGTTTGAGCCCTCTTGAATTTCCAAATCAACTTTGGCGTCGCTACCTATTTGAGCGGTTGCCGTCAAGTTTGCTACGTCTACGGTTGTAGTGAATTTAGCGTATACGGCTACTTTATCTTCTAACGATAAGGTTGCCGACTTAAATGTTACCGCGCTACCTTTATTTACAGCCAAAACGTCCGTTGCTCCGCTTGCGTTAAACCCAGTTGCCAAAGCCTGATATTCTTCAACGTTTGCGTTTGCAAGATTTTCAGTTTTATTTACGTATTTTTGCGCCTCTGTGCCGTAGTTAAGTAAATCTATTAAAGCAGTTCTCAACTTTATATCGGAAGTTTCTTTCAGTAAGGCTTCGCAATAGTCTTGAACGCTATAAGTTATTTCTCTCTTTATAATGGCGTTACCGTCCGTATCGCAAGCGACAAAGTTTATCTTTACTTGCTCGGTAAGATACTGCGGAGTTATATTTTGAGTAGTTATAACAAATCTTCCTTGCGAGTCGATACTTCCTTCGGTGTATTCTTCGGTTTTGCCGTTCATTTCGCTGGTTAAAACCGTACTGCCTATCTCTACGCCTTCGGGAACGTCTATTTTATAATTTAAAGAAAGAGTATCGCTAACCGTAACGCTTGCGCTTTGTTCAACGTTTTCTAACGCCACTTTTAACTCATCCAATTCAACGCCCTTTTGTGCATAACTTACGCTTTCGTTTGCGGGTAACGTACTAATTGCGTTTATATACGCCTCTCTCTCCGCCGTCGTATCTTCTTTTCCGCTTGCAATAGCCTTGCGGTATACCTCTAAAGCCTCGTCAGCAGTTTTTATCTTTTCACTGTCTGCAGACGTTTTAACTCCCATATAGAAACCGCCCGCGCTAGCCATACCGAAAGCAGAAATATAACATTCTCCGTTACCGTCTAAAATTCCGTTAAGGGAAGCGTCTAAAAAGTCTACCGTTGCGCTTGTTAACCCCTCAACAAAAGCGTTGCCCTTATCTAAGGTAATCTTTGCCGTCCAGTAATTACCGAAACCGCCGGGGTGCGCTCCTCGATAAGTAAACGTAACGGAATATCTCGTTTCGGTACTCGTCGCGCTAACAAATCTATTTTGAACGGAGTTGTTTACCGTACAAACTCCCGCCGTTACCGTATCCGTTAAGTATACGATAGTACCGCTTGCATGGGTGCTGTTAAAATATACGCTGTTTTGACCTTCGTATTCGCTCGGTACGACGGTTACATTAAACGGACCCGATTCGGGAGTATATCCGTCCTTGACGTTAGTAAAACCGAAACCGAATCTTGAACCTGCCACCATATTAGACGAGCCTATCGTAACCGTTAAACCGTCTAACTTAACCATTTTATTGTAATAAATTCTATTACCGTAGTCCTTTGGCGATAAGTTTGAATACATAGTATCAACGTCATACGTAGCAGCAGCGCACGAATTAAATGCAGGCGTCCAAGTATTGTCTATTTGGTCTACCGCAAGCAATTTTGCCTCGTAACTGTTTTTATATTTTTCGGGCAAATTATTAATTGCCGAAACTACCGCTTCACGCTCCTCTATAACGGATCCGTTAGCCTTTTTCTTTGTTTCATAAGCGCTTAAAGCGGAATCCGCGCTTGCTAAAAGCGCCTTTTCTTCAGCCGTAATAATTCCCATATAGAACTCTCCCGGCATACCGAAAGCAGAAAGATAGCATTGTCTGTTGCTGTCTAAAATTCCGTTTAACGAGGACTCTAAAAACGCAATCGTCGCGCTTTGCAAATTAGAACGGAAAGTGTTTCCTTTTTCTAACGTAATGGTCGCTTGCCAGTAATCGCCCAACTCAGCCGAAAACTGTCCCATATATTTAAAAGTAATAGTATACCTCGTTTCGGCACTTGGCGCGCTAATAAATCTGTCTACTACGTTTCCGTCTACGTTACATACGCCTACTGCAAAAGTATCCGCCGTATAAACGATAGTACCGTCTGCGTGCGTACTGTTAAAATATACGCAGTCTTGACCCGAATACTGACTCGGCACGACGGTTACGTTAAACGGACCGCTTTGCGGAGTATATCCGCCCGCGTCGTTTGTAAAACCGAAACCGAATCTTGAATTTGCAACCATATTAGTCGAGCCTATCGTAACCGTTAAGCCGTCTAACGTAAGTTTTTCATTGTAATACAGTCTATAACCCCAAGCTGTCATTCCCGAAAGATGGGTGTAGCCCGTTTCGGTATCCTCTTTTGCCGACATAGTAGTATATGCCGTTGGGTTTGACCACTTTGTACTCGTAACTAACTCCGCTTCAGCAGTATAAGGCGCTTTTACAAAGTTTAATCCGCCCCACACGCAAAGTGTCGCTACAGCACATAAAACCGCTTTTAATATTTTACTTGCTTTTTTGTTCATAATTTTCTCCTTTTTATTATACTTAAATTTCTTGTTTTAAAATCCCCCTATCCCTTCACCTATTTCATCATCAGGTAAAAGAATATTGCCGTCGCTTGTTCGTATTACGTCGTCTTCGCTTAAACTGATGATTTCAATTTCAAGTCCGTCGTATTTTCTCATGTTTATTTCTCCTTTTTTTATTTTCTCTATTAAGGCATTTCTTTCGCTAAAAGCGAAAGACGCGTCTTTTAAAAATTTTAATTTTATATTTTGTTTGCGTTACGGTAACTTAACGTCTGGAAGTTCTATCTCTACCGGCAATGAAGTCGATTCCTTTTCAGGCTTAGATTGTCCTCCTTTTGACTCCGATTGCTCTGCCATAATAGAATCGGATTCCGACGGCGTACCGTCGCTATCGTCCATACACGCAACGAGTGTAACCGCTAAAAAAAGCGCGGTTAAAAATAACAAAAGTTTCTTTTTCATATTTTCTCCTATTTTTAACTTTTTTCGCAATAATCAACTTATAGCCACACTTTTTATTAAAGATTTAATAAATCGCTAAATTTGTTTAAACTGATTTGAGTTTTTTCGTATTTCGACGCAACCCCTATGCCTATTGCCGTAAATCCGCCGCTTACCGCCGCGTCAATACCTGCCTCGGCATCTTCAACGACAAAACAATCTTTCGGCTTTTCGCCTAAATATTCCGCCGCCTTTATAAAGACCTCGGGGTCGGGCTTACTCTTTTTAATGTTGTTTCCGTCGGATACGGCGTCAAAATAGCCCTCAAAACCTATTTTTTTAAGAATTATCGGCGTATTTTTACTTGAACTGCCTATCGCTAATTTGTAGCCTTTTTGTCTTAAAGCCGATAGCGTTTCGGTAACATCGGGTAGTCTATCAGCCTCGGTTAAAGACTCTAAATACTGTTTATAATACTCGTTTTTTCTATCCGCTAAAAGTAACTTTTCGCTTGCGGAATAACTCTTAGACGACCTTTCTAAAACTATTTCAAGGCTATCCATTCTACTTACACCGCGAAGCCTATCGTTTATGCTTTCATCAAAATAAATTCCTTCCTCGTCTGCCATTTTTTTCCAAGCCATATAATGGAATTTATCAGTGCTTACTATAACTCCGTCTAAATCGAATATAAACGCTTTCATTTTCTTATTCTCCTATCAGTAGCGATAAAATATTCATACTGTAAACCGAGGCGAGGAAATCGTTTGGATGATTGACGTTATTACCCGTCATATCGATATATTTTTTACCTTTGTCAAGCATCTCCCCGTGCATTTTACCTATATTAACACACGCAACCCCTTTGTTTTCTTGGGCTAATTCTTCTAACTTTTCATAGTATGAAATTTGATTTTTAGATTGGTTAAGCGCCTTAGGGTTTGCAAGCATAGTACCGAGTAAAATAAACTCACACTCGGGATTTCTTTCTCTTATTAAGGTTATTATCCTTTGCATATACAACTTATAAGTTTTTTTGTTTATACCTGCCGTCGCATCGTTCATACCAAAGCCGAGTATAACCAAATCGGGCTTATAGTTTGGCATTTCTTCTAAAACTCCGCCTATTCCCTTTTGCGTAATTTGAACGCCGTTTACCCAGCCTATCGACTCCGTGCTTTTTATGGCGTTTTCACTCGTCCATCCGCCAACGGATTTATTTAAAAAGCCTATTTTGGTTTCATATTGAGTCTCTAAAGATTGCCATACTTTTTCCGGCCAACTTTTTTCATTGGGATAAACGTTTATAACTCCCGTAGAATTTGCTCCCGTAGAAATAGAATCGCCAAAAATCATAAGTTCAAAGTCTTTTTTATTGGACAGTTTATCTATTGTTTTCGGCAATTTATCCCCTGCAAACTTCGGTTTTTCACCAACCCACTCCTCTTCGTAGGTATAGGTAACGTAAATTTGTCTTTCAATAAAACCCGAACCTTCGGTAAAAGGTAAATACAAACCGCCGTCCGTACTTGGAATTTGAGTATAGTCAAACCCAGCCAAACGCTCTTTTCCCGAAACTTGGTCTTCAGTCATAAAAGGCATTTTGTCGCTTATGGCGTTTATTACGTTACCCTCGACTGAAAAATCTTCTCCAAGCGTATACGTAACCGTTGTTTTTCTAACGTTATCGTAAGATACTACGCTTAATATTTCAGTTGGAGTAAATAAAAGTTTTCCTTGAGGGGTTGAAATATCTTCTTTAACGAGCAATATACTCTCGTTTTTTATTTTATTAGTCTTCCAAAAGGGCATAACCGTTTCGTCCACCTTCCATACAGTGCTTTCGCTATTGCCGTTGCCTGAACTTTCACCGCTCGAACTTACGCAACCAAAGGCAAATAAAGATAATAAAACGGCAAGACCTAAAGATATAATCTTTTTCATAATATTTATTTAAATTACTAAAGATAATTTATTTTTCAAACAATATTCTTTTCCGTTATAAACTATTAAAACTTCTTCTTGCGAATTTGAAATCAACTCTAACTTTTCGCTTGACATCTCGGCTTTTATGCGTTTTCCCTTATACTCAAAAGAGATTTTAACCCCCTTCCAAAACGGAATTTTGTTCGGTTTTAGCGTCAAACCGTAACCGTTTGCGGTTATACCGAAAACTCCTCTAAAAATACACATCCAAGCCCCTGCAAGACAGCCCGAATGAACGCCTTGATATGCGCAGTTATGTATATCTTTTATATCAATATGCGTGCAGTCGTTTAAATAATTGATAAAAGAAAGAGGTCTTCCAGCCAAAGCCGAACAAATTGCGTGAACGGGGAAAGTAAGAGAAGAAGACGACTCGCACATCTTTTCATAATAGTCCCAGTTAGCATTGTAATCAGCGTTTTGAACGTCAATATTTAAATAAGAGAACAATAACATTACGTCAGGCTGTTTTATAACTTGACTTAAATGATATAGACCTGCTTCTTTCATTTGGAAATTCGTTCCGCTTCCGTTACCTTCAACCTCAAGTCCTCTGCTTAAATCAAAGTATCCGTCAAACTGCGGAATTAGTCCGTTCTTTTCTAACGGCAAATACATATTTTTTGCGATATTTTCAATTTCTTTAAGCAAACCGTCAGTAATATTTGCTTTATCTCTTGCATTAGAAAAATCGTATTTACCGTCGTATTCTACTATTTTATTGAGAATAAACGCCGTTTCGTAATTGGTATAAGCGTCGTTATTCACGTAAGGATGATGTTCGTCCGTTCCCGTTACGTTCAAAATTTCATATCTTCCGTTACGGAAAGTAACCCTATCTATCCAGTATTTTCCTATTTCATATAACATTTCCATACCGTAATCTTTCATAAACTGCAAATCGTCGGTATTGCGGAAATAGTTAATTATTCCAAACGCAACGTCGGAATTAATGTGTATTTGCAAGAAAGGATGCCTTGCGTATATCCACACGTGTTCCTTTCCTTCGACGGAAGATACAAACGCATAACGCGCCCCTCTCCGTCCTTCAATTTTTGCGTTTTCGCGTGATTGGTTAAGCATTTGATAGCGATACATAAGAAGTCTTTTAGCCTGCTCGGGATATGCGTGTATAAAAATAGGCATTTGATAAATATCTGCATCCCACCATACAAACTGGTTATATTTTTCGCCTGTTAATCCCTTTGCTGAAATTCCGTGTACGCTGTCTAATTCGTTTGCCGAAATAATAGTATGATAATTAGCAAAACGTATAGACGCCTCGCTTTTTTTATCACCGTCAATCTCTACTTCAAATTTGTCTAATACTTTTTTATATTCTTGGCAATGCCCGTCTAATTCTTTGCTAAAATCAAATTTTTCGTGTTCGTATTCGTCAAATTCTGCTTGACTTATATCTACGTCGCGTTGCGTATAAAGACACGTTTCTTTCTCAACGACGTATTCGTTTGCTTTAGGAAATAAGCATTCGTTGAACGCAAGACCTTCAACTTTATTTGCCTTGCCTTCTACCTCTTTTCCGTCCGCTTTAAATATGCTCTTTGTTATAATCTTACCCTTAAAACCGTACTTATTACCCGAGGTAAACGTAACCTTCGTGGCGTTATTTGAACTATCGGTTTCTACGTCTAATAAAATTTTCTGCCCGTTAGTTCTAACCTCGGTATCTACGCCCGATATTACTTTGACGGGCAAATTGTGGTTTATCGGTCTTACAACTACTTTTTGATAATATTTATGTTTATTAACATAGGACGCAAACCTCAAAAAACTAAACTCGGTTATATTGCCCTCTCCGTCTTTCCATCTTACCTCACGGATAAGACAAGCCCTTTTCGTATCAAGAGTTCTTTTCCACGAAAGAAGTTCACCCTCCCAAGGATAAAAAGTTTGATTGCCTACGGTAAATCTAATCAAAAGAAAATCAGGAATATTTATACAAGATACTTGCTTATCAAATCTCTTTAAATTCTCCTCGTTTATATAGTATTTTTTCATGTATAAATTATCGCAAAAAGGCTCTACGATTTCTACAATCTCATCTATATAACCGCGAATAAACGCGCCTTGAACTTTAGTCGCGCCAAACTCCTCTAAACTACCGCGGACACCCATATATCCGTTGCCCGTCGTTAAAATAGAGGCTTGCCTTCCCTCATCAGCCAAACGGTAATTTTCTTCTGTTAAATTTAAATTTTTATCAAATGCAATCATAGTGTTTCCTTATTGAAGTATTCAGCCCCCAAAGGGGCTGAATACGTATCAAAATTTTAGTCTTCTTTTCTCTTTCTTGCAATAATTGCTCCTGCCATAGCAACGAACATAATTGCCGTGTTGCCTAATCCGATAGCGCCTAAACATCCGCCACTTGCTTGACCGTCGTCCTTAGATTCCGTAGTACCGTCACTGCCGTCGTCGGGATTTTCAGGGTTTTCTGGGTTTTCAGGGTTTTCAGTTTGCTCGGGTTCGCTCGGCTCTACGTATTCGTTTTCTGCAACGAATGAAGCAGCAGGCTGACCGTTTATAGTATTGATAGTGATTTTACAAGTATTCATATCCTTATCGCAACTACCGATATTAAGGTAACCTTCGCCGTTTACAAGATAGGTTTCAAGAATTGACGCGTCAAGTACGCAAAGTTTAGTCTCTTCTGCCTCGCCCATCTTTACGAATACGTTATATACCTTATCTTCTTTTGCAAAACGAACGTTAATATCCGTACCTACGGTTCCGCCTTCAACAACGGGCCATCCGCCGGTAGGACAGTTTCCGTAAAGTTTAGGATATCCCATTTGGAATTCGGTAGTATCCGTTTTAGGAATGATTAAAGTGGTAATACCGGTAGACGCAGAGAAAGTATCGGTGTCTGAAATGTGCATTACGTCAAGTTCGGAGAAGAAATGTAAACCAAGCCATGCGTTTGCGCCGGTAGGTCCTTCGGTGTAAGTAAAGTTGATAGAGAATCCGTCAAGTTGGAATTTATCTCTAAACGAAATACCAACGTCCGAGTTAGGATCGTCATCATAGTAATCGGTTGCAAAGTAATCAATACCGCCGTCTTCGTTTGCCTTAATAAAGGTTACGTTGTAAATATCCCAAGATTTAGCAAGGTCGCCTGCGTAATTCTTTACAGACTTACTTAAAATAGTAGCCGCAGCATTTACTCTTGCTTGGTAACTTTCTTGATTGTTAGCAAGTGCGTTTGAAACGAATATAACGTTCTTTAATGCGCCTGCGTTTAAAATCTTATCGTTATCCGAAAGGTCTTTTACTGCCTCTTCAAAAGCAACGATATCTGCAAGAACTAAAGCGTCTTTAGCGTCTGCAAGTTTGTTTTTAGCGTCGTTATAAATTGCTTTCTTTGCCGACGCATAGTCGCCGTACTCTGCTGACATTTCGATTAAGTCGTTTAATGCGTCAAGGTTTACAGAAGTCTTTAAACTCTCTGCAACTTCCGTCTTTTGCTTAGTGTCTAAGCCTGCCTCAACGGTTGATGCGAATACGTCGATATAAGAAGCGATATCAACGATATTTTTCTTTTCTTCGTCGTTGCCTACTGCTAAGTTAAGAGCAGTTTCAACGGGAGTAAATTTAGAATTAAGCAAAGATTTTTCTCTGTTTCTTAAAGAAAGAGTTTGCATTTGAGCCTTTATTTCTTTTACCTGTCCGTAAACGCTAACTATATCGTCTAAGTCGCTATCAGCGTTTAAGCCTGCATAGTCGATAGCCTCAATTTGGCTAAGAACTGCGTTATAGGTTTCTGCGGTTTCAGCAAGATATGCTGCTCTATAAGAGTCGTTATAGTCGTGAATTACGATTTGAGATACGCTTTCCCAACCGCCGAAAACTTCGTCTACTACTCTCTTTTCGCCGATTACTTGAGTTAATTGCTCTTCGGTGATTTCGATAATCTTTTCATCTCCGTTAATCTTTAAGCTCATTCTAAGACCGCCGGTAGCCTCGTCAATCTTTGAACAAACGATATCAAATCTTACGTTCTCTAAAGACGTAACAGGATAAGAATATGCGTATGATTCGTGAGAAGGACCTACGGTTACTACCGGACCTCCCTCTAACGCGCCGTTTAACACGATTGAAATAGAGCCTGCGCCAAGGTATTCAGCCGTAGTTAAAATAAAGAAAGCAATTTTACCCGTAGTCATAGTATAACTGATTGACGCGGTATAAATATCAGTACCCGTACCGTTTACGTCTTTACCGTTTGTCATTCTGTGTCCGTATGCCGTGTTAGGTAAGGTAATAACGGTTTCGCCTTGCTCGTTTAAAACCGAACTCATTGCGCCGCCGCCCCACCAGTAATCGACGAAGTCAGTCGTCTTTCCGTCGTTCGTTACGACTACGGGGGCTGTATCGTCAGCTTGCGCTTTCAAGTTGGATACGCCTACGAAGGTCGTAATAGCCATTGTCAATGATAAAATCAACGTTGCAATTTTAGTCATCTTTTTCATCGTTTTCTCCTTTTTTTATAAAGATTTTTATATTGTTTATCAGTACGGAAACGTCAAACGTTCCCGTTACCTCAAAGCCGAAATTCATATTGCCCAAACACATATCTTCCCAATTTGAATCTTGAAGAAAATTCCTCTGTTTGGCAAGTTCAAATCCCTGTTTAATCCACTTATAGACGGGGATTTCTAATACAGCGTTTTCGCCAAGCCTTATCGGTTTTTGCAAAAACTCCCTTGAATTTACTATGTTGATGAACTTTCCCGTGTTCTCTTCCTTTCCTCCGTCTTGCGCCGTAAACGCAGGCGGAAAATCGTATCTTGGATAATCCCAAAACGGAAGCCCAAACCAGAAAAAATCACCGTAGCCCTTAGAATTCTTGTTTCTGTTTTGAATTGCTATAAACCACTGTAATTGAACGGTGTGCAAATCGTTTTGCTCTTTTTCGTCCATCATATTTGCAAACTCGGTCAAAGTAAAATCTATTGACTGCACGACCTCTTCAATTTTGCACAAGAAATGATTTTCTTCAAACTCCTGCTCAATTAGAATATGAGGCCAGCCCTCGCCCTCTCGCCTTGCGTGAGTATACTCTTTACTCGCCGTCAAAGAAAGTCTTGCTTTTCCCTTTCCTTTCCAAAAGCGCACGCTTTTAGCCTCGTCTAAATATTCAAAAGAGCCGTCGTCCCACACTTTTTCTTGACCGTTTGCCAAATTATACCTACTGCACCATTGCGCCAGTTTCCACGACGGCGAGCATTTAGCCGTCTTGTTAAAATCAAGCGTTTTTATGGGCTCTTTGGTTATCAAGCCGTCGGTATGATAAAGCCAAAATCCGTTTTCAAAATTCTCGTCAATAAGAATTTGTTTCATATTATTCTCCGACGTACAAATTCAAACGCGATATATCCGCCGCGATATCGTATATACCCGTTACCTCAAAGCCGAAATTACCGCTATTAAGAACTAAATCTTCCCACTTCGTGTTTGTAAGGAATCTCGCTTCTTGCGCAGCGCGGAAAGCGTCTCTCATTCTCGGTAAAAGGTTATAATTTATAGACTGCGTTTCTCCCACTCTCGTAGGCGTTTTACAGTAACTAGACGAAATGGGCTGATAGATAAACGCGCCCGTATTTACCTCTTTACCGCTATCTTGCGACGCGTATGCAGGGACTACCTCATATCTTGCGTCAAATAAATTCAAACCGAACCAAATATATTCGCCGTAATCCTTACTTTGAGAGTTGTTGTTGACTAACGTACAGTAGAACACGAATTGAGCGGTGTGTAAATCTCTATTGACTTCCGCATTAGAGGTGTATCCGCTAGAAAATCTCGTAAGTTCAAAATCCATTTCAAAGCGAACGCTCTTTAAGTCCTTTAAACGCGGAGTTTTAACCATTTTATACTCTAATAAAATGTGAGGCCAAGGCTGTCCGTTTTGACGGTTTGACGTATATTCTTTAGTACCAAGTAAACGCATACTTATCGCGCCCGTTTCAGTATCTATTGAAAACTTTTTACTCGTATCAGTAAATATGTGCTTAGGTCCGTTTACAACGTGTTTTCCGTTTAAAATGTTATACGTATCGTACAATTCTGCGTCTGCTCTGTGATAATATCCGCAATACCATTGAGCAAGTTTCCATTGAGGAGAAACCATATCTTCCTCGTCAAATTTAACCTGTCCGATAGGAGTTGCGATTCCGTCCGTTTGCGAGGACACGGTAAAGCCGTGTGAGAAGTATCTGTCCGCTATAACCTGCGTTTCAACTACGTCGTCAGGGACAGATTCGTCTACGATAGATTCGCTCGTTGAGTCGGTTTGTCCCGTAGAGCCCGACGTATCGCACGCTATTAGCGAAAACAACATAGTTAGTGATAAAATAGCCGAAATTATTTTTTTCATCTTTTCCTCCTTACATTTTAAATGCGCCACTTGTAAGTCCCGCCATAAACTGCTTTGACGTAAACGAGAACACTAAAATAAGCGGTAAACTAACGATAACGTATCCCGCTAAGGGAACGGCATAACTGTGCGTAGTTTTATAATAATTCGTCGTAAACGAATTCATTGCTACCGAAATAGTTTGCAATTCGTCTTTTCGCAGTATGAGTTGTGGCCAAATTAAATCGTTCCAAGAATTTAAAAAACTGGTAAGCCCTAACGTTGCCATAATAGGCAAAGATAACGGCAAAGTAATTAAAAAGTACTTTTCAATAGCGCTTGCGCCGTCTAAATCCGCCGCCTCGAATAAGCCTTGAGGCAAACCGTTAAAGAAAGTTCTCAAAAGTAACATTCCCATAGGCACTGCGCCTGCTATAGTCGGTAAAATTACTCCCTCTCGGGTATTTACCATATTAAACTCCTTTACCATGCTGTACTGCGGAATAATCGTCAAGATGCTTGGTATCATCATAATGGCTAAAACCATCATAAACAGTGCGTCCTTACCCCAAAATTCATAACGGGTAAAACCGTAAGCCATTGCCGAGCAGACGAACAGTATTCCAACCGTAGTTACTATTGCTATGACAAAAGTATTTAATATATATGAATGTACTAATTGCCATGCCAAAGAATAGTTTTCAAAATAAAACGGAAAGGTAAGTTTAAAGCCCGTATGAATTTCTTGGTCTATAGTCTTTACGCTTTTTATGAGCATCATATAGATAGGATACAGCGACAAAAACAATAGAACGCAAATAACTACGTTTAATATAATCTGCGAAACAGACAACTTAAATTTCTTCGGTTTTTGCGAATATCCTGTAATCATGACATATCCTCCGAAGTCTTTAATTTGTTTAATATTAACGTAAGAGTGAAAATAATTACGAACATAACTACTCCGCAAGCACATGCGTAGCCGTATCGCATATTATTAAAAGCATTCCAGTAAATATAGTAACCGGGCACCATACTCTTATAGAAAGGTCCGCCCTTTGTAAAGAGTAACTGCATACTGTAATTTTGCAAACCGCCAATAAATCCAAGCATTAAGAAATAACGTATTTGTCCCATTAAATAGGGAAAATCAATATAAAAAATTCTCTCTAATACAGTTATTCCCTCTAATTTTGCCGCTTCTAAAATTGACTCCGGAATATTTTGCAATCCCGCCAAATAAATAAGGAAGGACGTACCTGCAACCCACGGGAAATTAGTTAAAATCAAACTTAAAAGTACCGTTTCCTCGCCGGCGTACCACGTTAGCGGTTCTTTTATCACTCCTAGCGAAAGAAGAATACTGTTTACAAGTCCCGCGTCATTGACCGCAAAAATAATTTTATTCCATAAAAGCATCGTTACTATGCCGGGAACTAAACAGGGCAAAACGAAGAGAAAGCGGTAAACACTTCCTATTCTCTTTCCCTTTAAATTAAATAAACACTCTGCCAAAATAAACGTCGCTAAATTTCCTAACAAAATACCGGTACACGTTAAAATTACGGCAGTTTTTATAGAGTTTAAAAAAATCTGGTCTTTAAGCAGTTCGCTAAAGTTTGCAAAACTGATATATTCAGCCAGTTTTCCGTTCCAATCCGTCAGCGAATAGTAAAACGCAGAAAATAGCGGATAGTAACTAAACACTAAAATCAATAACAAACCGGGTAAAAGCCAAAGTAAGCCCCATAACCCTTTTTTGTTATACTTTTGCACTTTAACCATCTTTTCACCTTATTATTTCCAAGTATCCTTCGTCCATCCGTTATCGTTCATGGCTTTGTCAATAGCCGTTTTAGTGGCTCTGCTTATTATGTCTAACGTTTCGTCAATATCGTATTTACCCATTTGATATCCTTGAGTGGTTATAAGGAAAGTGTCATAGTACAATTTATTGAAACTATTCCAAGAGTTAAAGGTATTCCAGTCGTAACGGTTGGGGTCTTGACAGTCTTGCTGATAAACGGCCATTAAGGGTTGGAATAAAGGATTAATTTCAGCGTCTGCGCTAAGCGGAAGACCTAATCCTAAATCGTTGATAAGTCTGTTGTTATTTTGCGGAGCGGTTAAAAATTTCAAGAAATCTACGCAAGCGTCAACGGTTGCTTGACCGTCAGCAACTGCAGTATTAGTGACGAAATAACCCGTCGTTAAGCCTGCCGATCCACGGTAAACACCTTTTCCGCCGTAAATTGAATCGTCTGCCGAAAGAGTGGGGAAACCGAATACGCCAACCTCAAAATCTTTCGTTTCGTCATTTGCCGCTTGTGCCATATATCCGCCCGTTGCCTCTATCATTGCAACGTTGCCCTTTAAAAATTCCTCTAACGCGTCGTAAGACGACCAAGCCTTAGGATAAAACTCCGTCTTTTTCTTTAAAAGTCTTATATATTCTCTATATCTCTTTTCAGCCTCGGTCGTAGGAGTTGAACTAATTCCCCACGTTCCGTTGCTGTATGCCCTTACTAATTCTTCTAAAGAAATAAATCCGTTTTCGTCTATCGTATCCATATCGTCGAAAAGGTCGGCGAATACCGAAACCTCTAATACGATATCGTACCAAGTGTAAATGGGGAAATACGGGTTTTTATTTAACTTTGTATAGATGATTTCTTGATATTCAAGCAAATCGCCAAAGGTATCGGGAGTAACGATATTTCCCTCTTCGTCAACAAGTCCCGCAGCCTCAAACATGTCCTTATTATATAAAATACCGATAGGAATTTTTTCTAAGCAAACGCTATAACACTTTCCGTCGGTCATACGTGTCGTTGCTAAAAATTCCTTTTCGTTATAAATGTCCTTCCATTTTGCGCTACCAAGCGTTCCCTCGGCGCAATATTGGTTAGGTTGTTCAATATATTTACTTAAATCGACAATCCATCCGTTTTTAGCGTCGGTTACTGGGTCGGGCGATTGCATAAACAATAAATGTGGAGCTTCTTCCGCTGCAAGTAACGATGTTATCGCCTCTCTGTCGCTATTGAGCGACTGCTTGTTGATAATTATGGTAACGTCAGGATGATTTGCCATATATTCTCCAGCCAACTTTTCAAGCGTATTGTACGGATATGGGTTTTCAGGAGTTTTATCCATGGAAACAGTAGTGTTAAAGTTTCCGTTTCCCCCACCGCCGTCTACGTAAATAACGATTTTATCGTCCTCTTTCTTTTTACATGCCAACATACCGAACGGTATAGATGCAATAAAAATTGCGGTTAACATAAAACTAATAATTCGTTTCATTTTTTGCCTCCTTATGACTTTCTTTCATTATAATCTTTGCAATATCTTTTTTCAATACCTATTTTTAACTTCACGTTAATTAGATGTACCGTTTAATACATATTATTTTTCGTTTTTTGTTTTTTGGTTGACTTTTCAGTGTAAATATGTTATTTTTAATACAAATCAATGCGAGGTTAAAACATGTCATCAACACGGAAACCGCTATACGATCAAATAAAAGAATATCTTTACAGGTTTATTTTTGAAGCATTACAAGACGGTAAAGACACCATTCCCTCAGAGGTTGCCCTCGCTATTCAGTTTAACGTAAGCCGAACGACCTCGAGGCGGGCTATTGAAGATTTGAAAAAAGAGGGATTTCTACTTCGCAAAAAAGGGTCCGGAACTTATATAAATAAGCATTTAACCGAAGAAAACAGAGAACTTTTAAAATCTTACGCTATCGTCCTTAATCAGCCTGCAGTCACAACGGCGCGAAAAACGGTAGCCGTTATTATTCCCGACTTGAAAAGTAAATATATGATGGGTATTCTTGACGGAATTCAAACGTCCGCAACTAAAAACGAGTGGGACGTTATTATAGCGACGTCTAACTACGATCAGGATTTAGAAGAATCTCTTATTAGAAAATTCATTCCTTACAGTCACGGTTTGATTATTTTCCCCGTAAATAAAACCACGTACGACAAAGAAATTATAAAATTAACTTTGAGAAATTATCCGTTAGTCGTAATAGACAACCTATTGCACGGCGTTGAAACGAGTTCTATTACTTCCGATAACAAAAAAAGCACGTACAAAATAGTTCAGCATTTTTTAAAAGCGGGAAAGAAAAATATAGGCGTAATATCAAACCCGTTTGACTCTGCAATATCTTTATTAGAGCGTTACCGCGGATACCGAGATGCTCTTAACGAACATAGTATACCCATAAATAAAAACCTTATTTTAAATTCTTTACAACATTACAGTGAAAATTCTGTAAACGATATACAAAATTTCCTTATTGAAAATCCTCTCCTTGACGCTATTATTTGCTTTAACTATGAGTTGGGAATAAAAACCCTATCGGTAATTAAAGACGGCTTTAATCTGCTTACCGTAAAGGATTTATTTATTTTCGACGAGGAATTTGAAGATTTCTACAACCTTTTAAAATACAAGCCGAACTTCGTTAAACAAAATCCTTTTTTAATAGGCGAAACGGCATTTTCTATTATTTTAGAAAAACATAATAGACCTAATAATTTAAATAGGTACGTCGTTATCCCTGAAGAATTAGTTTTTAGCGATAACAAAACGACAAATAAAAGTTAACTTTACCGCTTTATAAATCCTTTACAATTTATTTTTCGCCTTTTAAACAAAAAAAGCCCTTAAAAGGGCTCTTAAATAAAAATAGTTTAAAAAAAGCAAAACCCAAACCGAAAAGCCGAGTCCCTATAAGGGATTCGGCAACTAAATAAATCCGTAAACGGATTTGTGAGATTTGCCTATCGGCAAGTGATATTGCTAACGCAGTGATATTCGCCTGACGGCGAGTTAAGGATTTATTTAATATAACTTTGGCT
>SVIB01000045.1 GCA_015055505.1 Clostridiales bacterium
AACAGCGAAGAAGCTTTATGCAGTAACGTGGAGCAATCCGACGGGCGCAACTATTAGCGTAACTGCTAACGGCAACGCTATTTCAAGCGGAACACCGGTTGTTGAAGGAACTTCAATTTCGGTAACCGTAACAGCAAGCAGTGGATACCGTTTGAATACGGTAACTATTGGTGGCGCTTCGCAAAGTGGTGTAAACACTAATCGAGAAGAATCAAGCACATTTAGTTATACAGTAAACGCTGCAACGGAAATCTCTGCAACTGCCGTTAAGATGTATACAGTAAGTTGGAGCCAAGGTGCTGGTACATCGCTAACATGTAACACAAGCGGATTACAGAATGGTGGTTGGGTTGACAATGGAACTACCGTTACTTTTACAATTAAGATTTCCGGCGATTATAAAGACTTGAAAGTAACAGGCGCAAACAATACTTCAGGTGACACCTACAGTGTAACGGTAAACGGTGCAAACGTTAGTGTAAGTTCTTCAGCTACTAAAAATTGTCTTGTTGAAGGCACTATGATAATGATGGCAGACGGAACGCAAAAGGCTGTTGAAAATATCGTTGCAGGCGACAAAGTAATGGTATTTAACCATGAAACCGGTAAGTATGAGGCAGGAACGATTTGGTTTAACGACCATGCTGACGATCCGGCAATACTTCATAACGTTATTAACCTTGAGTTTGCAAACGGCTCAAAAGCGAGAATTGCTTACGAGCATGCATACTTCGACCTTGACTTGATGCAGTACGTATTCATTAGAGAAGATAACATGAATGAGTTTATCGGTCATAGATTTGTAACTTCGACCTATGACGGAACGGAAATCGTGCAAGGCGAAACTACTCTCGTTAAGGCATATATTACAGAAGAAGTTGTAAAAGTTTACGGACCTATTACTGAATATCATTTCAACCTTATATCTGACGATATGCTTTCAATGCCTTCGTTTAACTTTGAAGCAAGAGGTATGGTAAATATCTTTGAATATGATGCCGACCTTAAGTATAACGAAGAAAAGATGCAAGCAGATATTGAAACGTACGGATTGTTTACTTATGAAGAATTTGCTGAATATATGACTTATGAAGATTATTGTAAAGCACCTATCGCATACTTCAAAGTTGCAATAGGAAAAGGCAATTTAACTTGGGCACAAATTGAAATGACTTTACAATATTTAGCAGAAAACGAGTTTTAAGTAACCCTTATCAAAAACACAACCCCGCGTGGAAAATTCCACGCGGGGTTTTTATATATAGAATTATTTAAGGGAGGGGACAAACCCCTCCCTTACGATTGATTTATTACAGCACCGAAATATTAATAAGCGAAGAGTTGCCACCTTTGCCTATTGGCGTTCCGCCCGTCATTACTACCATTTCGCCTTTTTTAACAAATCCGCTTTCCTTGGCGGCTTGCTTTGCAAAATAGAACAGTATATCTACAGAGTTATATTCGTCACTCATAACAGGCAATACTCCCCAAGAAAGGGCAAGTTTTCTATACGCTTTTTCGTCGGTTGTCATACCGATTATAGGCACTTGCGGTCTAAATCTCGACACCATTCGGGCAGTTTTGCCCGTATGCGTACATACGACTATTGCTTTTGCGTTTAAATCTCTCGCTAAGGTACACGCCGAATGTGAAAGAGCCTCGCCCGTAGTCGAAATAATGAATTGCTCTTCTTTTATAAGTTGAATATAATTAGTGTTTTTTTCAGCTTGCTCAACGATTTTTGCCATTGCCTTTACAGCTTCGACGGGATATTTACCGGCGGCGGTTTCCCCCGAAAGCATAACGGCGCTCGTTCCGTCGTAAACGGCGTTTGCAACGTCCGAAATCTCCGCTCTCGTAGGTCTTGGATTATGTATCATTGACTCAAGCATTTCGGTTGCGGTAATACAACGCTTACCTATAATACGGCAAGTATCAATCATACTCTTTTGAATATTCGGGAGTTCTTCGTATGGAATCTCAACGCCCAAATCCCCTCTTGCAACCATTACGCCGTCCGAAACCTCGGCAATTTCTCTTAAATTTATTACGCCTTGACGGTTTTCGATTTTAGCAATAATGTCAATTTTCTCTCCGCCGTGCTCGTTGACGAATTTTCTTACCGTCAGCAAATCTTCCTTGCACGACACAAAAGAAAGGGCAATAAAATCAACGTCTTGCTCTATACCGAATAAAATATCTTCCTTATCCCTTTCCGACAAAAAGTTGATTTTTAAGCATTTGTCAGGGAAAAACATACTCTTATGATTAGACGTTTCTCCGCCCTCTAAAACGGTCGTTATAACGTCGCCACCTACGACTTCGTCAACCTCTAAAACGATAAGCCCGTTATTGAGTAAAATCTTATCACCTTTTTGCATAACCTCGGCTATATGTTCGTAATTAACGCTTACACGCGTTTCGTCGCCAAGTATTTGTTCTGTTGTAAAAGTAAATTTCCGTCCCTTTTTAAGGGTAATTTTTCCGTCCTTATATACGCCCGTTCTAAACTCCGGACCTTTGGTATCTAAGAGAATAGGAAGGGGAATTCCCCTTTCCTCTCTTATCTCTTTAATGATTTTTATTTTCTCGGCATGCTCTTCGTGAGTGCCGTGAGAAAAGTTTATACGGCATACGTTCATTCCTGCGTCGTACATTTTTGAAATTACTTCTTTTGACGAACTGGCAGGCCCTAACGTACATACAATTTTAGTTTTCTTCATATCTATCCCTATTATTTAATTGAAAATTTTACGAAAGAATAATTATCTCGGTAACTTCTACACTTATAACCTTCTTCCCACGCACCGGTAAAGTCAAAACTGAAAGGTGAAACACTCAACGGCTCATACTCTATAAAGTGATGCGGTCCGTAAATATTTCTATTACTTGCGTAAACGGTCATTCTAAGCGTATGCTCTTTTCCGTCGGCATATTTAGAAAGGTCGGCTTTAGTACCAAACATAAGCATTTGTCCCTCGTCGCCGTCCACTGAAATTTCAGCAACCGCATATCTACCCGTAAGGCTAAGCATACTTGCGCCTTTTTCTATCTTAATATTCTTTTCTAATACCATTTTACCTGCAAAATACAAGTAACCGCCAGTCGTAATACTTTCAGCGTTTACGGTATTTTTAACCTTGCCAACGTACGGCTCTCCGTCTGTTACGTAAACGTTATCAATCGCTTTAAGAGTGTCGTCGTATACGCCGAAATCTCCCCTTATATAAATACTTTCAAGTTCGGTATCGTATGAAAGACAGTTTTTAAGCGATTCCTTTTCGGGAGTTACGTCCGCTAATACGAAATAAACGTGCTCGCTTTGATAGAAGTCTATCTCGTATACTATCTCGTTTAAGCCAACTTTTACGTAATCTTTAATATTTGCCGTCAAGAAACTCTTATCTAAAGTACCGTTTTGGGCAAACTTAAGCAAATTGCCGTTTAACGAACAATTTAGAATACTCATTTGCTCACATTCAAGGTAAATTTTTTCGGGAATATCTCTTACGTTAAACTCATATTTGAGATAAATTTTGCCAAGATATTCTTTTTTGATAAGTTCGTTAAAAAGCGCGGGAATGAAAACTTTTTCGCCGTAATTTACTCCGTCGTAAGAAAGTCTTGCCTTGTCAACAGTCAAAGAATTGTCGTTACTTTCAATTACTTTCCACTCGCCTGAAAGGTCTATATTTGCGCCGTTATACTCCGTTTTAGGAGCGTACGGCTCGTCGCTTTCAAAGATTATTACAGAGCCGGCAAAGTCCAAATGTAGGTCTATAACACCGTTATCGACCTTTAACGGCTTAGTTTGCATACTTTCAAGGTCGTATATAACCGGATATTTAGAGTTAAGTTTTATCCTACAGTCTACGCCGTCCTTTTCTTCAAGGTTTACAACGTAAAGGAAAGTTCCAAACTCACCCGTGCGGTATGCCGTTCTAACCATTTTGCTTTCGGTTTCCACCGTATATTCAAGACTCGAAATAAGGTCTTCTCTCGTTGCCGTTTGAACTAAATCGTCAAAAGCATACGGCTCGCCCTCTAAATACTTAGGTTTACCGTATTCAATTATAAGTTTTCCGCCTTGCTTTATAAACTCTTTTAAAAGAGCGTAGGTTGACTTATCTATCGTCTTTATCCAAGGAAGAACGACGTATTCATAGGAATAATTACCTACAATCATTTTACCGTTTTCAACCCTCGCGTGTCTTTCCATTAAGTTTTCGTCACCGTAGTGGTGAGGAATACTTAGCGCGCCGTATTCACCGATTAAATCTATAAAAGATTGATCTAATTCATGCACGGAAAAATAATCGTTTCTTCTATCGTAATCCAAATAAGCGGTTTTCATTGGGTGGATAATTAGCGTATTTACCCTATTTCTACTCTCGGCTAAAATGTAGCCAAGTCTTGAGAAATAGTCGTTAAAACGTCTAAATTCCTCATGCCAAGAGTTATGTTCTGAGTAATGAAGAGGATAATCTCTCTTTCTTTGACCTCTTATAGAATAAGACGCCAAGTGCGTACACATAAGGTTTACACCGCTTACGTATTGCCACTCCGCAATTCTCTTAAGTTCACGGGGAGTTACGTCCCATCCGCAACAAGCAAAAGTTTCGGTCATAACGTGCTTTTTGCCAAGTTGTTCACTTGCCGAGCCGACTTGTTTAGGCTCAAGGTCAGAGCCAATACCTCTACCGAGCCAGTCGATACCGGGCATGTGTTCAAACTCGTAAAAGTCCATAATACCGCCACAACACCACATTTGCATATACATAGCCGATTCTTCTACGCCGTGTCCCGTAAGTTGACAGCCGTGCTCTTCACACCAATCGTAAATTTGCTTTGCGAAACTTTCTATAAAGAATTTATGTAAAGCATTCCAATATTTATAGCGGAAAGCGTACGCTCCGTCACAGTCTATGAAAAGTTTACCGATTTCGTCCCAAAGTTCAATACCGTATTTTTCTTTAAAATAAGGAATCAGCACCTTTGAATACGCCGTATCCCAACGGTAATATTGAGGCTCGTCAGTAAAAAAGCCTTTCATAAACGTACCGAAATCGTTGGCGCACTCTTTCAAATACCTCTCGTGAGTTAAGTCTATAAACTTTTTAACGATATTTTTATCGAGAATATCAACTACCGACGGGTTAGTAAGTACCGTTACGTTTACGTAAGTACCCTCTCCGCACGGCTCGTACACCCTTTTAAGCGCAGTACCGTCTAAAAAGTAAACGGCGTCTGCCTTTTCGTCGAACTTTTCGCCCACTTCTCTGCCGAGGTAATTTTCATGATTTGCAGGATCTTCCAAAAGTTTCATACCTGCAAAACCGCTCGGCCAACCGTTTTCGTCGTAACTCCAAGCGTTCATATCGACTTTTTTACTCTCTTCAATACACGCGTTTATACATTCAAACCATTTATCGCCAAGGTATTCGGTTTCTAAGCCACCTCTTGCGTGCATGAAAAAGCCACCGATACCTTTATCTTTCATATCACGAATTTGTCTTACGAGTTCTTCAGGCTCTAATTCGTCGTTCCAACTCCAAAACGGAACAGGTCTATAATCTCTTAAGTTTCCGTTTAACAATTCGTTAAGTTTTTTCATAGTAACTCCTTTTTGTTATACTCTTTAATATAAACCAATAAAAAATGCGAAAAACCAAGGTTTTCCGCATACATTATATCATAATGAATTATGATATACAATAGTTTTTTCAATTTTTTGTGTGGAAAATTTAAGAATTTTAAAAGGATTTTACTCCTTCACGTTAATGATATTCTTTTTTGATTTTAAAGCATATTCATACGCCAAATAAGTCCCACTCTTATACCTTATTTTATTTGTGTCAAGATAGAGAACAACAAAATCACTGTCATCAATTAAAAGGTTATTTCTTTCCACGTAAGATGCACGCCCTGCTTTCATTAATTTCAAAAACTCTTTCTTTTCCTCATACTCAGCAAAACTCTTTTTTGTTTCAGTTATTTTTTGATAAATTTTTGATATTTTATCCCCTTCACCCACCAAACAAACCTCTTCATGTTTGCACAAATAGGCAACTCTTTTTATGTTTGGATATTTCCTCTGTTTCCTGCAAACCACGTCATAGCAAAACGAGTTAAACTCACTTCTACTACCAAACAAAAACTCGTTTACATCATTATTATTTATTAATCTCTCAATGAGTTCGTCAAGTCGATTTTCCAAATCCTTTGTTATTTCTATTTCTCTATGCCCAATAAAACAGCATTTTTTCATATAAAAAGTGTCGCCCCTTTTGGAAACGACACCTATAGAATATATCATTTCCGTTAGTTTGCAACAATCCATACTTGAATAAAAAATTACAGTCGGTATGAAAACGAAAATAGATATAACCCTACCAAGAGTTATACCAACTGACATATTTTTTATTCAATTTTGCGCCAAAATGGCGATAGATTGTTGCATGCTTATTATACGAAATTTTAATATTATTGTCAACGTTTTATTAAAAATTATTAAAAAAAGGTATAGACTTATTTATCCATACCTCAAATTAAACATGTTTTCAAATTTGATTTTTCTTTATTATTATTGATTTTTCTTGTAAAAACAATAAAAACGAGCCTAATTTTGCCCTTGCCAATTTTACCGCGTTTTCGCCTTTGCCAAATGAATTCACTTTAAAAAGAACGGTAAACTCCGTCTTTGAGTAAAATCTTACAGTAAATTCTCCGTTTTCAAAATTTTGCTCACCGCTAAAGCCGTTTTCGTCAACCGTTATATCTAAATAACGAAATTCTCCGCCGTTAAAATATATCCCGTCGTCACCT
The DNA here is from genome assembly GCA_015055505.1 of Clostridiales bacterium. GTDB lineage: Bacteria > Bacillota > Clostridia > Christensenellales > Borkfalkiaceae > UBA10281. The sequence goes on from SVIB01000045.1 coordinate 6,826, forward strand.
ATTCTAAAGATTTGAGTGTAATCAATTTTCATCTTTTTCTAAACTCCGTTTGTAATAAAAAACGTATTGCTGAACGTACCCCGAATACTCTTTAAACTCGTTTAAAAACCACTCCGCTATCTTTTTTCGGTCTTTTAGCGTACCGCAAAAATCTTCACGGTAAATTTTTTCTATCCACGTATCAACGGGAAAACTGTCCGTCCTATGATAGCCGAAAAGTGAAATACAGTCGGCAACTTTTGCCCCTACGCCTTTTAATGAAATTAACGCCTTTTTTAACTCTTCCGTTGGCAACTCGGCAATTTTCTCAAGGTCAATTTTGCCTTCGCTTACAGCTTTTGCAACCTCGACCATATAACTTGCCCTATAACCGTAACCCAATTCTTTATAAAAGTCAATAGACTGCTCCGCTAAAATTTTAGCCGACGGAAAAGTGTAATATTCCTCTCCTAAAAACTCACGTTTTTCGCCCAACGCCTTGCAAGTCCTTTCTATTATTGCTTTTATCCTCGGTATCATATTATTTTGCGAAATGATAAACGAAAAGAGCATTTCTTCCTTTTGCTGACGTAAAATTCTAACTCCGCTTGCTTTTTCTGCAGAACGGGAAACTATACCGTAACCGCTTGAAATTGCAAACGAGTTTATTTTAGAGTAATCGGTTGAAACGTCGAAATAATTTTTAAAATACTCCTCGTCAAACGAGCAAATCGCAACCTGTCCGTTTTCTTCTTTCGCATAGCAAACCTTATCTCCCGAAAAGACCAAAAAACCGTCGTTAAACGACCTATAGCGGAAGATTTGACCGCAATCAAGGGTATCTTTTATATTAAAATATTTACAATCTAAATAAAAGTTTTTCATACCTTTTTCAACTTACGAATACGTTTTTAACAACTCAAATTTAAACAAAAAACGGATGCAATAAGCACCCGTTATTTTTGCAAATTATTCAGCGTAAACGCTTACTTGCTTTTTATCTCTGCCAAGTCTTTCAAACTTAACAACACCGTCTACTAAAGCGTATAAAGTATCGTCACTGCCGATACCAACGTTTTTACCGGGGTGGAACTTAGTTCCTCTTTGTCTTACAAGGATGTTACCTGCAAGAACGCTTTGTCCGTCAGCGCGCTTAGGTCCAAGACGCTTTGCTTCGCTGTCACGACCGTTTCTGGTACTACCTACACCTTTTTTATGTGCAAACAATCTGATGAATAACATAATTATTTAGTCCTCCTTCCGATTATCTAACAGCAATATCAACAATCTTTACGTCGGTAAAGGGTTGTCTGTGACCTTGCTTCTTTCTTTCGTTCTTCTTAGCCTTGTATTTGAAGACAATAACCTTTTTAGCTTTTGCCTGTTGTAATACTTCGCCAACTGCCTTGTAACCTGCTGCTTCGCTAGTTACCTTAACTCCGTTTTCGTCTGCTACGAGTACAACGTTGAATTCAACCTTTCCGCCTACTTCAGCGTTAAGTTTTTCAAGTCTTACTACGTCACCTACTGCTACTTTGTACTGCTTGTTTCCGTTATCAATAATAGCGTACATGAAAAATAGACCTCCTGTCTAATCTCGCCGAGATTTGATTTTTGGGCGGCGGTTTTCCGCAACTTAAATAGAGCCCTTCCCGAGCGGTTCTTATCTATTATATATTTTTATTTGGTTTATGTCAACCGTTTTTTACCCCTTACGCATATATTTTTTAATATTTACCATACTTTTATTGCGGAGGATAACACCATGAGTTTTCAAAACATTGACAGTGAG
>SVIB01000046.1 GCA_015055505.1 Clostridiales bacterium
AACTCCCGTCAGGGCTGTTGTCTTCTATAAAGTTATAATATATCTCCACTTTATCGTCGTAAAGTATTATCTCTTTTATTAAAAGTTTTATCATTTGCTTTGGCTCTTTTTCTATCGCCTTGCTTATATTGCATATAATCTCTTGCTTGCTTTGTACCGTTTTCTTTTTTGTTTTTTCTATTATTATTTGTTCATTGAGTTCAGTTACTATGCGCTTTTGTATTGAAGAAAGAAACTATCCCTTTGTTAAAATTAAATTCAACACATAAATCGCCGTAACCTACTTCGTTCTTTCTTGAAAACGTTAGCCCTGCCTTACCTTCGGTAGCAGATATAGTAAAATTAAGTTTCATTGCTTTAGGTCGAATTTCGTCATATAATAAATAGGAATATTTTGAACCTTCACTAAAAGTTATACTATCGTTTTTATAATTCACCCCGTTGCTTAAATACGCTACGTTATAGAAAGTTTCATGATTTAAAACGCTTTCAACTTCGCTAACGGGAACAACTTTCAAATCGCCGTTTGATTGTTGTTTGAGTTCGTGACAAGCGAGATTACCCGCCCAAGTATACGCACCTTGGTCGAAATCTCCAATTTTAGTTCCTATCCAACCTACTGTTATAAGTTTTTCGCCCACTTGCACTAGTCTTGCAGCAGAAAAGCCCGCACCGTCAAAATAATTATTATCGGGTTTTGTCCACTCGTCAGACAAATTCTTTTTATAATAATAACGAGTTACCCTTGCATTAGTTCCGTCTACGTCTTTTTGGAAATAGGTAAAATACCAATACCCGTTATAATTTAATAGAGTAGGACATTCCATAAATACGTTATTTTCCGCTTTGTCAAAGAAAATTCCTTCGTATTCCCACGTAGACAAATTTTTTGAAACGTATTTTTTAATTACAGGGCTATAATAATTTGCCGAGTACCACGTGGAAACTAACATCCAATATTCTTGTTCTTCTTCTATCCAAACAACGTGCGGATCTCTAAAATCGTCTACCCCACCGTAAAATCCGTCTTCGGGTATTTTTGTCCAATCCACTAAGTTGTCCGATACGGCATGTTGAACTTTTTCGTGAAATAAAACGTCAGGATCTACTACTGATGCAGGATGCCCGTTCCAACCCGTATAGAAAGCATGATATTGCCCATCGTGTCCTTTTAAAACCGTACCCGTGCCTATACCGTAATCTTGCTCGTTCTTCTTATTAAAAGTTCCTGCAATAACCCTACCTTTATCTTCCCAATTTTTAAAATCGGAGGTTTCAAATAAGTTCCAAGGATGGAAATATCCTTCGTTCCATCCTCGTCCGTCATGTATGTAGTATAAATATAATTTACCGTTCTCCGAATATGGTATCGGATCGCCCGCATAATCCACTTCGGGTTTAGGAAACAAAGTTAAATTACCTTGTTGAATATCTTCAGGTTGTTTAGGTTTATCCGTTGAGCCACACCCCGCCAAACACAACAATACAGCCAAAATTAGCGCTATAAATTTATTCATCTCTTTTCTCCTTTTATTGTTTACTTTAACTATAGTTGTTTTTTACAACTATAGCATAATGCCTATATGTCAATTTGTCAATAGGAAATCAAAAAATAGCCGTTTAATTGTGCATTTGCACAAAAACGACTATTTTATAGTTACATATGAATAATTTCAATCAAAATAGTTTACTTTTTAATTTTTTTAGTTTATAATTCTATCCGTAATATATTATATAATTCAGCGGGGATTTATTATGAAAAAGACCGTATCTATAATGGATATCGCCAATGCTTTAGGGTTGTCTAGAAACACGGTTTCCAAGGCTCTAAACGGTCAACACGTTAATAAGAAAACCGAACAGTTGATTATTAACACGGCAATAAATATGGGGTATAAAAATTACAACGTTATATCCACAAAAAAAACCACCGAGCAACAAAAAATTTTAGTTCTTTCTTCCGTTTCTTTGCTAGCATCCAATTATTATATTTATCTTTTAAAAGGAATAACGAACAAAGCAGAAGAATATGGTTTTGAAGTATTACAATATTTCTTTAGACCAAACTCAAGTTTAGAAGTTTTAAATACGTATATAAACAATCTTAAAGTAAACGGCTTAATTTGTCTTGAATTTTTTAACGAGAAAATGGTTAATAAAATTTCATCGTTAAATTTACCTATAGTCTTTCTCGACTACCCCACTTACAACTACAATTTGAACGGAAATTTCGACATCCTTCTTTCTGAAAATCTTATTTCTGTTACAGAAGTGTGCAATCAAATGATAGAAAAAGGCTTGAAAAAATTTTGTTTTGTGGGAAATCCGCAAAATTGTAAAAGTTTTTATGAACGTTTTTTAGGGATGAGAGAAGCATTACATTATTATAAAATACCTTTTGAAGAAAAAAATAATATCACGGATACGGACATTAGCGTTTACGATGACGAAAACGTTCTTGCTAAACATATTGCTTCTCTTCCCGTTTTTCCCGAATGTTTCGTTTGTGCAAACGATTACCTTGCATTACAAGTTTTATCAGCCTTAAAAATTCTTAAAAAAACTTGTTCAAAAACGCTTAACGTATTAGGTTACGACAATACGCCTGAAAGCAAGTCTTGCACACCAAAACTTTCTACTATCAACGTAAATAAAGTAGATTTAGGTACAAACGCAGTACATATTCTTGCCGAACGAATGACTAAAAAGACGCCCTGCAAAATTATTTACTTGCAAACAAGTTTTGTTTTGCGAGAAAGCACAAAAATTTTAAGCGAGTAAAAGTAATTCGTAGCGTAAGCAATATTGATTGCGCTTAAGCGCTTTTTCACTTTAGCACTTTTAACTCGTTTTTACATTATATAACGACGAAAATATCAACTGCTAATTTTTAGCAAAAGTTTTTTTATTTTAGTCTACTGTTATAAAAAACATTTTTTAATTTTTTCTTCGTATAGTATACTGAAAAACATAATAAACGCTTATAAATTATCCTATTTTATTTTTGAAAACGCAGTTTGAAATAGTTATCTCACAACTATAAAAAATATAGTTTACCCGTAAAATATAATTGATTTAAAATACATAGAGAGGGTTTAAAGTTTTACTTCAAGCCCTCTCTATTTTTAATACAAGTACGAGATATTCGCATTATTAAATTTATTACGCTCTTTAAGCTGGTAAATTTGCACTTTGCTTATCTATGTTTCATTGGATATTTTTCCTCTTTTTGATACGCTTAATAACTCTCCTTAGGCATTTTCATTTTATCTTCTAGCGTTAGTTCTCTAATAACCTTACAAGGAACTCCTGCGGCTAAAACCCCAGCGGGAATATCTTTAGTTACTACCGAGCCTGCGCCGATAACGCTATCGTGCCCTATCGTTACGCCACCACAAACGGTAACGTTAGACGCTAGCCATACGTTATCTTCAATAGTTATGGGTTTGGCATATTCGTAATCGAATTTAGAGCCGTCTTTCGCCACACGCATATTCCTATCACACGCAAGTAGCGGGTGAACGGGCGTTGCTATCGTTACGTTTGGTCCAATAAACACTTGATTACCTATTTTTACGGGCGCACAATCTAAAATAGTAAGGTTGAAATTGGCGAAAACGTCTTCGCCTATATGAGTATTTATACCGTAATCGAAGCGAAACGGCGGTTCAAAATAAAAAAATTTGCCGTGCGAGCCTAAAAGTTCGCACGCAATTTTATAACGTTTTTCACTTTCGTCTTCGGTGGTATCGTTGAACTCTTTAAAAAGTTGACGTGCCCTTTTGCGCTTAGCGGAAAGTTCGCTATCACCGGCGTTGTAAAGTTCGCCGTTTATCATTTTTTCATATTCAGTTTTCTCATTTTCAATTTTTTCAACCATTTTTAAAAGCTTGTCTTCGGAAAAATCTTCAGAAAGTGGTGCAAGTTTTCCGTAAGCCTTTTTGTCGTGATGAATAGCCATTTTATTTACCTTTTTTAGCAAGTTTCGCTTGTTTTTTAGCGAGTTTTGCTTGTTCTTTCGCTTGCTTTTTTTGAGTTTTAATTTCGTCATTTACGATTTTTCTTGCAGCAGGAGCAACGTAATCATTTTTATTTAAAATACAAAGATACAAAAACAACGATTTTAAATAATAGTCTTTAAAATCTTCCCAAAATTCCTTACCAATTCTTGCTTGCCCGTAAGTTAAAAGATGATAATCGGGACATCTTTTCATTATTTCCCAATCTTGATTAAACTCTTTTTTGTATTTCATTTTTATTACGTCAGTTCTATACGTTGACTGAACGTTTTTATATACGTCATAATCAAAATAATCCCACTTTGCAAGTATATATCTTGCATGAGCGAGCGCCTTATACGGATATTTTTTGAGCATTTGCGTTGCGTAAACGAGCGCATCTTCGTACAAGCCAACGTTCCAAAGTTTTTCAACTTCTTTTATTTCGTTGTCGCTTGCTATATTTTTCTCGATTTGTTCTTCTATCTTTTTATAAGTGTTTTTAGTAGTTTCGTCGCAAAGTGAAATAAACTTATCGTATACTTCGCCTTGCAATTTATTTGATTGCATAGAAAGTTCGTATTCGTTGCAAACCTTATAATTATGTAATAATTTTAAGCGCAAAACTATTAAAGAATCGGGACAGCCGTTTAAAAGATAATAACCAAAATTTCTTTCTGAAAGCAATCTTTCAGCGTCGGTTATCGTTTTATTGATAACTTTGGTGTCTATATCAAACTCTTCCAATCTATCACCCACGTTTATTATAAACGACTGCTTATTTTCCGCTAAAAAATTATCTAAATCTTCGGGTGTTACAATTTCAACGCCATCTTTTAACTCGGCGTCTACAATATTTAAAACGAGCGCCCCGCAATGTGAGCATCTGAATTGTATTTGATTTTCCGCATTTTCTACGAGCGCACCACAGTTTGCGCACTTTATTTGTACAACTGACATTTTTATCCCCTTAATCTTTAATTATAACAGCCAAAAATTTAACAGGCTCTGCACCGATATTTTTTAAGCCGTGCCCTTTACCATTAGGAGTTACCGTTACGTCGCCTTCTTTAACGGTGCGTTTTACGCCGTTGTCGTCGTACTCGCCAACGCCCGAAAGTATGTAATAAGTTTCACACTCGCCGTGGTGTTCGTGATAGCCCAAAGACGAATTTGCAGGGATAGTAACTACTGCAAAAAGAGTGCATTTTTCGCTTATATTTTTTGCGGAATCTATATCGTCTATAATAACTTCGCCGACACCGCCGAGTAAATTTTTATGAACTGTTTTTGCCATTTTCACATCTCCAAAAGTTATTTATATAATTATATAAAAATAAATGTAAATTGTCAAATAATTAGCATTGTTTAAAAAACCGCCTTTCGTTTGTGGATATAAAAAAATCACCCTATCGCGAGATAAGGTGATTTTATATCGTAATTTAATTGAAATTACTTAATGATTTTAGAAACAACGCCTGAACCTACAGTTCTGCCGCCTTCACGAATAGCGAAACGGAGACCTTCTTCTACTGCTACGGGTTTAATAAGAGCAACGTCGATTTTAACGTTGTCGCCAGGCATAACCATTTCTACGCCTTCGGGCAATTTGATTGAACCGGTAACGTCGGTAGTTCTAACGAAGAATTGAGGACGATAGTTGTTGAAGAAAGGAGTATGACGTCCGCCTTCTTCTTTTGTCAAAACGTATACTTGTGCTTCAAATTCGGTATGGGGATGAATCGAATTGGGTTTAGCGATAACTTGACCTTTTTCGATTTGGTTTCTGTCGATACCACGAAGGAGCGCACCAACGTTGTCACCTGCCATAGCTTCGTCGAGCATCTTTCTGAACATTTCAAGACCGGTAATAACGGTAGTTCTAGGTTTTTCGATAAGACCAACGATTTCAGCGGGATCACCAACTTTAGCAATACCTCTTTCTACACGACCGGTAGCAACGGTACCACGACCAGAAATGGTGAATACGTCTTCTACAGGGAGCAAGAAAGGCTTATCAGATTCACGAGCGGGATCGGGAATATAAGCGTCGATAGCGTCCATCAAATCAAGAACGGGTTTGCAAGCAGGATCAGCAAGAACGTCTGCATCAGGAGCACCAGAAGTTGCTTTTTCCAAAGCCTTCAAAGCAGAACCTTTGATGATGGGAGTCTTGTCGCCAGGGAAACCGTACTTGGTAAGAAGGTCACGGATTTCTTCTTCAACGAGTTCTAAAAGTTCTTCATCGTCAACTTGGTCGGTCTTATTCATAAATACTACGATATAAGGAACGCCTACCTGACGAGCAAGAAGGATGTGTTCACGAGTTTGGGGCATGGGACCATCAGTAGATGCAACTACTAAGATAGCGCCGTCCATTTGAGCAGCACCGGTGATCATGTTTTTAACATAGTCTGCGTGTCCGGGGCAGTCAACGTGAGCGTAGTGACGTCTGTCAGTTTGATACTCTACGTGAGCGGTGTTAATTGTAATACCACGAGCCTTTTCTTCAGGTGCTTTGTCGATCTCGTCGTACTTCATCTTTGCTGCCTGACCTTTACATGCCATAACCATTGTGATAGCTGCGGTCAGAGTGGTTTTACCGTGGTCAACGTGTCCGATAGTACCAACGTTAACGTGGGGTTTACTTCTGTCGAATTTAGCCTTAGCCATTGTTAAATTCCTCCAAATTATATTATTATAAAATGATAACTTGTCCGCCGAAAAAATTTCGGCTATGCAGCTATCTATCATTATTAAGATAAAAAGCTTATACAAGCACCTACAATTATATATCAAATTAAAAATAATTTCAATATATTTGCAGGGTTTTTTTAAAATTTTTTTAAAAATTACTGATTAGTCAGCCTTTTTGCCTCTTTCGCCGATGATTTTTTCGGAAATTGACCTAGGAACTTCGTTGTAATGAGAGAACTGCATGGTGAATTGACCACGACCTTGGGTTCTCGAACGAAGGTCGGTTGCATAACCGAACATTTCAGAAAGAGGAACTGTAGCGTCGATAACTTTAACGCCGTTTCTGTCTTCAGTACCAGAAATAGTACCACGACGAGATGAAACGTTACCCATCAAATCACCGAAGTAATCTTCAGGAGTTACGATTTCAACTTTCATCATAGGCTCTAAAAGTACGGGACTTGCTTTCTTCAATCCGTCTTTAAAGCCCATAGAACCTGCAATCTTGAACGCCATTTCTGACGAGTCAACTTCGTGGTAACTACCGTCGTATACAACAACTTTGAAGTCAACCACTTCGTAACCAGCCAAGAATCCGTTTTTAGCCGCTTCTTGAATACCTTTGTCGATTGCGGGGATATATTCTTTGGGAATTGAACCGCCGACCGTTTCGTCAACGAATTCGTAGCCCGTGCCGGGTTCCTTGGGTTCAAGGCGGAGTTTACAATGTCCGTATTGACCTTTACCACCCGACTGACGAACGTATTTACCTTCAGCGTCAACTGCTTTTCTGAAAGTTTCTCTGTAAGCAACTTGGGGTTTACCAACGTTTGCTTCTACTTTGAATTCTCTCAAAAGTCTGTCAACGATAATTTCAAGGTGCAATTCGCCCATACCGGCAATAATAGTTTGTCCAGTTTCATTATCGGTATAAGTTTTGAAAGTAGGATCTTCTTCCGCAAGTTTGATAAGAGCGAGAGTCATTTTTTCTTGACCTGCTTTAGTCTTGGGTTCGATTGCTACTTTAATAACGGGTTCAGGGAATTCCATTTGCTCTAATACGATAGGATGTTTATCGTCGCAAAGGGTATCGCCCGTACCGGTATCTTTCAAGCCTACGATAGCGCAGATATCGCCCGAATAAATTACGGGGATTTCTTCACGGTGGTTAGCGTGCATTTGCACTAAACGACCGATACGCTCTTTCTTTTGCTTGGTACTGTTGTAAACGTAAGAACCTGCTTCTAAAACACCCGAATAAGCACGGAAGAAAGCAAGTTTTCCAACGAAGGGGTCTGCGGCAATCTTGAACGCAAGACCTGAGAAAGGTTCTTCGTCTGAAGTTTTTCTTATTTCTTCTTCGCCCGTGTTGGGGTTGATACCTTTGATGTTATCAACGTCTAAAGGTGAAGGCAAGTAATCAATGATTGCGTCCAAAAGGAATTGAACGCCCTTATTTTTATAACTTGAACCGCAAAGAACGGGGGTTACAGCCATGTTGATGGTTGCAATACGAAGACCTCTTTTCAAATCTTCTACAGACAAATCGCCGTCTTCAAAGTATTTTTCCATGAGTTCGTCGTCTTGTTCAGCAACTGCTTCTACCAAGATTGCACGATACTTTTCAGCGTCGGCTTTCATGTCTTCGGGAATATCCGTCTTTTCAAATTCTCTACCCAAGTCGTCTTTGTAAACTTCGGCGTTCATGTTTACAAGGTCTACGATACCTTTGAAAGTATCTTCCTTGCCGATGGGAAGTTGGATACGAATAGCGTTCGTTCCAAGTCTTTCTCTCATCATATTTACGGCGTTATCAAAGTTTGCGCCGTTGATATCCATTTTGTTTACGTATGCGATTCTGGGAACTTTATACTT
>SVIB01000011.1 GCA_015055505.1 Clostridiales bacterium
GTTTTTTTAAATACTTTTTTTCAGCGTTTATATGGCTTTTTCGGTCGCCCTCTCGCTCGAGTGCCCGCTTATATTACCACTTTATTTTGTCTTTGTCAATTATTTTTTAGGGGTTTTTTAAATAATTTTTCACCTATTTTTTACTTTCACTATTAGTTGTATTTACTGTAATTTTTCTACACAAAATATTGTGTTAACTCTTTTTTTTATTTCATTTTATTTAACAACGTAAATCTTTATTTTGTAAATTAATCTCTTTTCTTTTAATCAATATATAATATATATGGCTACGTCATAACGTATGATTGTTTAACGAAAAGGATTTGCTAAAAGCAAGACGGGATTTTTACGAGTTGTGGCAAAACAAAAAATTAAAGGGAGTGGTGAACCACTCCCTTTTGACTTTTATTTTTCCTTATAAAACAACTTACAATGACAGTAGCCCTCGAAATTTTCGTCGGCTATCTGCGTGCGAAATTCCTCGCACATACATTTAAACTCGGGCTTTTTACCGACTCGGCAAGGACAGTAGCCCCCTTTGGCTATTAGTCCCTCTCTTACCGTTTTTACAACTTCTTGGTCTTTATTTAAAGTAATTTTCATAAAATACCTCTTTCTTAATTTTAAATATCTTTCGTTTAACTGAAATTGGCCTCAAAAATTGCATTTAAACGGCTTATAGCCCCACTTTTATAGCATAAACTTGTTTATTATCTCAGCCACTCCGCTATTGTCGTTATCCTTTTCGGTAACCAAATCGGCCTCTTTTTTTACCTCGTCACGGGCGTTTATCATAGCAACTCCAAGTCCTGCCGTCTCAAACATGGCAATATCGTTTCCCTCGTCGCCTATTCCTATGCACTCGCTCTCGTCAATGCCCCAAATTTTACAAAAATCAGTTACGGCTGAGCCTTTATTTATGCCCTTTGGCGTAATATCAATCATTCCGTCGTAGCACCTTACCGCCTCGACTTTATCGCCGAAAAGTTGCATTACCTCGGCTATATAACTTTCGACCTCTCCCCTAAAATTAATGAGCATAAGTTTAGGCGAAGTTGCCTTTCTTTCGCTAATATATGAATATAGGTCGCCAACCGCCCTTGCTTTCACTTTACAAATAGAACAGTAAAAGTCGGTTACCTCGGTAATTTTTTCTACTATTACCTCGTCATCAAATATTTGAAAGTAAAGACCGCGACTTCTTGCGTAGGTAATAATTTCAAGCATAAGATTACTCTCTAAGGAGTGCCTTATAAGTCTTTCGCCCGTTTGCGAATTTACTATCTCGCTACCGTTATACGTGGCTATAAGCGGTTTAATCGGCAATTTTTCAACGAGCATCATTGCCGACGCGGTCATTCTCCCTGTGCAAAGCGCAAACTTTTTGCCTCTTTTAATTAACTTATTTATAGCCTCGAAATTTTCCTCAGTAACCCTTTTATCGCAAGTTGCCAGAGTTCCGTCAAAGTCGCTTATTATAGCCTTATACATTTTCTCTCTCCGCAAAAATTGCCAACAAACTCTCTATCACACTTACCGCAAAGAAAATAATTCCTAAAACGAGTTTTATACCAAGCAAAAAGCAAACGAAACCGAAAGTAGCAACGAAAATTGCGGTATATTTATAAATTTTTACTTTATTAGTTCCTCTATTTAGTACGCACCCAACGGCTGACAAAACGGCAACTACACCTAAAATGCATATTGCGGTAAGCCAGTACGCAAAATAAGCCGACGACATAGTTTTAAATACGGCTACAAATAAACACCCTAAAACTGTACTTAAAGCAAAATACATCGTATTTTCTTCGTTTTTGCCCTCTTCGTCTGCGAATTTTGCCCTTAAAATTATTGCCGTTACGCCGTAAATTAATAACCCTAACGGGAATAAAATTCCTCTTAAAATATCATAAGCAAACAAGCACGAAAAAGCAACGAGCGAAATTCCTATTGCGGTTAGCGGAATAATATCGCAAACTCCGCCTTTTTGTCCTTTTTTAAGGGTTGTAATTGAAAAAAGACCGAGTAAAGTTATCAAAACCGCCGAAAAACGGAGTTGCAGTGAAGAAAATACTGCTTGTCCAAAACCGCCTATAGCCGACCAAAGCGCAAATACTGCGTAATTTGCCGTTACGCTAAGCGCGTAGAGTGAATTTTTTTGAATATAGGTTTCTTTTAAGTAAGAAATGGCGGGATTTTGCTTTTTAAAGCGGAGTTTTTTCTTAAACTCGTCGGTTTCGTCACGGTAAATGCCGTCTTCTTGCTTTTTATCGTAATCGTAAACTACAATTTCAGGGGCTTGAAGTAACTTTCCTTGCGAGTTTTTTGCGCCTGCTTTTACGAGTTTTGCAGTCGTACGTCTTTTCTTTTTATCGTGAGTTATAATTGCGCCGACAATCTTACAGTCGCCCATTATTCCGCCTGCATCTTTATCGCTTAAAATCTTAACTTTCCCCTCGAAAGCGTGATAACAAGCCGATTCAATTTTAGCCTTATTTTCAGGTTTTTCGGCTAATGCGTAGCAATCGGTTAAAAGGTCTAAAATCTCCGTTTTTAAAGTCTTTATTTCGGCTTTACACTTGGCGATATTTTTAAATATTTCGGCTTTTCGCATATTAATTTGAAATATACGAAGGTCGATATCGCTACCGACCTTTTTACCGTTTTTCTTTCTCAGTTCCGCCGCCTCTTCAGTAAGTCTATTTTCCTCGGCTGACTTTTCTCTTATAAAGTCGTCAAGGAAATCCTTTCTCTTCATTTTATGGACGGCTTTTGCAAATTTTTCCTTCATATCAAAACTGCCTTTTAGACGTAATGGGCCACGCAAAAAGCGTAGCCTATTTTTATTTGTTTTTAATTATATCCTTTACTAAATCCGCAATACAGGTTGCCGCTTTATTAACGCCCATTTTCGTATTTACTATTAAATCGTAGTTTTCAGCCTTACCCCAGTCTGCATCACCGTATTTTTTATAATACGCCGACCTTGCTTTGTCGTTTTTCTTTATGAGTTTTTCAGCCTCGGTTAAACTGACGTTATAGCCCTCGGAAACCCTCTTTTTTCTTATTTCCATAGGCGCGCAAATAAAAATACGGATAACGTTATCGTATTCGTTTAAAATTCTCGACGCGCATCTTCCAACGAACACACACGAGCCTTTTTCAGCAAGGGATTTAATAACTTTTGCTTGCCCCATATAGATTTTATCGTATAAAGACAAAGCGTCACCGCCTAAAAATCCCGAGTACCAAAAATTATTGGCAGTTTGTTCTTCAGAAGAAACGACGACGTTTTTATCAAAACCCGTCACCACGGAAGTCATTTCGGGTAGAGATTTATCATAACACCTCACACCGAGTTTAGCCGCTACTTTAGACGCAATTTCTCCACCGCCAGAGCCGAATTGTCTGCTTATCGTCACGTAAAATCTTTTGTTATCCATAATATAACCTCCGTAATACCCTATATATATTTATTTTATTATATATTTGTGATTTTGTCAATAAAGACTTGAAATTTTATGTTTGAAAATATAATTTAAGGGCGAGCCTTCCGGCTCGCCCTTGCTTTTATTCAGTTACTTGACTGTTTACGTAAGCGTAATAAATTTGTCCTGCTTGTATTTGGTCAACCGTTACTTCGTTTCCTTCTACGTCAACGATTTTGTAACTTTGCGCGTTTTGTAAATAACCTTGCAATTGACTTGCATAGTTTACTATCGTATACGTTATTTCCGCGCTTTCTCTGTTCTCAATATAAATAAACGAGCCCTCTTGCTTTTGATAAACGTCAACGTTTATTCTATCGCCATCTATATTTACGTAGAATTGGCTGTATTCGTATTCAAAAGTTACTTGCTTATTTGCAAACTGCTGACTGAAAGCGTTATTTCCCATATTATCAAAATAAAAACCGTTAGCGTAGCCGTTTTCTATCTTTAAATATAATCCCTTCCACGAGAAATAATATAATCCGTTAAAGGCTTGTTTATTGATTTCTATGACGGGATAAACCGTTACTTCTTGAAGATTTAACGCAAAAAGTTGGTCTAAAGAAGTGATAAGCGCCGGCTTTTGAGTATCGCCTACCTTACTTTCAGTAAGCGACCATCCAAGAAGTTCAAACACGTCTTGTTGGTTAAATTGAATAACGGGATTATCCCAAGTACCCGTAGATTCGTACGTCTTATAACCTGAACCCGTTTCGGTTTCAATAAAGCCGTAATCCATAGCACCGCTAAAGAAAACGTTTATACTTTCAAGTACCTGTCCTTTTATAACGTCGTAATTTTGAATAGCCTCGTTTTCGCTCGTTACGGGAGTAGTTTCGTTATATAAATTACTTCCTTGTCTCGTAATAGTCCAAGAATAATCGCTATAATTAAATCCTGCCGCCGTAATTGCTTGACCTACCGTCGTAAGTCCTTTTAAAAGAATTTGCTTATTTACCCAACTTCCGTTTACTTTTACGTTTACGGTTACGTATTCTCTTCGGTCGTATACGTTTACGGTTGCGGAAACTAAAATCACTTCGTCCGGACTTGATACTTCATATCCCGAACCGCCTACGTCTACCATTACGTGTAAATCTTCAAAATCAACGGTAATTTCTAAAGCGTTTAAAATTTGCGCTACCGTAATAGCCTCTCTGCACGGTAAAGTCATATATTTTTCGCCAACGCCTATTATATTCGACCATAAGTTTAAGGTAAACGCCGACGTCTTTCCGTAAAGGTGAATCTCATAAAATTCGCTCCAAGCGTTCGCGTCGTAAACGTAAGTTATAACATGATCGTCGCTTGCGGGTATTCTTACGGTTTCATTGTTTACGTCTTTGTACTCAACTTCCCAAGTATAGCCCTCTAATTGAGAAAGCCCGTAAAAATCTAAAAGTTCTTTAACGGTAGCAGAGTTTTTCTCTAAATAATATCCGGTGGGCTGAAGATTTATCTCCATGCCGTTTTCGTCAAAGTAATGAGCGTAAACGCCGATTTTCTTTTTCTCGGCTCTTATACTTTCGCCTAAATAACCGATAGAAGATTGATATTCTTGAGTAACATAGCCGTTTACCGTCCAAAGATAATCGTCGCGCTCGTCTTCTAAGCCGATTGCCTTTATTACTTCCTCTAAAGTAGGCGCTTTTTCAAAACGCGCTGAAAGTTCAGAGCCGTCCATAGATACTCTTACGTCATAAATAGGATGAACGGTAATTTCTGTAGATGCGAATATCATTACGCTATTATAGTCGTATTTTATATATCCGTCCTCACCTATACCGCCTACCTTTTCGCCGTATACAGTAAAATAATAACTGTCAAAAGAGGGGTATAAATTCATTTGATAGGTAACTTCCATAAAAGAAGTAATTCCGTCGTTTAAAATAAATTCTCCATCGATAGGAACTCCCGAATGGTCTACGCCGGTGTATTTAATCATTATCATTTCAGTAGATATAGCGTCTTTTGCTATAATGCTGAGATAATTTCCGCCATCGGTAAATACCGTCGTTTGGTCGGTTATTTGTTCGCCTGCGTTATACACTGCAAATTCGTTTAAAGTGTATTCGCCTGCGTAAGTTAAAGAGTCGTCTTTCTTTATTTCTTCAAAAACTTCGTTTAAAGTCATTCCGTCTTCGTCAAGAGTAAAAGTCTTTTCTATAACTCCGTTCGCTGAAAAATAAAGTTTCACGTAAACTTTGCCGTAATCGGTTTCCGGTTTATCTCCACCTTGGTCGCCACCTTCGTTTCCACCTTGGTCACCGCCTTCGTTTCCGCCTTGGTCACCGCCTTCGTTTCCGCCTTGGTCACCGCCTTCATTTCCGCCTTGGTCACCGCCTTCGTTTCCACCTTGGTCACCGCCTTCATTTCCGCCTTGGCTACCGCCTTCATTTCCGCCTTGGCTACCGCTTTCGGTAGAATCGTAACTTTGAGATTCCCCACTGTCATTGTTGTTTCCTCCGCTACTGCTTCCACCGCATGCGATTAAAGCAAGGGACAAAACTAAAATGAGTGCTAAAAATAAGAATTTCCTTATTTTATTCATATATAATCCTCCATACGGCAACGCCGTTTTTTTCCGTTAAAAATTTTGCTTTACTTTAGTTAAGCAAAAGGGGTATACCCCTTTTTTGCTACGCAAATTAAGGTAGCATTGTTTTAAAATTGTGCGAATAATCGACTTATAGGCTTACTTATTTGAATTTTCTTCTTTTTCAGCCTTTGGTTTTGCTAATACGATTTTTGCAATAAATATTATAAGCATAACGATTGCAATAGCAAAAAGCACGTAAATAATTATATCAACGTAATCTTTAAAAAAGAAAGTGAGAAGAGTAATAATAGAACCTGCAATTAAATTTCCAACTGCAATAGGAAGAACTGATTCTCTAAATTTAAGACCTAAAAATACGGCGATAGCAGTACCCGTCCAAACTCCCGTAACGGGGAATGGTACGGCGACGAAAACGAAAAGACTTATCATCATAATTTTTCTTGCCTCTTCTTCTGCCGAGCCGTTAGTTTTTTGGGCTATCTTTTGGGCTTTTTCATCAAAAATAGTCTCTATTTTTTCGATTATTTTCTTTACAAAACCGATTTTTTTAAGTAAATTAAAAATGGGGATAAGAAGGAAAAATACTGCTATCGACACGATTGTCGAGCCAAGATAAGCAATCCCCGCCGTTTCTAAAAGGTTAAGACCGAAAAGCCCCGTACCGATTGGAATAGCGCCTTTAAGTTCAATTAATGGGAACATTGAAACGAACAGCGTCGCGACGTATTCGTTTTGAAAGACTTTGAGTAAAAACTCTCCTAAAATTTCAGTCATTTTATTCTCCGTTAAATTTTTTTATTTTTTAGCCGTTTTATACTTGATATATATTTAATTTTCAATTAAAATATATATTAGTATACATAATTTACAATAATTTGTCAATGAGGTAATATGAAAATACAACAACTTTTGTCTAAAACGCGCAAAGCGGTGGACCAATACGGAATGATTGAAGAGGGCGACAAAATTGCCGTTGGACTTTCGGGCGGAAAAGACAGTCTTGCTCTTTTATACACTTTAGCAGGACTTAGACGCTTTTACCCTAAAAAGTACGAACTAATAGCAATTACCGTAGATATGGGCTTAGGTCTTGACGAAAACGAGGTAAACGCCGTAAGGCAAATTTGCGACGAGTTAGGCGTTTATTACCATATAGAAAAAACCGAAATAGGCGAGGTCGTTTTCAACGTTAGAAAGGAGAGCAATCCTTGCAGTCTATGTGCAAATATGCGAAGAGGCGCTTTAAACAGCGCGGCGGTAAAATTGGGCTGTAACAAAGTGGCGTTAGGTCATCACGGCGACGACTTAATTGAAACTCTTTTTTTGTGTCTTTTCTACGAGGCAAGACTTTCAACCTTTTCTCCCGTAACCTCTCTTTCAAGACAAGGTCTTACCGTAATTCGCCCTATGATTTATCTTCGTGAAATGGAAATTATAGGATTTACTAAGGATAAACCCATTATTCATAACCCGTGTCCTGCCGATAAAACTACTAAGAGGGAATTTATTAAAAATCTCCTTAAAGACCTTGAAAAGGACAATAAAAAACTCCGTGAAAACATTTTAGGAGCAATAACTCACCCTGAGAGAAACAACTTGTTTAATAAAACGATACAATTTGACGAAAAATAGTCGATAATCGACTTATAGACTGACTTTTTTAAGTTTTTAAGGAGAAATTATGTACGGAAAAGCAAAAAGAGTTCTTTTAAATTTATCATTTATTTTAGCAATATTTTGTATTTGCCTTTTTTTCTTGTTAATCGTTCTTATACCACAATTTGAAGACCTATATTTTTCTACAATTGATGAACTTGTTTTAGGACTTCCCGTTTTTTTAGGATGTTTTCTTTTTTTCTTAGCCTATGACAGCGAGTATTCCTATGAACCGACTTTTTTAAGAATATTTGCATTAGTATTAGGTTGGATTTTGGTTATACCTTTTGGTTTATTAACATTGCTCTTTGGTCTTAACAATTTAACAGAGGGAACGATATGTATATCTTTTCTTCCTTTTGCAATAATATGTTTTTTAGTATACAGGAAACACCGAGACGGTGATATGGGCGTCGGGTGCGTATTTTTACCGCATATACTTTTTATAATTTTAAGTGCGTTGTCTATCGCTTTATCATTTGGCGCTTATCTATTCCTACCGCAAATAAAAGAAGCCTTTAAAGATTTTAAAAGTTCCTTAAAAGAAACGTTTTCCATTATTTTAGAACCTTTAATCGTGATAGTATTCTTATTAGGTCCTATATTACTATATAAAATTGCCGATTTAAAAAGCAGATCGTACGATAGGAAGTCTTATCATAGTAAGGAAAAAAGCAGTGAGCCATTTTTTAAAAACTGGAAACTTGCAAGTTCTATTAAATCAAAATTAAAAAACGACACGAATATAACTTGGACTGACGTAGAAGTTGACGATAATAAAGTTAGGGTAACGGGCACTCACACTTCAACTATAAGAAGCGATAACGACCTTGTAGGTAAACAAGCAGGAGAGTGGGAGAAAAGTTCTTACGCTTCTAATGCCGATAAAATTATTAGAGATTTAGGACTTATTTCAGATATAAATATACAAAAAAAATATATCATAAAAGATGAAGAGGGAGATAAAGTAAGGCGAAGAGAACTTGAAGAAGAACAAAGAATGAAGAAAAGATAAAGGGAAGAAATGGAAAAATTGAGAGATAATTAACTTATAGACTGACTTTTTATAAAATTTAAAGGGCTATTGCATTTCGCAATAGCCCCGTTTTTTATAACTCTAATTGCCCGTTATCTATCTTTTCTGCTAACTCTTTTATAGTTCCTATATACACCCTTTCAACGTCTTTTATCTTTAAAAAATCTTTCGGCCTCATTAAAGAGGGCACATAGGGGAGTTTTATTCCACCACCGTCACCTATGAGGTTGGCTACGAACTGCGAACAAAATCTCTTGTACTTGAATTCTTTTCTAATTCTAAACAAACACATCCATGCCCCCAAAAGAGCGTATCTATACTTCTCTTTTTCCTGCTCGTATCTTTCAATTTCCTTTAAAATTCCCTCGTACTCGCCGTCGGTTATTTTCATTTTAAACACTTGACAGTAACACTTTTCTTGTACTTTAAGAATATTCGTACGTATATTTTCATAAACGAATCCTGCGGGAAACGGTCTTAGAGTCTTTCTTCCAAAGGTATACATTTTATCGAATTTTCCGTTAAGACAAAGCGCAGTATGTGTAGTTTTGCTCTTCGTCAGCACCGCCACCATCTTAGATACCTTGGTTTTTGTCGAAGAAGTGAATATGAATATTTCTTTCATTCTTGTTCTCCATAATAAAGCACGGTAATATTTCTCTTTTTTGCCCCGTTTACCGTGTATAGCGTACCGCCTTTTTCACTGCCTTTAAAATATGCGTAAAGATAGGAGCAATTATCCAGCATATAGTCGTTTCTCTTTAGCATACAACCGCGAAAATAAGTCCGCTCTTCTTTTGCTACGTAGTCCGCAAGCGATAAAAAACGCAAATATTTCTCTTTTTCTTCCGAACTATAATATTTTTCCTGCCCCTCGCAAGGAATTACGGCGCATACCTTTATATCGTTGCCGTCGGCTTTTAAATCTTGCAACGCCTCAAAACATAAAAGGTCAAATCCTATAGCCATACCTACGAGAAAAACGGAGTACCCTTTATTATAAATTTCAAGCAAGTCGGCTTTTACCTTTTGATATTTTATATCGTCTAAAAGTATTCTGTGTCCTGTGATAGCGCAGGTCTTATTTTTAAGCAAAGGAGGAAGATTACTAACCATTTATCGACTTATAGCCCCACTTTTATTAATTCTATTAAACTTAACTGTAATTATTAGGCTGTGCAAAAGCCAAATTATTTTGAAAGTTCTTTTATCGCTTTTTTGTACATTACGCACTGAAGTTTTAAATTCTCTTCGGTTACGTGTTCGTTGGGTTGGTGAATAGTAGATTCTTCGTTTGGCATTTCAGGGCCGAATGCAGTTCCGCACTTTAACGCCCTTGCGTAAGTTCCACCGCCGATTGCAAGAGGCTTGCAGTCAGTTCCCATAGTTTCATTATATATATTAAGCAAGGTCTTTACCAAAAAACTCTCCTTATCGTTGTAAAGGGGAAGTTGATGGGATAAAACTTTATACGGCGCAATTTGTGATAACTTATTTTTAAGTTCTTCTCCGCTATAAGTCGACGGATAACGGATATCCACTACGACTTTAATTTTATCCCCCTCAATAGAGATTATATCGGGGCTTAAAGTTAAGTATCCCGTATCGTCGTTTATGTCGGTTAATCCCAATTTATCCTCGAAAAGATATTCTCTTATTTTTGAAGAGAGCATATCAATAGACTCTAAATAATTGACCATAGAATGTATTGCGTTTATTCCCTTTTCGGGGGTAGAGCCGTGAGCCGTTTTACCAAAAGTGACTAAGGTTTCGCCCTCGTTTTTTACTCCGTAATTTTGGGCTAAACTCTCAACTAACGGTGCTATAGCCTCACATTTATCGCAAACGACGTTTGCTCTTTCACCGCCTTTAATCATTGTTAAACCAAACTCGTTTTCAAAATAAAAGGCAACGTGCATTATACCTTTTTCGGCGTACAAAACGGGAAAATCGGCGTCGGGAGAAAAGCCGAAGTCGGGCATTTTGGCAACTTTTTTATAGTGGTCTATACACTTCCAACCCGATTCCTCGTTACAGCCGAAAATGAGTTTTATTTTTTTATTTGGAACGAACCCCTCGTCTTTTAAGGCTTTCATACAGTAAAGGCAAACGACTGCAGGACCTTTATCGTCCATAGTACCTCTTCCGTAAATTTTACCGTCTACCTCTTCGCCCGAAAACGGGGGATAAATCCAATCGTTCTCTTTTCCAACGGGAACGACGTCAAGGTGGGTAAGTATAGCCATTTCTTCGCCCTCGCCCCAAATTGCCTCACCGATATAGTTATCGTAGTTTTTAGTTTCAAAGCCAAGACTTCCGGCAAGATTTAAAGTAAATTGCAAAGCGTCGTACACGCCTTGTCCAAAAGGCATATTTTCCTTAGGCGTATCCTCAACGGACGGAATTTGAATAAGTTTTTTTAAACTGTCCTTTATAAGGGGAAGATATTTTTCCATAATTTTCTCCGTAAGCAATAAAATTTACGAAATTTTTATTATTTTAAAAAAGTTCGTAATTTTATTATACACTTTTTTTATTTTGTGGTAAAATAAAATAGATAAGATTTTTAAAAACTTCCGACAATTTTCATAAAAGGAAGACAAAACGGAGAAATTATGGCAAAAGTTAGAACAAGATTTGCGCCCAGTCCAACGGGCTTTATGCATCTCGGCGGTTTAAGAACCGCTCTTTACGCTTTTTTATACGCTAAGGCAAACGGCGGAGATTTCGTACTACGTATCGAAGATACCGACCAACAGCGTTTCGTCGAAGGGGCTGTTGACCTCATTTACAGTTCACTTCTTGAATCGGGACTTAAATATGACGAAGGTCCGGATATAGGCGGTAACTACGGTCCTTACGTTCAAAGCGAAAGAAAAGAAATTTACGCTGAGTACGCAAAAAAATTAATTGACCTCGGCGGTGCTTATTACTGTTTTTGTTCTAAAGAAAGACTTGAAAGTTTAACTGACGAAAACGGTAACAGAAAATACGACAAACACTGCCTTAAACTTTCAAAAGAAGAGGTAGAGACTAAAATTAAGGCGGGCGAACCTTACGTTATCCGTCAAAATATTCCTACCGAGGGTATGAGTTCTTACGACGACCTCATTTACGGTACGATAGAGGTTGACTATAAAGAACTTGAAGACAATATCTTAATTAAATCGGACGGAATGCCCACTTATAACTTTGCAAACGTTATCGACGACCACCTTATGGGTATTACTCACGTTATACGTGGAACGGAATATCTTTCTTCAACTCCTAAATATAATTTAATGTACGACGCTTTCGGTTGGGAAAGACCTGTGTATATTCACCTTCCAACTATTATGAAAGACGCTACGAGAAAACTCTCTAAAAGATACGGCGACGCAAACTTTGACGATTTCGTAAACAAAGGATATTTAAAAGAGGCTATTATAAATTACGTAGCACTTCTTGGCTGGGCTCCTAAGGATAACCGCGAAAAAATGACCTTACAGGAAATGATAGACTGTTTCTCGTTAGACGGTATTTCAAAATCTCCGTCAATTTTTGACGAGGTTAAACTCCGTTGGCTCAACGGCGAATATATAAAAGCCCTTACCTTTGAAGAATTTTATTCTTTAGCACGTCCTTTCCTTGAAAAATCTAAGGTAAACGGAATTTTCGACCTTGAAAAAATAGCAAAACTTCTTCATAACAGAGTTGACGTTTTAGGCGAAATTCCCGAAAAAATCGATTGGCTTGCAAACCTTGAAACTTACGACCTCGCTCTCTTTGACAATAAGAAAAATAAGACGAACGCCGAAGTCGCAAAAACTTTACTTCCTAAAATAAAAGAGGTTTTATCCTCGGTAGAGAGTTTCGATAACGATACTTTATTTGCTACGCTTTCCGAAAAAGCAGGCGAGTGGGAAGTTAAATCGGGCGCTATTTTCTGGGTACTTAGAATTGCAATAACGGGTCAAGGCGTAACCCCCGGCGGAGCAACTGAAATTGCGTCTTTAATCGGCAAAGACGAAACCTTAAAGAGAATTGATTTTTCTTTATCAATACTTTAAAAAAACTATAAAAGTTAAGCGTGTTACTAAATATAAAGTAACACGCTTTTTTGCTACAAAAAATGTTAAATTTCACCGATAATCGACTTATAGAGGGCTTTTTCTCTCTTTTCCGTTTCCACGTGGATACAAAGACGGAGTATTATTTATCTTCTCTATTTTTATAACCGTTCTCTTTCCCTCTTCAAAAGGCAAAGTATAATTTTTAATCTCTCCGTACCTTCCTCCCAAAACTTTTACTGCGTTTTCAGCCTCTTTTATCTCTTCTTCGGCGTTTCCCTTTAAGGCTATAAAACTACCTCCTTTTTTTACGAAAGGCATACAGTATTCACATAATGTATTAAGTCTTGCTACCGCCCTTGCTGTAGAATGGTCAAACTTTTCTCTGTATTTTTTATCTTTACCAAAATCCTCGGCTCTTCCGTTTAAAACTTCCACTTCGGTTTTTCCAATTTCTTTTAAAGCCTCTTTTAAAAAGGTACACTTTTTCCCCGTAGCCTCTAAAAGAGTAAACTTTAAATCAGGTCTTACTATCATTAACGGAATAGAAGGAAATCCACCGCCCGAACCGACCTCTAATATGGATGAGTTATCCACATAAAAATCTTTTGCCAAGGCGCTGTCTAAAAAGTGCTTTATATAGACTTCTTTTTTATCCGTAATGGTCGTAATATTAAACTTATCGTTATAAAAAAGCAGTATTTCCCTATAAATTTCAAACTTGTCTAATTGGTCTTGCGATAAAATTATTCCGCTTTCTTCAAATATTTTTCTCATAATTATATATTAACATAAACTAAAAAAATTTTCAATAAAAAGTTATCCATTAAAAAATAAAGTTTTCCACCCTCTAAGTGTATAAGTTATCCATATATGTTGATAACTTTTTTTATTTGTCATTTCACTTAAAAACGATTGCTTTTTTTAATAATATTATATATAATAATATATAATAGAGTTTATTCTTTAGAAATTTTTAAATTTCAAATTTTTTTTGGAAGAAAGACTTAAAAAGGTAAAAAAAGGGAGTTATCCATAAAATAAATAGTTATCAACTGTTTATCAACCCTTTATCCATATAAAAAACCGTCTTTTCCATAACTGAAAATCGCTTATTTTATAAGGAATTTTACCTAAAAAATGATGGTTGTCCACATTTCCACGGACACTATTACTATTATTATAATAAATCTATTAAAAATATATTTAATCAATCGAGGAAAAGCGCATGAAAATTATCGTAAACGGAACTGACCTTTCTCAAGCAGTAATGAAAGTATCAAAAGCAATAAGCGTTAAGACTACTAACCCAATTTTAGAGGGTATTAAACTTTCGGTAAAAGGGGATAATTTAACTTTATCCGCTACCGATATGGAAATTGCAATAGAAAAAACTATTCGTTCAGATACGTTTATGGAAGGAAGTACGGTCGTTCCGGGTAAACTCTTTGCTGAATTCGTTAAAAAACTTGAAAACGAGGATCAAGTTGAACTCGTTATAGAGCCTGACGGAAAACTTAAAATAGTTTACGGCTCTTCGCAGGTATTTTTATCCGTTCTTCCTGCTGAACAGTTCCCAAATATTGATAAGACGAGCAAGGAAAACGCCTTTTCTCTTTTACAAAAAGATTTTAAAGACGTTATAAATAAGACTGTATTCTCATGTTCGACCGACGAAAGTAGGCCTATACTTAAAGGCTGTCTTTTTGAGGTAAACGAAAACGAACTTACGGTAGTTGCAATAGACGGATTCCGTCTTGCTTACGCTAAAAAGAAGGTTAAAAACGCGTCTTCTCCGTTTAGCGTTGTAGTTCCTGCAAGAGCGGTTGCTGAAATTTGCAGAATTTTAGATAACGACGAAGAAGAAATTACCTTTATAAGCGAAAGAAATAAGTTTATGATAGAGGTTGACGAAACGGTGTTCGTTACGAGGCTTTTAGAGGGTAATTTCGTAAACTATAAACAGATTATCCCCGACGACTTTTTAACGACCGTAAGGGTTGGAAGAGCGTCTTTATTAAACAGTTTAGAAAGAGCGACAGTCGTTGCTAAAGAGGCAAAAAATCTCGTTAAACTCGATATTAAAGAAAAATATATAAACGTATCGGCAAACAGTGAAAGCGGTAACGTAAACGAAAACGTTATTATTAATATGGAAGGTAAAGACTTATCTATTGCTTTCAACTCTAAATATCTTTGCGACGCATTAAAGGCTGCCGGCGACGAATTTGTCAATATTTATCTTAAAAATAACATTTCGCCTTGCGTTATTAAGCCTTATTCGGGAGAAGATTATCTCTATTTAATACTTCCCATTAGAATTAATGCTTAATTTTAAATAAATTTAAGGGATAAAAGGTTGACAAACTGTAATATTTAAAGTATAATTTTTAGGCTTGTTTACTTAATCGTTAAATAAGTATACTAATAAAAATAAAAAAAATAATATAAAAAAAGGAAGTACTATTATGAAAAGAACTTATCAGCCCAAAAAGAAAACCAGAAATAAGGTTCACGGTTTTAGAAAGAGAATGGCAACCAAAAACGGAAGAAACGTATTAAAGAGAAGAAGAAATAAAGGTCGTAAAAGACTTACTTACTAAGATTGATAGATAGACTTAAAAGGCAAAGTGACTTTGATAAAATCTTTCAAAAAGGAAAGAAATGTTACGCAAAGTCGCTTATGATGCTTTATATTCCGGCAGAAAGTTTAAAAATAGGCTATTCTATAAGCAAAAAGCATGGAAAAGCCGTTCAGCGTAATAAGATAAAAAGACTTCTTCGGTCGGCTGTAAGAGAGGTTTTTCGCGATTCTAAAGAAAAATGTAATATCGTTTTTCTGCCAAAAGTTAAGGAAGAATATTCGTTTCACGAGTATCTTTCCGATATAACTTATTTAAAAAAGAAGGAAAATCTTAAATGAGTATTATAAACAAGTTTTTTATTAAAATACTCAAATTTTATAAAAAATATATATCCGGCGGTTTAAGGTCCGGATGTATTTTTACGCCTACTTGCAGTATTTACGCAATGGAAGCCTTTGAAAAACATAATTTTTTAGTTAGTTTCGCCTTAATAATATGGCGAATTTTACGCTGTAATTCTTTAAATAAGGGTGGGTTTGATCCCGTTCCCGATAACCCCAAAAAAAAGATTTGGTTAATTTAATCTTTGTATTTTAAGATTTTGGTGAATAAACACTAAAAGCGACTAATCGCTTTAAGGAGTATAATGGGTTTACTTAATTTACTTATAAGCATTCCTTCAATAGGAAACTTCGGTGGCGTTACCGTTAAACACGAATGGATTGTAAATATAATCAAATGGATTATAGATTTTGCCGGCGACGTTGGTCTTGGTATAATTTTATTTACTCTCATTTTAAAACTTATTACTCTTCCACTTGATATCTATTCAAGAGCGTCAATGAAGAAAAATGAGTTAAAAATGAAGTTGATGAAAGACGACCTTGAAAAACTTCAAAAGCAATATAGGAATAACAGTCAACTTTATCAGCAAAAAATGATGGCTCTTTATAAGAAAAACGGCTATTCTCCTATGTCTGCTTGTTTGCCGACGATAGTAACGCTCATATTTTTTATAGTTGTTATCAGCGCGTTTAACTCATATTCCCGTTTTGCCGACAAAGAAGTTTTCAACAAAATGGGCGAGGCTTACGACCAAAGCCTTTACGAGTTCGTCGACGACGGTATTTTAGTTGAAAATAAAGCAAATAAACAGTTTGATGTCGTAATTTATCAAGTTTTAGAAAATTTTGACGAAAATAAAAACTATTCGGCTTATTTTACTTATAACAAAACTCAAAGCGGAACGTTAGAAAGCCAGTATTCATTTAATTTCGATACTTTCGTTAGTGATAATAGATTAGTAACCGATTATCCTAACCTTGCTAATTATATAAAAGACGGTGGCTTAAACGAACAAAACGCTGACCTTACGAAAATTATTCAAGAAGACGCGTCTGATTATATCGTAAGAAAATTAAGCGCGGAAAATATTTCTGCTCTTAAAGCAAGCGGAGTTATTAAAGAAGAAAAAAGCGGAAAATACAGTATTTCAAACGCGAAAGTTTTAGCGACAGGCGAATACGGAGTAAAAGATTATTTCGTAGGCGAGAAGTATTCTATTAAATACGATAAAATTTTAGAAGAAAGTAGTGAAATACTCGCTATTTTTGAAACCGAAGGCAAAAAACTTTTAGGCGAAACTGCAATAAAGACGATTTGTAACGATTATATCGAGAAAAAAATAAGACCGATAACGAGAGAGTCTGCAAAAATTGCTTACGAAGAAAATGCAAACAAATCGGTAATTTTCCCGTGGGTTAAAAACCTTTGGGTTGTAGACAGCCCGACGAAATCGGCGCTTCCTTCTATTGAAGAATTAAAAACTTCGATAGGCGTTGAAAACTTAGGAAATTTACAAGACCCTGAAGTTTATAAGGAACTTACTTATAATTTAGGTGAATATAAAAACAAAGGTTTTGGAAAAGGAAACGGCTTATTTATTTTAGTTGCTCTTTCTATTTTAACTATGCTTGGGTCAACTATTATAAATAACAAGGCTCAAAAAACCCAAATGCAATTATCTACGGTTGACGGTGAGAATTCTCAAGCCGCAATGACTCAAAAGATGATGACTTGGATGATGCCTATTATGTTCGGCGTATTCGCATTTATTTATTCTGCGGCATTTTCAATATATATGATAACGAGTACTCTTTTATCAACGGGATTTACCCTTTTAATCAATTTCTGCGTTGAAAGAGCGTTCAAAAATAAAATTGCCAAAATTGAAGAACAAAAGCAAAACCAAAGAAAATACGGAAAAAGAAGAGATTAAAAGGAGAAAAAGATGGCAGAATTTTTAGGAAAGACGGTTGAAGAAGCAATCGAAACCGGTCTTAAAACACTCGGCATAGATAAAGAAAACGCCGAGATTACCGTTATTGAAGAACCTTCAAAAGGCTTTTTAGGATTTGGTTCAAAGCCCGCAAAGGTTGAAGTTAGTGAGAAAAAGAGCGACGGACAAAGAGCAACTGCTTTTTTAAACGGTCTTTTAGACCTTATGAACGTAAATGCAAAATGCAATTTAGGTGAAGAGGGAGAAAAGGTTATTATTGATATTATAACCGATACTTCGTCGTCAGTAATTGGCTATAGAGGCGAAGTTTTAGACGCTTTACAATGTCTTGCAGGCGCAGTTGCAAACACGGGCAGAGACGACTATAGAAGAGTCGTAGTTGACTGTGAAGGTTATAGAGAAAAGAGAGAGGAAACTTTAAAATCGCTTGCTGAAAAACTCGCCGCAAAAGCAGTTAGAACGGGAAGAAAAGTAACCTTAGAACCTATGAATCCTTACGAAAGAAGAATTCTTCACTCTACGTTATCAAACAGCACTGAAGTTAAAACTCAGTCAGAGGGCAAAGAGCCAAACAGATACGTAGCAATTATCCCCAACAACTTAAAGCCATACGACAAAAAGTATGACGATAGAAGAGGCGGAAAAGGTGGATATAATAAGGATAGAAAAGATTATGGAAGAGGAGAAAGAAGAGAGCGTACTTCTGCTCCCCGTCAGCCAAGACCAAAGACGAGTGGATTTGGAACGTTTTTAGGGAATAGTCTTAAGGACGGCGAATAATTTTTAAAGGCTTATAAACTTCGGTATGCGTCGTTACTGCCTTAGGTTTTCGACCACAATGACCACAGAGGTCTATTGTGTCCGCCAACCTAAGTCGAGCCTCGCCTACCTTGTTTCTAAGCCTTTAAAACTGTGCTTGAACAAGGTGGCGGTAGCAATATTTGGGTGGAGCGTCACGCTCCTGACCGACAAGGTCTACCAAGTCTTTTCGGGCTCACGAGCCTTGGTAAACTCGCATCTAATCCTTTAAACGGTACTCAAACAAGGTGGTGTATGGATGCAACTTCAAGTTGCTGGCCGACAAGGTCTACCAAGTCTTTTCGGGCTCACGAGCCTTGGTAAACTCGCATCTAAGCCTTTAAACGGTACTCGAACAAGGTGGTGTATGGATGCAACGGCGTCGCAACACGATTTTTTGTCAACCGTTTGCCTTATAGTCAAACGGAAAGACTTTACAATCGGTTGCTCCTTTTCAAACAAAATCTTTTATTGTATAAAATCTTTTGTTTGAGTTTTTTCGTTTCCTAAACAAGGTGGCGTATGGATGCAACTTCAAGTTGCAAGTATGCAAAGAAACAAAAGGATATAGTTATAATAAGTATAAAGAAAGACTAAAAAGTCTGCGGATAGGTCGATTATCGACATATCCGCAGACTTTTCTTTATTTAAAAATTTATCTTTTTACAGTAACGGAGCAAATATTCTAACTATTCCTCTAAGAAGTTTTTGAAAAATATTTACTTTGATTTTTTCTTCCTCTATTAGATTGCTCTCATTTATAGTCGAAAGAATATCCTCTTTTATTTTAGGCAAACAGTCGGTATTATACATCCAAACTCCGTTTTCAAAGTGGTGGACAAGACTTCGGTAATCTAAATTTATAGTTCCTATCATTGCCGTTTCGTCGTCTACAAGATAACATTTTGCATGGACAAAACCTTTTTCGTATTCGTAAATTTTTACTCCTGCTTTCATAAGTCTTTAATAAAAGGTTTTCGTTGTCTTTTTTCTTTGCGCCTTGCTTTTTCTATTAAAGATTTTAGGTCGTTTCGGTTTAAAAGTTCAACTCCGTTTGCTTTTGCAAGTTCTTTTGCCGAGCGAGTAAAACTCGAATTTGTAAGTACGCAAACCTTATCTAATTTATAATACTTTTTGCCTGCTACCGCCTCTTGTACGGCGGAATTTCCCACCTTTCCGTTATAGCGTTTTAGTTGAATTCCAATCTTTCTAAAATGCCTTTTTACTATTAAATCAATACCTTGGTCACCGCTTTTTTTAGTCTTTTCCACGGTATATCCTAAAAGTTCGTAAACGTATTTTATAAAATTTTCAAATTCGTCGCCTTTTAGTTTGTCAATTCTTTTAAGCGACCACTTATAAACCGAAAATATCCAGTTGATAAAAAAGACTGTTGCGGTAATACCAATAAAAATTAAAATCACGGGAATAAAGTCTTTTATGAAGTTTGAAAGTAAGTTATTTATCATAAAAACCCCGCTATAAGTTGATTATTCGATATTTTTGCGTTTAAAATAATAGAAATCTTCGTCTTCTTTGAAAAGTGTAAGACCGCTATACGTTATCATTTTAAAAGATGGAATATTTTGTTTAAAGCATTTTCCCGTAATACGGGCGTTTAAAACTTTTTCAGCCCACTCTAAGGTCATTTGATATGCCTTTTGTCCTAATTTTTTGCCCCACGCCTTTTTCAAAAGTCTGCAACCCATTTCAGCGTTGCGGTTGTAGGTAAAGTTATAGACGATAGTTTCTCCCAAAAGTTCTCCTCCGATTGTTTCACGAATAGCAAAATTTATCGAATAACCTATCGAATTGTCGTGCTTTTGAACGTCGAAAAACGTATCTTCATTTACGTCACTCGGTAAAAACACGTCAGTTTTGTAGTCGTAGCCCCAAAGTTTGTTTACTTCGTCGTCAACGCAAAGGGCAAAATAATTTTGCTTATCCTCTTCGGTTATTTGGTCAAGCACGATTCCGTCCCCAATTAGCGTAGGATGTTTTTTAATAGAATATAGCGGAGAATTGACCTTTACAAGATTTTTATTTAGTAAAAATACAGGTTTGTATTGTAATTTAGAAGTTCTAAGCCCTAAATCGCCCGAATCGTCCTCACGGTTTACAAATTTCAAATTTTCGCCTGAATTTTCATAGACGAAATTTACGAAACGGTTAAAAAGAGTTGGGTATGCTCCTTGATATTTTCTAAGCGCCTTTTCAATATGAATAATTAAGGTATCGCCGACAATTTCTCCAATTGAAAAGCCTATAATTTTTCCGTTTATCTCTAATTTACCGCCGTAAAGACCGAACTGTTCAAAAATTTCCAACATCATTTCAGTGGACGTAAGTTCGCTTTCTTCGATATAAAATCTTTGGGTATGCTCCTCTTTGTATTCTAACAAAAACTCTTTAATCTTAGGTAAATCGTCTTCCGTAATAGCCGAAAATTCGGGTAAACCGTAGTGTTTTATAAATTTATTGATGTGATTTCTTTGACCTGCAAATTTTCCACCGCTAAAGGTACGCATTTCTTCAAAGTCGTAAATATAGTCGCTCCAACGCCTTTCATAACCGCCCATAACGGCAGAAAGTTTTGGATTTTCCTTTATTTTTTCAAATAAAATATCGTTTACGCCGTAAAAGGTCAAGGCAAGGTCGTTTTGCTCTACGTACTCAATAAGTTGGTCTATAGCACCGTTTTCGTCTTTTCCGTAAGGAAAACTGAATACCGTTTCGTCACCGTAATCGCGCTTTGAAATAAAGGTTTCGTTAATAACTGCAAATTGGAGATTAGAGCCTTTGTTCCACATTAAAAAAGAGCCGACTGACACGTCGCTACAGCGCAGAGGGCTTTTTTTGATATAACCCGTATATTTTTTTAGGGTATCTTTTGTAAAATCTTCAAAAATAAGCATAAAATTATTTCTTTTCTAATAATTCAACTATTTCAAATAATCGGTCTAAATCGTCTTTAGTATAATAATCTATATAAAAACGGCCTTTACTGTCGTTGCCGATAGCCGAAACTTTAGTGCCGAAAACTCTTTGCATACGGCTTATAAGGTCACGAAGTTCTAAGGAAACGTTAGTTTTTTGCGGAGTTTTTTTCTTAGGTGGCGCTAAGTATTCGCGCACCTTTTTTTCAACTTCTCTAACGCTATAACCCTCTTTAATCGACTTATAGGCTAAGATTTTTTGCATAGGCTTTGGTAAAGTTATAAGCGCTCTCGCATGGCCTTGAGATAATTTGTTTTGAGAAACGAGTTCAATTACCTCGGCGTTTAAAGTTAAAAGGCGAAGAGTGTTAGCAATAGACGAACGGCTTTTTCCAAGTCTTTCGGCAAGTTCTTCTTGAGTAAGAGAAAAATCGTCCATAAGTTTTTTCATGGCGTTTGCCGCCTCGATAGGGTTTAAATCTTCTCTTTGCAAGTTTTCGATAATTGAAACTTCTTTTACTTGTCTATCCGTATAATTTTTGATAATTACGGGGATAGTTTTAAGTTCGGCTTTTATAGAGGCGCGGTATCTTCTTTCGCCTGCAATAATCATATAGCCCTTATCCGTTTTGTTTACGACGATAGGTTGAATAATACCGTGTTTTTTTATTGACGCCGAGAGGTCGTTTAAAGCCTCTTCGTCGAAAATTTTACGGGGCTGATTAGGGTTTGGATAAACTAAATCAACGTCAATTTCGGTAACGCCAAGCGCATTATTCACTTCTACTTCGTCTTCGACTTCATAGTTCTCAAAAAAACTAAACTGTCTTTGGCTATTTTCAAAAATTCCCGAAAAATCGGGATGTTTTCCCTTTCGCATTAGCAGTACCTCAATTTACTTAAATATAGGTTAGCCGACGGATTTTTCCGTCGGCTTTAAGATTAGTTATCAGTATTTTCGTCCTTTTTTTCTTCAGGCTCTACGGGTTTTTCTTCGGCTTTAACCTCTTCGGGTTTTACCTCTTCCTTTTTAATGGCGGTTTCCACTCTCTTAAAGGGATTTGCATCTCTTTCAGCGTCTTTGCTTTCCATAATTTCCATAATGGTTTTAGCGTCTTTGCCTTCCATAAGCATATCCACTTCGTCTTGATAGATAGTTTCTCTTTCAATCAAAAGTCTTGCCATATTGTCGAGAAGTTTTTTGTTCTCGGTTAAAAGTTCGGTAGCCTTTTTGTAAGCGTTTTTAATGATATTTTCAATTTCTTTGTCGATAAGCGACGCAGTTGCCTCACTGTAAACCGACTTAGTTTGCATATCTCTGCCGATAAATACTTGGTCGCCGTTACCGTAGTTTACAGGTCCTAAAACCTCACTCATACCCCATTCGGTAACCATCTTTCTTGCTCTTTCGGTAACTACGCTAATATCGTTAGACGCGCCTGCCGAAATATCTTTAATGATAATTTCTTCGGCAACTCTACCGCCAAGAGTCATTACTATATCGTCTAAAAGTTTGCTCTTTTCAATGTGATTATCGTCGCTATCCGGTCTTGTCATAGTATAACCTGCCGCCATTCCGCGTGGGATAATCGAAACTTCGTGTACGGGATCACAATGGGGAAGAAGTCTTGCAAGTATTGCGTGACCTGCCTCGTGATAAGCCGTAATTCTCTTGTCGGTTTCTGTAACGAGCCTTGATTTTTTTTGCGGTCCTATAATTACTTTATTGATAGCCTCGTAAAGGTCTACGTTAGTAATTGCCTTTTGATTTTTTCTCGCAGCGAGAATTGCAGCCTCGTTTAAAAGGTTAGCGATATCCGCGCCCGAGAAACCTGCGGTCATTCTTGCTAAGGTCTTGAAATTTACGTCGGGAGCAAGCGGTTTGTTTCTTGCGTGGACTTTTAAAATAGCCTCTCTGCCTCTAACGTCGGGCATATTTACGTAAATTTGACGGTCAAATCTACCCGGACGCATAAGAGCGGGGTCTAATATGTCGGCTCTGTTGGTTGCCGCAATAATTATGATTCCTTCGTTAGCCTCGAAACCGTCCATTTGTACGAGGAGTTGGTTTAAAGTTTGTTCTCTTTCGTCGTTACCACCGCCAAGACCTGCGCCTCTGTGTCTACCTACTGCGTCAATTTCGTCGATAAATACGATACAAGGCATACTCTTTTTAGCCATATTGAATAAATCTCTAACACGGCTTGCGCCTACGCCGACGAACATTTCAACGAAATCCGAACCTGAAATAGAGAAGAACGGAACGTTCGCCTCGCCTGCAACTGCTTTTGCAAAGAGAGTTTTACCCGTTCCCGGAGGGCCTACTAAAAGTACACCCTTAGGAATTTTTGCGCCAAGTCCTGAGAATTTTTTAGGATTTTTAAGGAATTCTACGACTTCTTGTAATTCTTCTTTCTCTTCTTCAGCGCCTGCAACGTCGTTAAAGCGGACTTTGATATTTTGGTTTACTCTTGCTTTAGTTTTACCAAAGTCAAGCGCACCCTTTCCGCCACCGCCTGTTTGACGCATTATTATAAATAAAGTAGCAACGCCAAGTCCTACTAAAAGTAACGGCATTAATATGCTTGAGAAAAACGAGCCTGCGTTAGGGTCTGCAAGGTCTAACTGTACGCCGTTATTTTTCAAAAGTTCAATTTCTTTTGCAAAAGTATCGTACGGATATAAACTCGATTCGTACCTTGCCATATATTTACCGCTTGGAAGAGCCTCGTAACCTGTTATAGAATATACGTTTATAGAGATTTTTTTAATAACGGCTTTATTTTCGTTGTAAGTTATTCCGTCATCCGTATAAACAATACCCGCTTTTTCAAAAAACTCGTGAGTTTCTACGTCCTTTACGGGTGAGAGCATTGGCAAAATTAGAAATGCAAATGCAAGTAAAGCAACGATAACAATAGCAATTATTATCATTGATTTTGATGATTTTTTCATTATACCTCCTGTCATAGCGCCAATAGGCAATTATCTTTGGTTTTTTACTCCCTATTTATTGTACGCTTTTTGTCGAAAAATTATTTATGTTATCAAAATTTACTATATCATTATATAACTGTAAATTATTTTATCATAACGCCGAATAAATTTCAATTATTTTATAATCAATTACCTTTTTTTACCTATTTTTCACTTAGAGTACTTAATAATCTATATATTGTGGTTTGTTTCACGTTAAACCACAAGAATAAGGAAAAAAAATTAAAAGACAATAAAAGCGTAGCGATAAAAAATCGCCACGCTAAAAATTGTAAATTTTAGGTTTTAAGCGGAAACAATTCCTGCTTTAATAAATTCCCAAGCGCTAAGGAAGAACTCGGTAACCTTGTTAAAGTTATCCACGATATAAGTTTTAACGATAGACTCGGTTACGATTGAGTTGTAGATAGACGCAACGGCGTCAACCTTAGGAGCAACTAAAGATGCGATATATAAAATACCGAATGCAAAAAGCGCACCCCAAACAGCGCCAAGAGCAAAACCGAAAAGTTTATCGAAGAAACGGAAAAACTTAAGGTCGCAAATGGGAAGGCAAATCTTTTTAAGAATTTTCCAAACAAGACCTAAAACGATAGCAAGAACAACGAATAAAACAGCCATTGCTACGTAGTTGCCGAATGGAACGCTATTAGAAACTGTATCTAAAAGAGACTTAACAGCGTCAATTGAAGATAAAATATCGTATGCAGGCTTTAAAAGAAGAGCCGCGCCAACGATTGCTATAAATCCGCTAGCAAATTTAAGAACTTGTCTTGCAAAGCCTTTAACAGCGCCAAAAACTGCGAACACAACGAGTATCGCTATACAAACAATATCCAATATTGCCATAAGTAGTAAAAACCTCCAACTTACTTGGTTAAAGTTATTTTAACATATTATTTTATTTTTTGCAAGCAGTTTATAAAATTTATTATTGTTAATAATAATATTTATGGAAATTTATTGTGTAAATTATAGAGAAAGCAGGTCAAAGACCGTTTTAAGCCAATCTTTCGCCCAAATTTTTAGGGGTGAAATCCCAATCGTAGTGTGTATCGGCACCGACGCAGTGCAAGGAGATAGTTTAGGTCCGCTTACCGGCAGTCTTTTGAAAGAGCGTATTTTAGGCAAAACTTTAGTGCTTGGAAATATGGATTGTCCTATTACAGCAAAGGAAATTCCTTCGGTCGCCGAATTTTTAAGGGAAGTTTTTCCTAAAACTCCAATTCTTGCCGTTGACGCCGCCCTCGGCGAAAAGCAGGAAATCGGCACGGTTAAAGTCTTAGATAAACCTTTAAAACCCGGTCTTGGCGTAAATAAAAATTTAAGCCCTATCGGGACTTCCAGCGTTATTGCCGTCGTAGAGGAAAAATGCGGAAATAAAAACCTTTTAGGCGCGGTTAGACTTTCCCTCATCTACAAAATGGCAGACCTAATTTCTTCGGCAGTTAGCGATTATATTTCAAATTGCTACGCTAATTCTAACCGATTAAGAGATGAAAAATATAAGGCTTTATAAACTTGCAACTAAACTAAAAAGCCGAATAATCAACTTATAGCCCGACTTTTGCGTAATTTTTTGAACCGCTTGCACACTAAAGACGAAAAATAATAATAAAATTTTTATAAAGTACTTGACAAGTGATACCTCGTGACGTATAATACTATGCGTAACGAGGTATTGTTTTGGAGGTAAAATGGACGTACAACTTAAACGCGGATTTTTAGACGTTTGCGTTCTTTCGGTACTTAGAAAAGGAGAGTCTTACGGGTATAAAATAATTGCAGATATTGCGCCGTATATTGAAATGGCTGAATCAACTTTATATCCTATACTAAAAAGACTTGAAAGCGGAAAGTTCGTAGTAACGAGAAGGGAGCATTATAACGGAAGATTGCGCAAATAT
Source organism: Clostridiales bacterium (assembly GCA_015055505.1). Taxonomy (GTDB): domain Bacteria; phylum Bacillota; class Clostridia; order Christensenellales; family Borkfalkiaceae; genus UBA10281. Next base: position 26,315 of record SVIB01000011.1, read on the forward strand.
TATATTATTACTGAAAAAGGGCATCAAAAGATAGCCGAATTTTTAGAGGATATGGACGAATTTTTCAAAGTCTATAAATTTATAAGCGGAGGGCGTGATTATGAAGGCTAAGAAATGGCTTAAATTACTTAAAAAGAATATAAAAAATACCACTTATGGAGAAAAGCAAAGTATCGTTTGGTATTATGAAGAGATGATAAACGACAAAATCGAAAGTGGCGAGGACGAAGAGAAAGTCGTTGAAAGTCTTGGAAATCCGAACGATATAGCAAATAAGATAAGCGAAGAAAGTGGTGACGGTGAGCAAAAAAACAAAACTTATAAAAAAAGGAGTTATCCCATTTGGGCAATTATCGTTTTGGGATTTTTCGGCTTAACCGTAGGACTTCCCCTATTTATATCGTGGATTGCGGTGATTATCTCTTTCGGCGCCGTTGCCATATCCGGTTTTGCCGTAGCGATAGGTGGAATAGTTGCCCTTTTGGGTTCTATAATAACTGCATTTTTCCCTTTCGTCGATGCAAAACTCGCTCTTATAGGCGGAGCAATTACAATGATAGGCGTAGGGTTAATTTTAATAGGACTATTCTATTATATAACTAAAGGCATGGTGTATATTACAAAAATATTTATAAAAAGACTCCTTAAAAAGGGGGATGAGGTATGAAAAAAGGTTTAGTTATTATATTAATAGGCGTAGGGCTTACCCTTTTAGGCGGAATTATTTTTGCAATTTCAATGACAATTCACGGCTGGGATTTTAACGCTGTGTCTACGACGGAAGTCGTCTACGAGACTTATGAAAGTCAATCGGGCGAGATTACGGGTATAGATATTGACTTTTCAACTGCCGATATAGTTTATCAAGAATACGACGGGGATAAAATTACCGTTAAATATCCTATATACAAAAATAAAAAGGGAGATAAACGCGCAGAAGTTGAAATTACCGAGGATAGAAACGGAATTCTTCATATAAATGAAAGCACGACGCCCTTAAGCCTGTGGATATCGATTTACGAGCCGAAAGCGACTGTAACGGTAAACGTTCCTAAAGGAAAATTAGAGGAAATTTCTCTTCATACCAATACCGGCGACGTGATTTTGGGAAGCGAGCAAACCGAAATTAACGCGAATTTTGTTCATATATATACCGACACGGGAGATATTAATATAAAATCCAAGGTCAACTGCAGTGGAAGAGTCGTTTTATATACCGATACGGGCGACCTTAAAGTTAGAGCAAATTTAATAGCGACCACGCTTACGGTAGAAAGCGATACGGGAGATATTACTTTTTATAAAGAAATTAAATTATTAAACGGATTAAACGTTTCTACTGATACCGGAGATATAACAATCAATAAAGTAGTTGCAAGCGCGGTAGAAATAGAATCTTCAACCGGAGATATAAACGGGATAAACGGCGGAATAGACGCAAACGAAATAGAGATAGAAACAAGTACCGGCGACGTAAAGATAAGTCTTAGCGGTAAAAAAGAAGATTATAGTATTACAACGCAAGTTGGCACGGGAAAGAGCAACGTTTCCTCTTATCAAGGGGGAAATAAAAGAGTTGAAATATCCTCAAGTACGGGCAATATAGAAGTTCGTTTCATAGGATAATTGAAAAAAAGTAAGGCTATAAGTCGATTATTAATAAAAGCGGAGTGAAATTTCACTCCGCTTTTAGTTGTAGTATGTATTTAAAAAGTAAGTTTTGGCAGGTTTTTCCAACTATCGCTTCTAAGTCCCATATTCGTCATAATTTTTTTAAAGGAATTAATCTTTTGATTTTTTTGCAGTACGTCTACGGCTGTTTGAAATTCCGTAAAAAAGGCTATGAATTCGCTGGCAGGTAATAAATATTTAAAACAAATAAGAAGGGATAAAAAGTCCTTTCTTCCGTACATATTTTCGCCTTTTCCGTTTTTATTAAGATTTAATTTATTCGTTATTGTAAGGTTAGTTGTGAGTCTTGTTTTAGGTAGTTTAGCGCAAAAAGTTCGTTCTCCGTGCGCAACTATATTTCTAAATGAAACGACCACCTCTAACATATTTGAAAGCGTAGACTCGGGGATTTTATATATATTAGCAACAGCACTTCGCTCTTCTTTGCGCATATTTTTATAAAAAATAGAAACTGTTCCAAAGGAAAGCGCTCTTATTAAAACCCAAAGAGGAACGTGACCGTGTGATTTATAATTGTGGTCAATATACTGACGGTATTTGTTTGAATTTGGGTTTAAAGCGTCTTGTATCGTTTTATTGCACTCGTCAATAAGACGGTTTATGGCGGATTTAGAGTTTTCCGCGGGATTAAAACAGCTGATATCTAAATAATCCTTTTCATTAACTCCGTGTACTCGACTAAACTCGTGGGCTATTAAAGCCTTTACGTGGCATTCAATAGATGTGGTATATTTATATACAATACCTCTTAACTGCTTATCAAAATTGTAGAGATGTTTTATATTTTCAAACGTTGTATTTGGAATATACTTATCTTTGTCTTTAAAAATAGAAGAATATCCGTTGATAATATTATAATATCCTTCCCATTTTAAATCGTTTATTGCTCTGTCTTCGTCGTCTATAATTAATCCGTACGAATTTTTTAGTTTTTCTATTTGCTGTTCGTAAGTAAAAAATTCTTTCATAACCGTATTAAAAAAAATGGGAGTGCCATAAATGGAACTCCCTGCAGACTTTAGTTTCCCAAAGTTCTTTCCGTATTTAAATAATACTATATTTTATACGGAATGTCAAGTGAATTTTACAAAATATTTTTAAATTCACCTGTATTATATATTTATGCAAATTATAATTTTTTTTATACTGAAAAATTAAATTCTCAAAGACTATGCTATACCCTTGCAAGATTTTAATGTAATTATTACCGTCGTGCCGACGCCAAGTTCACTTTCTATGCTTAAACTTGCCCCGTATAACGCGCAAATATGTTTTACGATTGCAAGACCAAGTCCCGTTCCGCCCGTCTTCTTGGAATGAGATTTATCAACTCGGTAAAATCTTTCGCATAGCCTTGGAATATGCTCTTTTTCTATGCCTATTCCCGTATCGGTAACTTTTATTTCAGTCGAGTCTTCTTCGTTTGTGATTTCAACCGTTACTTTTCCGTTTTGCTTGTTATAGTTGACGGCGTTAGAAACTAAATTTTCAATTAGTTCGTATATCTTTTTATAGTCCGCATAAATTTTGCCTTGTCCAAAAAGTTTCAGTTCCACCCCTTTTTCTTCAGCCTTTTGTGAAAGTTCACTAAATACTTCTTCGGTTACGGCAGTCAAATCCACTTCGGTAAGAGTTGAAAAATCTTCTTCTCCGCGCTCTAATTTGCTAAGTTTTAACATATCGCTTATAAGAGAGGCTAATCTTACGCTTTCTTTATAAATTCGTTCTACTTGTTTTTTAGATTGCTCGCCTAAATCTTTTGAAAGTAAAATTTCCGATAACCCTTGCATTACAGTAACAGGGGTTTTCAGTTCGTGAGAGGCGTTTGCAAAAAAGTCGCTCTTTTGTTTTGCGATCGTTCTTTCTGCCGTTACGTCGGTTATAATTATTATTGACGAAAGGTCGGTCGCTAAGTTTTCGTCGGTAATTTCAGTTATAGTAAAAAGCAAAATCTTTTGGTCGTAGCCGTATTCAAAAGAATAATTTTTACCTCGGCTTTCAATTATATTATTATATAAATTAAGGTCGTCTATTAAAAAAACGAGGTCTTTTCCCTCTACGCCGTTGCGACTGAAAAGCGTATACGCCGACTTATTGGCAAAAACTATCTTATTTTCTTTGTTTAAAGCGATTATTCCCTGAGCAACGGAAGATAGCACGCTATCAAGTTTTTTATGTTCCCTTTCCTCTTTTGAAACGTGGTCGTAAGTAGTACTCGCAAGGTCGTTAATTTCACTGTACACGGCAAAGAGTTCGTCGTCTGAACTGTCAACTTTTATGGGGACGAATTTCCCCTCGTTGATACTTTTCAAACTCTTTCCAACCTCGTTAATTTGTTTTGCAATCAACTTAGATTGAAGATTAGCAAATATTATAGAGGTTATAAGCGCGACCGCTAAAACGACGAGTAAAAGGGGAAGAGCAAGACTAATATATTCTAAAACCTGACTGTTTTTTATGGCAAGTCTTATTACGATTTCTTCTCCGTTTGAGAGTGAAGTTTTTAGCGCGTAATAAGTCATACGACAGTTAAAAGTCTTAGAAAATCGCTCTATAGCCTCACTTTTGCCTTGCAGAGCCAAGATAAACTCTTCTCTGTCGGCGTGTGGTTCAAGGTCGGCTTTTGTGTCGCTTTCTTTAATAACGTTGCCCTCTAAATCAAAAACCGTAACACGGAATTCGTCGTTATTGAAATAGACCTGAAAGGTATCTAAATCACTTTTTTCTTTAACGAGAGCGCACGCAAGTTTAGTTTCAGCCTCAAGTCTTTCTCTTATTAAATTTTTAGCCGAAAGATTTACCGCCAAAAGACCTACCGCAAAAACGAGTAGTACGGAAATGCAGGTAAGGGCGAAAAATCTTATAAAAATTTTTCTTTTCATTTGTTTTCAAACCTATATCCAACGCCTCTAACGGTTATTATGCAGTCTCCACCGCCGACTTCCTTTATTTTGTCGCGCAACGAGGCTACGTGCATATCAAGTGTTCGGGTTTCGCCAAAAAAATCTTCTCCCCAAACTTCTTTAAAGAGTTTTTCTCTTTCAACCGTCATACCGGCGTTGCCTATTAAAATCTTTAAAAGATAAAATTCCTTTAAGGTGAGGTGAAGGTCTTTTCCCTCGAAAAACGCCTTATAGACGTTGTTATCTATTGAAAAGCCGTTTGCGTTTACCACGTAAAGTTTTGCTCTTCTTAAATTAGTATTAACTCTTGCTAAAAGTTCAAGCACAGAAAATGGTTTTGCCATATAGTCGTCCGCGCCTTTATTCAGTCCTTTTACAAAACTGATTTCGTCTGATTTTGCGCTAACGATAATGACGGGTACTTTTTCGTCCACTTCACGGATTTTAGTTAGAATGGTATATCCGTCCATATCGGGTAGCATTATATCGAGAATAATTAGGTCGGGCTTTTTTGCGTAGAATTTTTCAAAAAAGTCCTTTGCGTATTCAAATTGACAAAAGTCGTACTGCCCGTCAAACGCACCGTCGTAAACTTCTCTTATTCCTTCGTCGTCTTCCACAATATAAATTAAATCTTTCATCATAATTTTATTATACAGTATTTATAAAACAAAATCAAATGCCAAGTGTAAAATCTTTGTAAAATTAAAGCCGTACGAAAGAGTAAAAATTATAATTCAAACTCGCATACGACTTTATATTATCTAATTGAAACTTCGGCGGAAGAGAGTACCGTTCCGTCCTTTAACTGTAAGTTCCCGTTCGGCAAAACTTTGTCGATAATCGCCTTATAGGTCGACTTTTCGGTAATTACGGTCACTTCTTCGCCTAAAAAAAGTAGGCGCTTTTCATATTCTTCGTGACGTGAAGGCAAATATAAATGATAAAGAATCGTCGAGGCTACCGTCTTTTCGTCAAGTTTAGTGCCAAGCACTTCTTTCGTCGATATTGCAATTCCCTTTATCTCGTTTGCTATCGGGTTGTTTACGTTAAGTCCTATGCCTATTACAGACCTTGCAACCTCGTCCCCTTCAAATACGTTTTCTATTAGTATTCCGCAAATCTTTTTGCCGTTAACTATTATATCGTTAGGCCACTTTATTCCAGCCTCTACTCCAAACGATTTTAGAGTTTTTACAACCGCTAAAGCCGAATTTTCCATTATCGAAAAACTTTGACTCGCCGAGCAGGGGTAAAGTTTTAAAAGAGAGAGATAGACTCCCCCCTCTTCGCAAATAAAACTGCGCCCTTTCGTACCTCTTCCCCCCGTTTGCTTTTTGGCAATAATTGCGGTATCCTCGGTTACTTTTTTCAGTTTCTTTAAGTAATCGTTCGTTGATGAAATTTTTTCAGTATAGATAATCTTCATTTTCGCCAACCCTCTCTACCGCGGTTTTTGCCGTATCGTATGAAAATCCCTTTGAAAGTAGATATTTATAGCATTTAAGTATAGTTTGTTTATCTTTTTGCTTATTTCTAAGGTATTTTTCAGCGATTTTTACTGCGCTTTCGGTTTCGTCGCCAATATTTTCAAGCGCTAAAGCCATATCTCCGTCACTAACTCCCTTTTGACGGAGTTCCTTTGCAATCAAAAGTTTACCCTTGCTTTTAGAGTAACTTCTCGCGTAATCTTCGGCGTAGTCGCCGTCGGCTATAAAACGGTAATCTTCCATTTTTAGAATTACCGCGTCAACCGTCATTTGAGTATAGCCCTTTTTTAAAAGATAGTCGGCAACCTGTTTTTTAGTCTTTTTACTTAGCGAAATAAAGTTAAGAGCCTTATCAAAAGCCCGTAAATTTTCACTTTCGCATTGAATTTCGTCAAGTTTTTCGGGCTCGATTTGAATACCAATTTTAAGTCTGTGGCGCATAACCGTTTCAAGTTCAAGACCGCAATAAAAGGCGTTGTCTAAGTAAATATTACACCTCGTTGGGGTTTTAACTTGAGGTTTTATATCCGTAATCGTCTTCATTTACCCTCCAAAAACGACGAAAGTTTGTCCGTCTTTAACTATTTCCACCTTACCGAGGAAATAATCGGTAAGTTTTTCAACGAAAGAGGTATCGGTTGACGGAATAGCAATTTTTATAACGATTTCTTCGCTAAAATCGGCAGAAACAGTTTGGGTTTTCCTATTTTCAATAAACTTTAAAAACAGCGAATATTTATCGTAGCCGAATTTTATAAGAAAGAGGTCGGCAAGCAAATTCTCTTCTATCCCCGCTTTATCAAGCGCTTGCGAAGTAGAGGAAGAATAAGCCCTAACAAGACCGCCCGCGCCAAGTTTAATTCCGCCGAAATATCTGGTAACGACGACGGCGGTGTCTTTTAAATCGCGGTTTTTAATCACTTCAAGCATAGGAATTCCCGCCGTGCCCTGAGGCTCGCCGTCATCCGAAAATCTCGCAGTTTTTCCAGCGTCCGTAACGTATGCGTAACAGTTATGAGTGGCAAACGGGTGTTTTTTCCGTATACCGTCAATAAATTCCTTTGCCTCGTCTTCGGTCGGTGTTTTTTTTACGTAAGTTATAAACCTCGACTTTTCTATAATTATTTCGTTTTCTATATCGTTTTTTACACGAATATACCCGTTAATCGACATATAGCCCCACTTTTTATGATTTTGTGATAGTATAAACAGTCTTTTAATAAACAGTTTTACTACGGCTACTATTTTAACAAAATATAAAAAATTTGTAAAGTGCTTTTTGAACCTTGGTGTACTCGTAAATTTTATCAGTCATTCATTGTGACGGGCTACGCTTTTAAATATTATAATATCGATAAATAATTTTCACATAGTAGTATAATATGTATTAGATTTTTTTGAAGGAGACTGAAAAATGAACTTTTTTGAAATTGATTTCACTAAGAAAGTTACAGGACTTTTGAAAGCGGCATTTTCTTTTAGAAAGTATAAAGAAATGGCAGTTTTCCCCTGTATTCTCGTTGGTATTTTTATGATACCTTTCGTTGCTTTGTCTTTAGGCGTTGCTCTTGCATTAGCCATCATAAGCTTTGTATTTAAGTTAGAACAGCAACCTGTTAAATTTATACATAGCGTTTTGACGAACGAAGGACAAAAATTATCTGCGGCAGCGCAATTTATTATTTACTTCTTGTCGTGGACTATCGTATTTGCTTTATACGTTATGCTTTCGTTCATGCTCGTTTACATTGCAATTTTATATGCGATTTTATCCCTTCTTTGCTACGTATGGACTCTTGGCGGAATTAAATTCCACACCATCATAACCGAAGATAACGGAGACCTCGTTCCTGAAGTTGCAGACGGAACTTCTGTAAGTCAGGCTATTCCTTGGGTTTATATTGCTATTAACTCAGTTATTTACATTCTCGTTCCGTTTATTCAATGTATTGATGCGGACGATTTCTCATACTTTACGGAATTGGCTCTCGGTAACATTCCTATCAGCATAGGATTTAGTATTCTTTACTCGGCAATTTTCTTCACTATTTTCCTTAAAAAGAAAAGCGCCACTAAAAAAGTTGTGAATAACGAAGAAAACTTTATTGAGTAATAATTTATACCGCTAAAAGCCCTTTTCTTACTAAAGAAAAGGGCTTTTTCTATAAAAATTTATTTTTTGCTTTACAAGATATAATTTATAGAATATAATTATATCATAATTATTTTAAGGAGAATAAAAAATGAAAAAATTATTGAATAGTTTTTTAGCAATCGTTTTGGCTTTTTCTTTGTGCGGATGCTCAAATAAAGTTGATGCGGAAATAGAAGCGATAACGCTTGCAAAAGACGGAGATGAAATTTCTACCGATATCGAGTATGAAAGTTGGATGAATTCGGTTCAAGACGATGCTGAGGAATACCTTAAGTCTTCGTACGAGGTAAAAAGTAAATGGTACAATTTTACCAATCAAATTTATATAGAAGCAGACGACGGCGAAACGATGGAAGTTGAAATGGGAGTTTTGGCAAAAGGCAAAATCAAAATTGCTCCGTTTAGTTTTGACAATAAGTATAAAATGGATATTGCAATGAAAACCGAGTCTAAGATTAAAGAAGACGAAGATAATATTGAAACGAGCAAGGTAGATATCAAGGGTAATTTCATTTACGTCAACGGCGAAAACTTTTTAAAGGTTAAAAGCACGGTTGAAAGCGACCAACAAAAAACTACGGTAACCGCACTTACGAAGGAAGGTCTTGATTTAGACGGTGTAATTGACGACGATATAGGCGGTTTTGCTAATTTAGATTACGAAGAGATTCTTGAAGAATTGTTTGAGGAATTATCAACACCGGGCGGTTTTTTAACTGAATTTGAAGGATTTGAGTTTTCGGGTGAAAACGCCATTTACGTTGACGGCAATATAGTTGAAGGCTACGTATATATGACTGAAGGCGATAGCAGTGTTGAGGCTCAAATCAAGGTAGAACTTGACGATACGGGACTTTTTATTAAATCTATTGTGTCGTATATGCGCGTTTCTGTATTAGACGAAAACGCTAATAATATAGTAACGGTAACTATGAAAACGGAAGTTAAAACTGCCACAGGCGGAATTATTATCAAGCCGTTAAACTATGCGGATTACGAATAAGGGGGGGTGCGGAAATGAAAAAGATAAAAAAATTACTGTTTTTTGTAATACCGGCAATACTTATAATAGGCATAGTAGTATTTTGTTTTGTTTTGGTTAATTTAACTCCCCGCTCCACCATAAAGGTTAAGGGAGTAGGGATGAGTTCGGTTGACGACGTAATAGAGTATTTAGACTTCGTGCAGTTAGAGGACGAATTTTCTTATAAATTTAACTATAAATATAAAGAAAACTACAAAACCCCAGATGAAAAATTTTCTCAAACGATTACCTTAAAAGGTTCTATTTTCTATGAAGAAGACGAAGTTACGAGTTTTTCATATAAAGGAAAAAACAAACAGGTAGAGGAAGAATCGGCGGGTGCGGGAATTGAAAAAGAAACTGTAAATATGCAAGAAAACGGTATCTTTTTAACTGGTAATGAAGAAGACGGTTTCTTTATTGACCAAAAAAACAAAATGCAAGTAAAGTCAGTTTCGGTAAATACGACTTCGACTTATGCAACCAAAACGGTTGACGAACAACAAGCGCTGTTTTCGGAAGAGTTAATAAAGGTAGAATATAATTATTTAAAAAATACAATCTATTCTATGGCGCAAGTAGGAGAATGTTATAAAGACGGAGATACGCTATACGTTATTTGCAGTGAAGAATCTTATCAAAATACGGTAGAAGTAGTATGTAAATACGGTAAAATTAAAGAAATTACCATTGAATTTTTAACGGCAACGAGTAAAGAGATTATTACTATATCGGTTGGAGAGGCAAAAGAAGTAAATGAGCCTAAGGATAAAGACGAATACGAAGGCTATGGCGAAAACGAAAGTGAAGAATTCTAAAATTTATTTTACGGAGTAACGAAAAGCCCTAAGGAAAATTTTCCTTAGGGTTTTTTAATGCGTGAATATTATCTTTAAAAAAGGGAATAATTAGGGTGTCAAAACTTGACTTTGACACAGCCTAAAACTTAAAAGTCTATAAGCCCAAAATGAACCAACGCCTCGTATATCCCGTTTTCTTCTTCGGTCGTTACGAAATGCGCTAACTCTTTTAGTTTTTGGGGAGCGTGGCGAATGGCGACGTTAGTACCGCCAAGCGTAAACATTGGAAAGTCATTCATACTGTCACCGAAAAAATAACAGTTTTCAGGAGAAAGATTTAAGTTTTCTATTACTTTTTTGACGATAAAATCCTTTCCCGTTCCCTTTAACATACACTCGTAGTAAAAATCGAGGTCGACAATTTGAAAATCAGCGGATATAATTTGGCGCGCTTCTTCATCTAAAGGCAAGAATGTTTTATCTCCGTTTTCGGTTTGAGTGAACTTTTTGAAAATACAAAATTTGGTTACGGGGTACTTTTCGCAGTCCAAAACGGAGGACACGTCGTCAAACTCAACACCCGTAGTTTTAAAAGGGAAATTCTTGTGCTTGTACGAGGTGAAAACCCCTTCGTATAAAACGTCAAGCCCGTAAGTTTTTTCGGCGTTTACGACTTTTTCTAAAATTATATGAGAAACGTCCTTGCGATATAATTCATTTCCAAAAACTTCGGCGTGGTTACCGCCGTATAAAAAACCGTCGAAAGGTATTGGTTTTAATCTTTCAAGATTGGTATGCCCCTTTGACCGCCCCGAAGCGTAAAAGAGTAAATGCCCCTTTTCTTTTAATTTTTTCAAGCCTTCTAAAGTCTTTTCACCGTACTTTCCAAACCATAAAGTACCGTCAAAATCAAAAAAGAAAGCCTTTTTATCACTCGTTTTCATAAAAAAAGTATACTATTTTCAGTTTATTTATGTCAAGTATTTGCAGTATTTACCGCGAATTTTGAAAACTATAAAATTTTGTAAGCGAAATTATTTAAAATCTTTTACAAAATTTTCACAGTAAAGTATTGACAAATGAAAAATTGTGTGTTACAATATTAGCAGTCGAGGGGTTAGAGTGCTAACACTTAAAACCGAGGAGTGCTAACCAATTCGGCAAAAAATAAAAAATTAACTTATAGGAGATATAATTATGGCAAACTATTTAATTAAAAGAAACAACGGATCAACTTTCGACCTTTTGGACGACGCGTTCAATTCCTTTTTTAAACCTATGTTTTACGAGGAAAAATACAACGTTATGAAGACGGATATTCGTGAAAACGAAAAGGCTTATCTTATGGACGTAGACCTTGCAGGTTACGACAAAAAGGACATTTCTCTCTCGCTTGAAAAGGGTTATTTGACTATTTCGGCTGAGAAAAAGGAGTGCGCCGACACGAAAGAAAACTATATAAGAAGGGAAAGGAGTTGTTCGGTAACCCGTTCTTACTACGTTGGCGAGGTCAACAAGGAATTGATTAAAGCAAAATACGAAAACGGAGTTTTAGAGATTGAAATTCCCAAAAAGGAAAAAGAAATTCCTACCGCGCACAGCATATTAATTGACTAAACTAATTTCATTTAAGTACTTTCTCCATTAAAAAGATTGACCGCACAATTTTTGTGCGGTCAATCTTTTTGTCCTAAAAAACGGGTTAAAGGAATATAAATATATACCGAGCAAAAATAAACGGAGAAAGTTATGGAATTTGTAAAAATGCAATCTGCTGGCAACGATTATATCTATATCGACGGCAGTAAAATTGAAAAACTCGACTTACCGTCTTTGGCAATAAATTTAAGTAAAAGGCGGTTTTCGGTCGGCGCGGACGGAATTATATCGGTGTCTAAAATTTCAAACGGCGCGGTAATTATGAAAATGTTTAACGCCGACGGCACGGAAGGGGCTATGTGCGGAAACGGAGTGAGATGTTCGGCAGTTTTTGCTAAAAAATTCTTAGGGGTAACCGCAGAGCAAATTACAGTTAAAACGAGCAGTAAAGAAGTGGTCGTAGATATTAAAAATTTAAGTTACCCGACTGCCCTGTTAGGAGTTGTAAACGAAGTGTTTACAAGCCGATTTTTAGCCGACAAATTTGTAAAAAGCGGTCTATACGTCGATTATCACGATATTTTTAGTTTTAACGTGGGTAATTTACACCTCGTATTGTTTACTGAAAAACCGCTAAACGAGATAAATGAAACGGCAATGAAAAGCCGTCTATTTGAAGATGGGGTCAACGTGGAAAGAGTTTATAAAATAGACGAGAGCAACCTTTCTTTACCTATTTTGTATACTGAAGTATTTGAAAGAGGTAGCGGAAAAACACTGTCTTGCGGTAGCGGAGCGGTCGCAGTTTCAAAAGCCTACTTAATGAAAAAATACGGCGCTTTAAAAAGCGGAATTACCGTGACAGTATTGACCGAAGGCGGAGAATTAAAAGTTTTCTTCAAAGGCGAAAACGCCTATCTTTCGGGAGAAGTTAAGCAAATTTATAGGGGGATTATTGATGAAATATAATGAAAATTTTGAAAAACTTCCTAAAAGTTACGTCTTTAGTCAAATGGCGCAAAAAATTGCTGACAAGAAAAAACGTGGCGGGGAAAGAATTATTAATCTCGGTATCGGCGATTTAAAACTTCCGCTTTTCGAGTGTTCGGTAAACCAAATGAAAATAGCCTGCGAGGAAATGCGCATAGAAAAGACTTTCAAGGGCTATCCGCCTGCCGAGGGGTACGAGTTTTTACGCCAAAAAATCTCTAACGAATATATTGATAACTTTATAAGTGTTGCGCCCGACGAAGTGTTTATTACCGACGGAGCAAAAGGACAACTTGGAAATATTTTAGAACTTTTTGGGCAAAAATCGAGGGTATTATTCCTAACTCCGTGCTATCCGGCAGGCGCTGAGGCAAATATTTTATACGGAAACGAAGTGACTTTTTTAAGCGGTAGCCAAGAAAACGGCTTTTTTCCCTCTCCGCCCTACGGCGAAAAATACGACGTTATATATATTTGTTCGCCAAATAACCCGACCGGCTCGTGCATGACTTATGAAAAACTTGGCGAGTGGGTAAATTACGCTCTTTTTTCAGGAAGTGTAATAGTTTACGATAACGCCTATTCAGTTTTTGTGTCGGGCGATTTTCCTAAAAGCGTATACTCGGTAAAAAATGCAAATAAGTGCGCCATCGAGATTAATTCTTTTTCAAAATCGTTTGGATTTACGGGGATTAGATGCGGTTTTACCGTAATTCCCAAGTCGGTGGGCGAATATAACCGCTTGCAAAAACGGTGGCTTGGCTGTAGGTGTAACGGTGTTTCGTATATCTCTCAGCGCGGTGCAGAGGCGGTTTTTTCAAGAATTGGCAGGGAAGAAGTTAAAAGGCGTGTAAATTTTTATAAAACTAACGCGGAAATATTGAAAATTGCTTTAAAAAATCTTAAATTGTGGTATAATAATACAGTACACTCCCCTTACGTTTTTGCAAAAACTCCGCACGGCGTTTCGTCCACTGAGTTTTGCGAGTATCTTTTGGAAAAAACCTCGTTAGCAGTAACTGACGGGGCAGGATTTTTAACTGGCGGAGAGGGGTATTTTAGACTTTCAGCATTTTTGCCGAGAGAGGATATTTTAGAAACGGCAGATAGGCTTGAAAGAATAGATTTAGGCGAAATAGCAACGCAAAACCGTTAATTTCGTCATAATTTGCATAGAAAACATACTTACTTAGGAGAACTTATGAAAAAATCAAGCGGAATTTTAATGCCCGTATTTGCTCTTTCGGGTAAATACGGAATAGGAACTTTTGGTAGCGAAAGTTATAAATTCGTAGACTTTTTGTGCGAGTCGGGGCAAAGCGTGTGGCAAATGCTCCCCCTTTCGCAAACGGTTTACGGGGATAGCCCTTATCAAACGACTGCGGACGGCTCGTTTAATCCCTATTTTTGCGATTTAGAGCAACTTTTCACTATGGGGCTTTTAACCGAAAAAGAACTTAAATCGGCTGAAGAAAAAGTTACTAAGATAGATTACGGAAAACTTTACGTAAAGCGGACGGCGTTACTTAAAAAGGCGTTTTCTCGCTATGATTTTGAAGACGGATTTTTGTCGGCGGTAAATTCTAAAAAGTATTACGGCTATGCGGTATTTATGACCGCAAAGACCGTCTACGGTGAATACAAAAACTTCCCTCTATGGTTAAAAACACACGAAAAACGACTTATAGACAGGTTTATTGAAGAAAACAACGAGGAGTTTTTATTTTATAACTTTACTCAGTATATCGTAGAAAATCAGTTTTTTAAACTTAAAAAATACGCCAACGAAAAGGGCGTAAAACTTATGGGCGATTTGCCGTTGTACGTTGCCTACGACAGCGCCGAGGTTTGGAAAAATCCCGAACTTTTTATGCTCGACGAGGAATATAAACCTATAAAAGTCGCAGGCGTTCCCCCCGATTATTTTTCTCAAGACGGTCAACTTTGGGGAAATCCTTTATACGATTACGACAAAATGGAAAAAGACGGTTTTAAGTGGTGGAAAGCAAGGCTTAAAAGAAGTCTAAAAACCTTTGACCTCGTTAGAATAGACCATTTTAGAGGTCTTGACAGATTTTGGGCAATTCCCTACGGCGAAAGCGCAAAGGCAGGCGAATGGACGAAAGCGTACGGAGAGATAATTTTAAAAGAAATGCCTAAAAATCGACTTATAGCCGAGGATTTAGGTGTTATAGACGACGGAGTTATCGCTTTACTTGAAAAAACCGGACTTGCAGGAATGAAAGTTTTACTGTTTGCGTTTGACGGCAATCCCGACAATCCGTACTTGCCTAAAAATATAGGATATAACAGTATAGCGTACGTAGGCACGCACGATAACGACACTGCTTACGGCTACGTAAAAACTCTTTCAAAAGAAGAGTTTAACGTGTTTTTAAAAAGTGTAAATTCGGTTATTCCCAAAGGTGCTAAAAAGGTAACGTCAAAAAAGGGAGTTGTAAATGCCCTAATTGAAACTCTATTTAATAGCGAGGCAAAACTCGTAATAACGACGTTTGCCGATTTAAACTGTCTTGACAATAAGTTTAGAATAAATACCCCCTCGACGGTAGGTAATTGGACGGTAAGATATCCCGAAAAATATTTTACCGACGAACTATCAAAAACTCTTTTAGAACTTACCCAAAAAGCAAAGAGGATATAAAAGGGCTATGTCACAACTTGTGACTGATATTTAAAGGCTTATCTACTTCGCAATATTAGTCTTTTTGCGGATTTTTGCAATTCCTACGACCAACAAGGTCGCTTCCTTGCAAAAACCTCGTAAAAATCCCGTCTTGTTCGTACCTAACCCTTTAAATTTTATCAGTCATACGTTGTGACAGCGCCTATAAAATAAAGCGCAAGGATTAACGTCGTATCCTTAACGGGTAGAACGTTAATTCTTGCGCTTTGTTGTTTTACGCGAAACTTAAAAATGCTTAATAATCGACTTATAGACGGGTTTTTATGAGTTTTTTATTATTTCAAGTCCCTTTTCGTGGCAAACGCCGTTAGAGGCGTACACCGAAGAGGGTTTTTCCATATCCAAAGGTTTTCCGTCAAAGTCGGTGACTTTTCCCCCTGCCTCTTGAAGAATTATTGCGCCGGCGGCGTAATCCCAAGGGGAAAGACGGCATTCAAAAAATAGGTCGATTCTACCCACTGCAAGATGGCAAAAATCGAGCGCAGCCGATCCGCTACGGCGAATATCCGTACAACTAAAAAACAAATTTTTAGCGATAGAAAAGGTCTTTTCGCCAAGTTCCGCTTTGTAGTAAGGCGACGAGCCGAAAGCAAAAATACTCTCGTTAAAATCTTTTTTTGAAACGCAAATTTTGTTGCCGTTTAAATACGCGCCCTTTCCTTTTTCGGCAGTATAAAGTTCGTTTGAATAAGGATTTAAAACCGCGCCGAAAATTCCCACGCCGTTTTTATAACAGCCGATAGAAATAGCCGAAAGTTTATAGTCCTTTATAAAGTTAGTCGTACCGTCGATAGGGTCGATAATAAAACAAAGTTCGGCTGTATTAAAATTCCCGTCGCTTAAATTTTCCTCAGCGATAAAGGTAGCGTTAGGGAAAGCCTTTTTAAGGTTTTCTACCAAAAAATTTTGCACTTTAACGTCGTATTCGGTGACGAAATTAACGTCGCCCGACTTAACGTCTAAAATTTCCACGTTATGTGCGCCTATCATAATCTCCCCCGCCGATTTTATAATAGGGGTAACAATTTTCGTAAAGTCTTTTTCCATAATTTTTTAACTGTTAAAAAAGTGATTAGTTTATTTTGTGTGATTTTATCCAGTCGAGAAGCTCTTCGTAACTCATTTTGCCGTCTGCAAGCGAAAGACCAATTGAAACGAGTTCCTCGTCACTATATTTTAGATATATTCCGTTTATAGCCAAAAAGGAAAGCATGACGAGAAGACCTATCCTTTTATTCCCGTCCACAAAGGCGTGATTAGAAACAAGACTGTATCCAAGTTTTGCCCCTTTTTCTTCTTTAGAGGGATATAATTCTTGACCGTCAAAGGTTTGATAGGTTGATTCGATAGCCGAGTCTAAAAGTCCAAAATCTCTTACTCCCGCGCTGCCGCCACTTGATTCGATAACTAACTGTTGTAGAAGTAAAACCTTTTCTTTATCGAATTTAATCATTTAGCAAGCTCCTTAAAAGCGTTAATATGCTCGGTTAAAATGAGCTTTGCAACAATACAAAGAAGTTGGTTTTCGTCGGTAAATTTAGCTTCGTCAAAGCATGAAACGACGTACTTTGGCTTATTGTTTTTTAGTATTATAGCTTTTCCGTTTTCCTCGACCTTTTTAGTCACTTTTGAAAAATTTTGATTAGCGTCGGTTATGGAGATTAAATTATTTACGTTAATATTCATATTTCTACCTCTCATATATTTATTATATACGAAAAATAGGATAAATTCAACCTATTTTATGAAAGTTTTTAAGAATTTACTAAAAAAAAGAAAAACAGCGGAGTTTTCCGCTGTTTTCAATAAAACGTTTTAAACTGTAATTCTATAATGTTTTTAATAGTTCTCTATTCTTCATTAATAAATCCATCATATATGTTTATTATTTCTTTTTTCTTTTTTAAAGCGTATTCATAAGCAATTTTTGTTCCGCTTTTTCGCTTTGACGGTGGCAACGTATTACGTTTAGGTTCTCGTTTTAATTCCGGTACGTATTTTTCGTTGTAGAAGAATATACAATAGGTAGAATTATCTATCATTTCATAATTGCGTTCAACGTAAGAACTTTTACCAGCGTTTTCTATCTTGGGTGGATAATAGGTTTCTTCGTAAAATTCAAGTAGATAGTCTTCGTAAGATTTACTTATATATTGAAAAGCCGACCTAACGTATATTCTTCGTATAGAAGGATACTCATTTTGAAGTTCGGTAACAACTTCCCACGATAAGTCGTTAAACTCACTCTTACTGCCAAAGAAAAACTTAGTAACGCCTTTATCTAAAAGTTTTAGCGTTTCCTGTTTTAATAAGTTCTTTGCCTTTTCTTTATTTTCTATTTTTCTATGACCTATAAAGCAACAAGACGTATCCATAAAAAATGTGCCACCTTTTGCAAGATGACACATATAGTATGCATCATTCTCGCATTGTTTGTGGAACAACTTTACATAATCTCTAACAAGATATTTGTAATACGAAAAACGAATACACAACTACCGATAGTATGTGTATCTTATTAGAGAAAAATCATATTAAGTTGTTCCACGCATCTATAATAACATTTTTTTCTAAAAAAATCAATATTTAAGCGATAATAATATAAAAATAGACGTAAGTTCTTAAAGAATTTAGAAATAATGCGAACAAAGCCAATTTTATGCAAAGAGCATATCCCATAATACCTTTCGTAAGTTCGCATTTTAGCGGACGGTTTTACGTAGTTTTCAAGCCAACAAATTTAGGTAAAAACCGTCGCTAAATTCAGTAAAAACCCAATTAGAAAAAACACTATTGCGTATACAAATGTAATAAATTCAGGAATTTTAATGGAAAATTTTAAAAAGCGTTCGTTTTCTTCAATAATTTTTTTCTCTGAAAAATTGAATTTTTTTGGCAAAAAAATCCCCCAAAGTTATATATTTATGAAAACAAATAGTTATAATATAAACATTATATGGAACATTATGTTCTTTGTCAAGCATTTTAGAACGATTTGTTCTAAAATAATAATATGAAGAATAAATTTGCAGAACAATTAAATAGTTTAAGATTAGAAAGCGGATTGTCAAGATCTCAGCTTGCTGAAAAATTAAACGTTTCTACAAGGCTTGTTTCCTATTGGGAAAACGGTCAAAGGGAATGTGATTTTGATATGCTTATAAAAATTGCTGAAATTTTTTCAACGAGCGTAGATTATTTGTTGGGAAGAAGGGATTATTAAAAAAGCGTAAGGGCTTCGGCGAAACTTCGCCGAAGCCCTTAACTTGTAAATAAAAAAGAAATGTTAAAACAAAGAATAAAATTTAAAAAATTAGAATAAAACACAACCAACACCCGTATTGTAAACCCGAAATGAGTAAAAGTCAATACCTTACCCCCTAAAAAATCTTAAAAAAATTTTTTAATTTTATATTAAACAGTTGACAATATTATATAGCAGTATTATAATATTTCCAGAAATCCTACCAAAACGGTAGGAATTAAAAAACGGCTTTGACACAGCCTAAAAAATAATCGCTCAAAATAGGCGAAAAAGGGGGATAAAAGCATGAAAATTTCATCAAAAACGCATTACGGCGTGCAAATTTTATCCTTTCTCGCCGTAAAAACCGAGCCGGTTTCGGCTAAAGAACTTGAAAAATGTACGGGCGTTTCGAGTAAATACCTCGAAAAGGTGCTTAAAATTCTTTCCGAAACGGGAGTCGTCAATGCAACGAGAGGGGCAAACGGCGGTTATTTGCTTTCAAGAAAGCCCGAAGATATCAAAATGGGCGAGGTCGTTCGCGCGCTTGAAGAGGATAATATGGAAATTATCGATTGCGTGGCGAAATCGGGCTGTTGCTGTCCGTCAAGCAAGCTGTGGAAAAAATTATTCGACGGGATTAATCAAATTTTAGACGGAGTTACCTTAAAGGATATCTCCGAAGGAACGATATTATGAAACAAATTTATTTAGACCATGCGGCGACTACTCCGCTTGATAAGAGAGTTTTAGAAAAGATGCTCCCCTATTTTTGCGAGAATTACGGCAACGCAAACAGTCAACACGGTTACGGCAGAGAGGCTCAAAAGGCGGTTGACGAGGCGAGAGATACCATAGCGAAATTAATTGGCGCGAAACCGTCCGAAATTTATTTTACCTCGGGCGGAACGGAAAGCGATAACTGGGTTCTTCGCGGTGTTGCAAACGCTTATAAAGATAAAGGAAACCATATTATAATAAGCAAAATCGAGCACGCCGCAATGCTTACTACCGCTAAAGAACTTGAAAAAGAGGGCTTTGAATTTTCGTATATTGGCGTTGACGAAGAGGGTTTTATAGACCTTGAAGAATTAAAAAGAGAAATTCGTCCTACCACGGTTTTAATTTCGTGTATGTTTGCTAATAACGAAATCGGCACGGTTGAGCCGATTGCGGAAATAGTAAAAATCGCCAAAGAAAAAGGGATTTTAGTGCATTCTGACGCAGTTCAGGCAATGGGCGCTATTGATATTAACGTAGCCGAGTTAGGCGTGGATATGCTTTCTTTTTCGGCGCATAAATTTAACGGACCTAAAGGCATAGGCGCGTTGTATCTTAAAAACGGAATCCCCGTTTCAAGGCTTATTTCGGGTGGTCACCAAGAGAGGACGAGAAGAGGCGGAACGACTAACGTTCCTGCCGTAGTCGGTTTTGCCGAGGCGCTCCGTCTTACTAAGCAAACCTTAAAAGAGGATAACGAGTACGTAAGTTCGCTCCGCAATAGATTTGTAGAGAGGGTTTTGGCTGAAATTCCAAAGGTTAAGTTAAACGGCGCGTCCGATATGAGCAAACGCCTTCCGTCAAACGCCGATTTTTCCTTTGAATATATCGAGGGGGAATCAATACTTTTTAGTCTTGATATGGACGGAATAGCCGTTTCATCGGGCTCTGCGTGTTCGTCTGGCTCGCTCGAGCCGTCGCACGTGCTTATGGCGATAGGACTTTCGGAAGAAAGGGCGCACGGCACGATAAGATTTTCGTTTGGAAAGGAAAACACGGTTGAAGAAGTTGACTACGTAGTTGACACTTTAAAAAATACTATTCAAAGGCTTAGGGAGATGTCCCCGCTTTTTAACGCATAAGGAGAAAAAATATGTATAACGAAAAGGTAATGGAAGCATTTAAAAACCCCAAAAACGTGGGCGAAATTGAAAATTACGACGGTCTTGGCAAGGTCGGTAACGCATCTTGCGGAGATATAATGCAAATAACGTTAAAAATTGAAAACGACGTAATAGTAGACGCAAAATTCAAGACATTTGGATGCGCTGCCGCTATTGCAACTTCTTCTACCGCAACTCAAATGGTTATAGGAATGACTATTGACGAGGCGTTAAAACTTACAAATAAAAAAGTAGTTGAAGAGTTAGAGGGTTTGCCACCTCAAAAAATCCACTGTTCGGTACTTGCTGAAGAGGCGATAAAGGCGGCTATTGAAGATTATCAAAACCGTAAAAACGGAATAGTAAAGGACGAACCGATAAAGTCGGTGTAACGTCGGTTAGGTTTTAGACAGAAGCCAAAAATGGCGAAAAATCGACCTATAGGCTAACTTTTATAAAAAACACACGGGAAATTTCAGGTGAAATTTGTTTTTGTAATCTTGTTTGGCTCCCGTGTGTAAAATTTAAAAGGGGCGGTTGCTTTTAGCAACCGCCCCTTAAATAATGCTTTAAAACTTAGATTTTCGGCTTTTAAGCATTTAAATTTACTATTAACGTTTTAGTAACGCGTAGATTAAGGCATTTTTCAACTGCTTTTTTATAGAGTTCAAGTTGTTTTGCGTATTCCTTTTCAAGAGTTTCCAAACTGTGTCCGCTTACCTTATAATCGACTATTACAGCCTCGTCGCCTTTGACGGCTAAAAGGTCTATAACGCCTTGCACCAAAATTTCGGCGTCACTGTCTTTTCCATATAATTCTCTTGCCGTAAACGAGGTTATAAACTGTTGCTCTTTATAAAGTTCATAGCCTTTCAGTTGGTCGAATATTGGGTTTAAAAGAGCCTTTTTAAGCACCTCTTTATCTAAAAGATTATACTCTTCCTCGGTAATTTTCCCCGTAGAAAGTAGCCCTATGAGTTGATTATCGACGTTTTTATCGTCAAAATTGCACAGTTCAAGGAATTTATGATAAGTAGTTCCAACTTTTGCTTTATCTATGCTTTCCAAAATCTCGCTTGAAGGAATAAACTTTTTTTCTCTAACAGTATTTTCTCTTGCTGAAATCGAGGAAACTGCGTCTTTAACGGGAAGAGCGGTGTCAATTTCATAGGGGTATTTAAAGGATAGATTTTCAACTATCTTTTTAGTAATACCGTCAAAAAATACCTCGTAGGATTTTTGTGATTGCTCTATTTCTTTACCCCCCGTAAGGTCCTCAGTCGAATAAATTTTAACGGGCATATCCTTTTTAGATATAAAGTCTTTAAAATGAGTGGCGAAAAAGGCTGACTGAGAGGTCAATTCATCTTCGACGTCAGTTGAGCATACGACGTGTAAATTGCTTTGCGCTCTCGTTAATGCAACGTATAAAATTCTCGCCTCTTCCTTTGCTCTTTGGCGCTTTGCAACCTCTTTAAAATATAGCGTTGCAAGCGACTGAGAATAAGTCTTTTTTTGCTCGTCAAAATAGCAAACCGAGATGCCGTCTTCTCTTGAAAAGAGAACTTTTTTATCGTCGTCCTCGTCGTTAAACTGTTTATGAAGTCCCGCTACGATAACGACCGGAAATTCAAGACCTTTTGAGGCGTGCATACTCATTACCGTAACTGCATCCTCGCCCGACGCGCTCGCTGAAGTTAGGTTTTTAGTGTTTTCAAGTTTAGTTAAAAACTCACTTATAGATAATATTTTACCGTTTGATTGGCTTTCCGCTATAAATCTTTCTATTCTTTTAACTCTCGTTTCGCCAAGTTTAGTAACGGCAAACGCAACGTCAAGTCCCGTATCACGGATAATTTTTGAAAGAATTTCTCCTGCGCCCGTAAACTCGGCTAATAGACGGATTTTATTAAAATATTCTTTAAATTCTATAAGTTTTTGTCTTATAAAATTATCGTTACCTTTTTCGGCGTATAAGTCAACGCAAAAGGCAAAGGATTTTTTGTTATAGGACGAATTTTCACCTATCGCAAAAGTCCTAATTTTAGCAAGGTCTTCGTCTAAAAGACCGCCGATTGCACTCTTTAATACGGACGCTAAGGGCGCGTCGTCGGCGTAAAAGGTAATTAATTTAAGTACGTTTATTAGAAGTTTTATTTCGGGATATTCAAAAATACTCTTTCCGCTTTCGCACTTTACGGGAATAAACGAAGAGGTGAGCGAGTTTACGACCTCGTTAGAAAAGCCCGTGGAATTACGCAAAATAACCGCAATATCACCGTACTTTACCTTTCTATACTTTTTTTGTTTTAAATCGTAAATTTTGCCGTTTGAAATTTGCTCTTCAATTATTCTTTTTATTAATTCTCCCTCGTAAAAAGTATCTGTCTTTTTTACCGATTTTGCATGCTCTACAAGGTCATAAAGCCCGTCTATAGGTTGATTTTCTTCCTTTTCTTTCAAAATTAAGTGTAAGAAAGACTCTCCGTAATCCTCTTCAAAAAGCCCGCCTCTTTCCATTTTGTTCTTAGCGTAGTCAACGCCTGAAAACTCTTTTGTAAACACCCTTGAAAAGACGTTGTTTACGGCTCTTAGCACTTTGTCGCTACTTCTAAAATTTCTATCTAAAGAAATCGCAACTCCGCCGTCGCCTCTTTCGTATCGGTCGTATTTTTTTGCAAAAATATCGGGGTTGCAACCGCGGAAAGCGTAGATTGACTGTTTCACGTCGCCAACCATAAATAAGTTGTCGCTTGAAATTAAGTTTAATATCGCCTCCTGAACTCCGTTTACGTCTTGATATTCGTCGGCAAAGATATGAGTGTATTTGTTTTTTACCTCCCAAAGAATTTCTTCGTTATGGGTTAAAAGATTATAGGTAAGTCTTTCAAGGTCGGCGAAATCTACGACTCCCTCGGCTCTTTTCAGTTGACTGAATTTTTCGCCGTAAAGACCGCAAAGACGACAAAGACACCTAACCGTTTTATCCGTTTTAAGGAAGTTTTCAAGGTCTAACTGCCTATTTTCGGGAATGATTTTTATGGCTTTTTCAAAAACTTTGGCAAGTTTTTTTCTAAAGTCGTCAATCTCGCATCTTAAAAGGTATTCGCTTGCCCCCTCTTTAACGGTAGGGAAAGTATCTAATTTTAAACTTGCCGAAATTTTTAACCTTTGAAGGTCGGTTGCGTCAAGACAGTTTGTTAGTTTTACGAATAAACCGTTCAAAAAAGTTTCAAGTTTTTTAGACGCGGGGGAATTAAAATAGGCGCATTGAATTTTAAACTCGTCGAATTTATCTAAAAACGCGGAGAGATTTTCCTTAACCGTTTTAAGTAAAAATTTCTCGTAACTAATATAGTTTTTCTCGCTAACCGAGTTGGCGCACTTTAATAAAAATCCGTCGCGGTCAGCCTCCGACGAAGACGTTTCGTAGAGTTTTAATACGAATTCTTTAAGGGCGTCGTCACGCCTTGACGAACGGAAAATTCTCGTAACAAATAGAAAATCTTCGTCCTCGCTTTCATAAAGAGAATTAAAAACTACGTTTATTGCCTGAGTTGAAAGTTCTTTAATTTGCGATTCGTCGCCTACCGAAAAGTCGGGTTCTATTTGCGCCGAATAAAAATAAGTGCGGAGCAAATTCAAACAAAAACTGTGAAAAGTAGAGATATCCGCCGAGGGAATTTCCGCAAGAGTTTTTTTCATTCTCGCCTCGTCAACGCCTAAACTAATTTGCTTAATAACGGCTTTTATAAGTTTTTGTTTCATTTCGCTTGCGGCAAGTTTGGTATAAGTAACGGCTAAAACGTTTTCGACCTCAACCCCTTCGCTAATGATTAAATTTATAATTCTCTCAATCATAACGTGGGTTTTTCCGCTTCCTGCCGAGGCTGAAACGAGGATATTTTTTCCTTTTTCAACGACTGCCTGTCGCTGTTTTGGAGTTAAATTGTTATCCATTATTTTACCTCCCCGTCAGACTTATTTCCCGCGTTTACGATAGTTTCACTTTTAACGCCTTTAACCTCGCGGGCGCAACTTCCCGTTTCGCTGTCAAAACCGCATAGCGCGCCGAATTCACAGTAATCGCATCCGCCTTTATACGGAGAGGGGACTGCAACGCCGTCTAACACCCCGTCGATAGCCGACGAGGCTATTTTTTTTGCGTAATTCATATATCCCGTCAATTTATTTTCGTCAGCAACGCTACCGTCGACGAATTCTCCTTTTACGGCAGTGCTTTTAATTTTGGCTTTTATAACCGTAGATTTTTTATCTTTTTCAAAATTTTTATCCGTCGCAAGTAAAACTTCTCTTTCGTTTAAAGTATTACCGTGCATAGTGACGGGATTTTCACCCTCTTTATGGAAATTGTCGTTTACCGAATAATAATACGCGCCCGAGGGTTTATCGCCGTTTATTGCAAAAGCATTCATATAAAGATACAACTGCACGTTTTGTCCCGTGTAGAAATTTTCGTCCTTTATTTTGTTCTCGGCTTTGCCCGTTTTGTAGTCGATTATGCGAACGTAATTTTTGTATTTGTCTATTCTATCGACCTTTCCAAACAGTTTAAAGTTGCCTTTTTTAGTGGGTAATTTATAAGATTTATAAGGCCCGTCAGACCAGTCCGCAAACCACGTTTCTGCGCCTATAGGTCGAAAATCGGAGTTTTTGAACTCGTTAAAAAGCCCTAAACACAGTTTAACTCCCTCTCTTTTTAGAAGTTTTGCCGAGTAGACGTAATCGGGGCGTTTTAAAAACCTTTTATAATCGTCCTTTTGGAAAATAAGGTCGAAAATTTGCTCGGCTTTTTCGGTTACTTCCTCTTCCGTTTTAAGTTGGTCGATAAAGGGGATAAACTGCTCGGCGAGGTCGTGCATTACGTTACCTACGTCCCTCGTTTGAATGTCCGCAGTTGCCGAATCGTTAATTCCTACGCCGTACTTTAAAAAGCATTTATACGGGCAGGAGTAATAGGTTTCAATGGTAGACGCCGACACTCTGCCGTCCTTAAAATAGTTGTTGTACGGAAGATTTAAGTAAAAAATCTCGTCTCCGCTCGCCTTTTGAATTAGTTTTTCAGCCACGGGAAGATATTTCCCGTCCTCAAATACGCTTAGAGCGTTATAACTTGCCGAACGGAAAGACTTTTCGCCCGTATTTTTACTCTTTGCAACTTCGTCGGCAAGGGCTAAAAGGGTGGGACGGATTGAAAGATAGGGAAAATCGCCGTATTCTTCGTAATTATTCGCTATTTTTTCGGCGGTCAACACCTTTGCCGACTCATTTTCTCCGCTAAAAGCATTCAAAAGATAGTCTATAATATCGCTTTTTGCAATAGGTGTGCCTTGCGGAGAGAGTAAACTGTACGAAAGATACAAGTTTTTCTCAAACGAACAAAGAGCAATAGCAGTCGCCTCTTTTTCACGCCGATTAACTACTCTAATTTTTGGCTCGATGGAAAGCGAAAGGCTTTCAAGTTTTGAAATTTCACTGTCAATAAGCAGGGCGGTATCCGCTTTTACCGGCGGAATATCCCCCGAAAGACCTATAATATATAAATAATCGTATTTTTTGTATCTGCAATTTTTAATTTCGCCTATATAAACGCAGTCGTAATATTCGGGTATTAAAGAAATTTCACACGCCTCGGTGCCTGAACGTAAAAGTTTGAAAAACTCGTCAGCGGTCAGTATTTCTTCTCCTAAAATGCTTGAAATTTCATTTAAAACTTCGCCAAATTTTACTATTCCGCCCTCTAAAAAGGAGCGTTGTTCCTCTTCGCCCAATAGAGAAAGTCTTTCGGCAAGGTCGCTTACAAAGCCGTTCGAGGAATTTTCAAGCGAGATTCCCGAGCCGGATAAAAACTTTTCTATTGCTACGGTAAATTCCTTTGCCGTTGCTTTTTTAGGAAAAGAAGAGATAAAAGATGCCAAAAACGACCATTTTGAGGATATAATTAGATTATCTACCCCTTCAAATTCAGGTGTTTCGCTCAAAAACGAGGACGGAGTGACCGAATTTTCGGTAATATAACGAATCATCTTATCCGCAATATCTTTTTCCAAAATGAAAAGCGAGTTCGTAATAACTCTTTTGACGTCGTCCATTCCTGATTTTTTAATAGCGCATTTTATTGCCGAAAAGACGAGATTAGAAAGGGGGTGCGAAGAAAGAGTCCTTTTAGAATCCGTAAAAAAGGGAATTCCGTAGTCTAAAAATTTGCGTTCTAAAAGCAACTCGTAGTCCAAAAGATTGCCAACGCCTACTGCGATATCGGTAAACTTAACCCCTTTTTCCACTACTGATTTTTTAATGAAACGAGCCAAGTATTCCACCTCTTCAGCAGGTGTGTTTGCCTCGAAAAATTGCAGTTTATCGCTATATAGCCCCACTTTTTCAAAATCTTCGGCTTTAAAAAGTCTGTTTAAAATAAGGTCCGCCTCTTTTTCTTTTGAAGAGGGAATATATATAGGTTCTTCTCCCGTAAGTTTAACGGCAAAGTTTAAAAATTCGCCTGTGTAAAGGTCTAAGTTTTCCCCCGAAACGGCGTAAAAATCACAAGACTTTGCCTTTTTAAGAAGGGTTTTCATAACTTCGCAACTTTGCTTTGTTACCGAAGAATATCCCGCAATAAGTACGTTAGTGGACGCGAGGTTTTGGTCGCTATTTAAGAGGGTAATCATATCCTCTAAGGCGTTATTGCTGTCG
The DNA here is from genome assembly GCA_015055505.1 of Clostridiales bacterium. Classification (GTDB taxonomy): domain Bacteria; phylum Bacillota; class Clostridia; order Christensenellales; family Borkfalkiaceae; genus UBA10281. The sequence goes on from SVIB01000011.1 coordinate 53,516, forward strand.
GTTAAGCCCTTTTCAGACAAAAACTCCTCGTATTTTTGGAAAATAAGGGCTATATCGTGGATTTTTGCGCCTACGTTTTTAGGACACCCGTCAATACAGTCGAAAAGGTTTTGCGGAGTAACTTTCGCAGACTTTAACTGCGCGATAAGTTCGGCGGTTTTAGTCGCAAGGGCAGGCGACGAGCCAAGCGAAGAAAGAGTTTTTAAACTGCCGAGGCAGTTAGACAGTATTTTTTTAACAGCCATAGAAGCCCCCTCTTTGGTGAGGGTTTTTCTGTTTTGCATATTTCTCGTTATATATCTACCGAAAGAAAGAACTTCACAGCCAAAACCGCCCCCTGTTTTTGAAACGAGGGCTTTTTCAAGGGATAAAGTCAGTTTATCCTCACAAAAAATTATAGTTTTAGTGCGTAATCCTACCCCTATTTTCGACGCTTTTTCGGTAACTGCGTCAATACAGTCGAAATAGGTATCGGTATAAAATACTGCCATAAACTTCTCCGTCAATAATATAGTAACACCATTATATCACAATAAAACAAATATCGTGTGAAAAAATAAAAACTTTTTTAAAATTGTTTTTACTTTTCTCTATTAATATGATATAATTATTTAAAACAACAAATTTTGACGGAGTTTTTAATGAAAAAATTATCTATATTTTTAGCAGGACTTTTAACCGTTTGTCTTACGGGATGCGCAAGCGTTCAAACAAGCGCCTTTGCAGGCAGTTATTGGCTTGAAAACTATTCAAATAAGACGGCGCCCGACGGATTTTACGAAAAAATTGAATACGAGGTTAAGACTGAAACCGAAACTAATTACGCTCCCGCTCTTATCAAATCTGGGAATATAAAGTTTGAAATTGATTCGGCAAAATCTTCCTATTACACCGAACTTTACACCGAAAACGGCAATTACGTATACCAAACTTCACTTACCGTAAACGGAACGTATTATTACGGCGCAAATGGGGAAAAATCTTATAAAGTAGAAAACGATACGACGGTAACAAAAACTGTTTTTAAAGATTTTGAAAACAAGTTTAAGGTAATCTCATCAACCAAAGAAGCGTCTAACATTTTCCCCGTTTATTCTTCTCCAAGTAGCGAAAAAGATTTCAAAAAGGTCGCCTATAAGTCGGTTATTGAGTATGGAGAAAAAAACGCAACGGTAACTTTAACTACTGACGACCCTATAAGCAAGGAGTATTTTTCAACGCTTTCTAAACCTGTTACGGTAAAAAAATACAATAAAAAAGAAAAAGGATATATCGACAACGAAATAATTCCTCTTATTTTTAGAACTTTTAAGTACGACTCTTCTCTTTCGTATACTTTTAAATCAATAGAAAACGTAACGGGCTCGCTCAAACAAGTCGTCGGCAAGGCAGTCGACTTAAATACGTCTACTCCATCAAGCGAAAGCGCAAGTCAATCCCCGATTTTCCCAATGACGGTTAATAACTGTAGTTTAAACGGAGTGAGATTTGACGTTGAATTCGACGTTTTAGGCGTATCTTTCCAAACAACGGGAGAATACGGACAAACTTTCCTTACCGCATACTACGAAACGGCAAGAAAGAACGTGGACTTAAAAACTAAACACTTTATGGTTAAAGGCTATCAACCAATGATTTATAACTGCGCGTATATGGTTTATACTATTCACACCGTATACAATCAACGCGAAACCGCATAATATATAAGCCACTACTTAGAGAGTGGCTTTTTTATAGGAGAAAATATGAAAATAGCGTTGATTGTATA
>SVIB01000047.1 GCA_015055505.1 Clostridiales bacterium
CAACTTGGTACTAAAGATAAAATAACCAATATCGAGTATGTAAGTTTTTCGCTTAGATTTCCGTCGACGTCCGCTGGCAAATGGATAATGGTAAGTTTCGTTCCTAACTTGGTAGGCGCTACCGGTTCAAACGTATACGACGGAACGATTCTTATTAACGACCATAATATTCAAAGCAGAAAAACCAATCGAAACGTTAGTTTTGCAGGTCTTTTCCCAAACGGAGATTATAGCGACGCTTGGATTAGTTTTAAATTAGTTCCCGCTTCTCAAACACAAATCGACGTTTACGTTGCTCCAAGAAATGAAGACGGAACTGTTAATTTCCCCGATACGCCAAATGCTACGTTTGACGGATTCTACGGTGAACCCACGGCGGAGCAGTCTTATAAGGACGCTTATATTCTTTTCGGTAGCGAAGGTCGCGGTAACGGCGTTATGATTGACGATATCGAAATTAAAGGCGATAAGACCGTAATTGAAAACTATACTTCAGTTGAAAGAAGTGAAGATATCGTTTCTTACGGTAAAGCGATGGGTTATTCGTTTAAAGTTTTAGACGATAGCAAACTTGAATTTACTGCGACAAAGGCAGGAGATAGAGTTATTTCTACTACGCCTATTCAAGAAGAAACGAGTATTGCGGAAACGGTAATCGTTCTCGACATTACTTTTAACGTAAAAATGGCTAAAGGTTCTACCGACGAAATTGCTTTTGTTTTCGGTGTTCCTTCAACGTCGGCAGACCCGAGAGAAAACGGTTACGCTTACGTAATAGGTGAAAATTCGGCAAGCGTTATTAAATACGCAAACGGCGAAATAGCCGAAGAGCAAAAGGATGTACATCTTCTTACTCAGGTAACCTCTAAAAAGGGCGCGGAAATCCGTATTGCAGTAACTAAGACTGGTGTTGTTGAGGTTTATGAAAACGGTTATAAACTTGACGAGATAGTTGAAGCGGATACCTATATCGGTCACGTTGGATTTATGGCTGTCAAGGATAATCAATCTACCGTTCAAGTTGATAACGTTATTTTAAGAAATACGACTTATTTTGTTCCTGTAACTAAGTCTGTAACTCACAATTTCTCTAACAATTTCTTCGGTAACGCAGGTCATAAAGATTTCCACGTTACAAACGGCGGAGCTGGCGTTATAAAAGCGGAAAACGGAAAACTTGTTTTTGAAGGTTGCGTAGACGATTCCTATTTCGGTTCGGCTCATCAATACGACAGTTTCATAATGGACTATCAACTTTGTAATATTTACGTTGGTACGGACGCTATGGAAGAAAGAGAAAGAACAGCACCTGAAAGATGGTTTGGTCTTGATATAGGAAGAAGTTCTAAAAACTTTACCAACTACGGTAATAACGCAATGTTATACTTTACCATTACTCCTACGGCAACCACTTCGGCTTTTAATCTTTACACTTCTGCAAATTCTACGCTTGATAAGACTAAGGTTTCTATTACTAAACACAGGGATATTCCCGCAAGTCTTTTTAAGTCGATTCAATACGACGGCGTAACTGTTCAAGAGTACGACGTTAAACAAAGTGACGCAGTATGCGTTCGTTGGGTATCCGAAGCAGAAACTGAAACCTTAAAACTTTATTTAAAGAAAGCGAGTGAAAGTGCGTATACGCTTTACTATGAAGTTAAAGGAATTAATCCTTCGGGATATCAAGTTCTTTGCTGTACCGGTTATACTTACGTGAAGTTGGATAACTTCTCAATGTCTAATACTTCTGCAATCTATGAAGTAGCAGACAACGAAGCGCCGGAAACTATTACCGAAATTAAGACCGAAGTTATTTACGACAAAGGTCACGTTGACGTAAACTGGAACGACGAACTCGTTCTTAACGGTTTTGGCGCTAATACCAATACAACTGCAAAAGTAAACGGAGCAACCGTAATAATGACGGCAGGCGGAGAAGACGTAAAAGGTTGCGGTTCTTCTATGATGGGCGGTTTATTCGCTCTTCCAGTATTAGGAGTTGCAGTAGCATTTATTAGACGTAAAAGATAAGGAGAGAATATGAAGAAATTATTATCTCTTGCTTTAGCAGGATTATTGACCTTTTCGGTTGGCGTTTCCTGTCAAAAATCGGCTGATATCAACGGCGCGCTCGTAAACGGTAAGTACGATATTTCAAAGATAAATATTCCTACTTATACGACTGACCAAACCCTTGATATTACGGCGTACGCAGGACCTACGACGGCAAATTATGCGGGTAGCGTGGACACCATAAACGAATATCATTATCAAAAACTCGCCGAGGCTGGATTTAACAAGGTATTAGCCCTTTACGAAGGCAATGGCGGAAAAAGGGACAGCGACCCCTATCAGTGGATAAAAAACAGAAGCGAGGCGGCTAAAAAACCGGCAATGCGTTCTTTAGCGGAAGCAGAAAAATTTGACGTTAAATATTACGTTAGAGACTGGACTTTTTACGGATTATATAAAGAACTTCATCAAACGTTTGGACTTCCCAAAACGAGAGAAGTTTACGAAAGAGTAATTAAAGATATGTTCTCTGAGGAAAATCCGTATATATATTCGCCTGCATACGGCGGAAATTTCGCTGCTGACGAACCCACGATTCAAGAACTTGAACAAATTGCTTGGCAAGTTGAATTCTATAATAAGTACGTAAGAGAGGAAAAGGGTATAGATGCAGAGCCTATGATAAACCTCTATCCCGCCTACGTTTCAAGCGGAGGACTTTCTTCGTCGGGCTACGTAACGTACGAAGAGTATATCGACCGTTACTTTGAATTGATTGCTCCTATGGTAGGATACGTTTCTTATGACTATTATCCTTTCGTAAAAGAGCAATACGAAGGAAGTTATATGAAGACTTCGTACTTATACAACTTAGAACTTATGGCTACTAAGTGTAAAGAGACGAGAGATAGCCAAACGCCTGTTGAACTCCGTACGTTTATGCAATCTGTAGGTGATTTTACAGGACTTAGAAGTATGTCTAATATCGGCGACTTTAGAATTCAAATTTACAGCGCTTTAGCGTTCGGCTCAAAAGAAATTATCTATTACAAATATATAGATGAAAAGATGCACGATGCGGATAGCGATTGGGGACTTCTCAGTTATATGACTGGAGAATACACTTGGGGTTACGATTGCGCTAAAACCGTAAATAACGAGGTAAAGGCGTTTGCTGACGCTTATCTTAACTTCGATTGGGAAGGAACGCTTTATAATAACGCAAACCCGATGATCGATAATGCAAACTTTAAATATTTGCGTTACGCATCGACGTCCCACCCAAGAATTGGCAAATTTACTTCAACAGAAGACGCTCTTATGACTTATATGAAAGATAAGGACGGAAACGATGCGTTTATGCTTGTAAACTTTACCGATCCGTATTTTGAAAAGGATAACGAAGTTACCATTCAATTTAAAAATACAAAGGCGCTTTTAATGTACCGACTTGGACAAAAAGTAGTCGTTCCACTCGGTAAAGACGGAACTTACACCTTTAAACTTTATCCCGGTGAAGGAAGATTTATAATTCCGTTAAAGTAGGCTCTGTCACAGTTTGCAGTTGATATTACAAAGTTTTATATACTTCGCAATACTACATTTTTTCGGGATAAAACAATTCCAATTACCAAAAAGGTAACCTCCTTGTTTTATCCGTTCAAAAATTTTGTCTTGCTCGTATCTAAATCTTTTCATTAATCAACCGAAGCCTGTGACGTCGCCCAAGGTAGGCTCTGTCACAGTTTGAGATTGACGTTACAAGGTTTTATATGTTTTGCAATACTACATTTTTTCGGGATAAAACAATTCCAATTACCATAAAGGTAACCTTCTTGTTTTATCCGTTCAAAAATTTTGTCTTGCTCGTATCTAAATCTTTTCATTAATCAACCGAAGCCTGTGACGTCGCCCAAGGTAGGCTCTGTCACAGTTTGCAGTTGATATTACAAAGTTTTATATACTTCGCAAAATTACGTGGCGTCGCTACTTCAAATCTAAAAGAAAAATTTTTAAAACCCGTTACAACGGATAAACCCGTTGTAACGGATAAAAGGAGAAAAAGGATGAAAAAATTATTAGTGTTTTTGCTTTCTTTCGTTCTTTGCTTTACCGTTGCATTTAGTTTGCTTGCATGTGAAAAAGTAGAGGGTGGCGGACAAAAAGAAAGTACTGGCACTTCAGAAAGTTTCGAAAGTCAAGAATCGGACAGTCAAAGTACCGAAAGTGGAGAGTCGGGCGGAGGAAGTGTGAATTCTAAGACGTATACCGTAAGTTTTATCGTTGAAGAAGACGGATACGTTGCTCCTACTTCGATTTCGGTTAAAAAAGGCGAACAAATAACCCTTCCCACTTTACCCGAGGGAAAGAAAACGTTTAAATGTTGGGTTATTAAGGATACTGATACCGTATTTACGTCGGGTGTGTATGAACTTGAATCAAACGTTACTTTAGTTGCGGTATTTTACGCAGAAACAGGTATTTATTAAAAAATAAGGAGAGAAATTATGAATAAATTTAAAAAGATATTAAGCGCAGGTGTTGCAACTTTATTAGCATGTGTAACTATCGGTTGTACGACCGGTAGCGGAACCGGAAACGGCGGTAACGGCGGAAACGGTGGAGATGTAGAAATAGTTGACGGAAAGAGAGTTTTAAATTTCTCGTTCTTAAAAGCAGGTTTCGGTATGACTCCGTATGAGGAACTCGCAAAAGCGTACATGGAAAAGAATCCTGACGTTTTAATTAAACTTGATGCGGACCCGTATATCAACACTAACGTAGACCTTCAAATCAATAACGGTACAAACGTTGCAGACCTTTACTGTGTAAGAGATATAGATAAACTTAGACAGTTCGTTGGTGAAGGAAAGATTATGGATATTTCCGCTTTACTCGGTTCTTCTTTTGAAGAAGGATATAAAGAAGCGGGTACTACCGTAAAATCTAACCTTTCTTCTCAGGCAATCGAAGCGGGCACTCTTTTTGGAAAACAATGGTTCGTTCCCGAATATACTTCTATCAACGGTTTCGTTTACAACTCTTCGTTATTTGAAGAAAACGGATGGACAGTACCGACTACCACCAAAGAACTTGAAGATTTATGTAAACAAATCATAAGTGAAACTGACGGCGAAGTTGCTCCTATTACCTACTGCGGTTCGGCGGCGGACGGCTACCTTTATTTTGCAGTTGATAACTGGATGTGTACTTATTCAGGTTTAGATAATCTTGACGAATTCTATGAATTTGGAAGCCCTGAAGTTTTTGCTGTAAACAGTCCCGTTACTCAAGCAAAAATACAGGCGCACAACAACCTTTTGAAATTCTTTAAAGATATATCTGAAGGCGGATACGCTTTAGACGGAAGTATGGAAATCGATCACCACACCGCGCAAGGACATATTATAGACGGTAACGCCGCTATGATGCTTAACGGCGCTTGGTTTGAAAACGAAATGGCAACCGTAATGAGAGATGAAAAGTATGCAGACCTCGAACTCGGTATGTTCCCTCTTCCTTATATCAGTGACGAAAACAACAATAAATTGTTTGCAGAAGGATACAATACCGAAGACGGTAAGCAAATTATTAACGCAGATTTCGGCGCATATTACTTTATTCCTACTGATGCGACTAACGTAGACGACGCTAAAGATTTCCTTAAATTTATTAACTCGGACGAAGCAAGTGAACTTTATACTAAATATTCAAACGCTCCAAGACCGGTAAACTATAACCTTGACCCAGAAGACGAATATTATAAAGACATAAGCGCATTTGGTAAATCAATTCTTAAAATGGCTCACGATTGTTATCTTTACGCACCTATTTCGTCAAGTATTTTGGGAATAAACGGTGTTGTAGGATGTTATCCTCAAGGAGACTATTACACCAAGAAAATGCTCCTTAACCCAGCGCAATATGGGGTTGAAAAAATTATGGAAAGCGATTACGATTACGTAAGTGAAAACTGGGAGCAATGGGTTTCAGAGTGGTTAGAATAAGATAGTTTTGTTGGCTATATCAAGTAACGGCGTTTGGTTATCGGTCAAACGTTTGATATAGCCAATCAAAAGAAAGACCGTACGAATATATAAGGAGATAAATATGAGAACGAAGAATAAAAGCTTATTATTATCGCTTTGCGGTATAATAATGGCGTTATCATTCGTGTTGGGATTTTGGTTTTCGCCAATAGCGAAAGCTGACGGCGCTCAACAAACTGGCGTAAGCATGATAAACGGTGCAAGCGTTAGAATTGACGTTGAAAACCCCGGACTCGTTTATTACGCAAACGTATCTAATTATGATGCAGATGCAACCTACGGAATGATTTTCGTAGAGAACACTATATTAAAAAGTAATCAAATAACCTCTAATTTTATTGCTCAACTCGACGGTGTAGGTGCAGACTACAAAAACGTGGTATGTACTCCTTACGAGGTTGAAAACGGCTATCAAATCAAAGGATTTTACCCCGTTTTAAGCGATAAACTTACTACCGATTACGCAGGTATCGCGTACGCAACGAAGGGTGGAGAAACCGTATATTCGGCATATAGCGAAAATAACGTAAGAAACGTTAAATATATTGCCCAAAAGGCGCTTATCGGCGACTCTCTTACAACCTCGTTAAGAGAGGATTTGCAAACTATTCTCGGAAGCGTTACGGGAGGAGATTACGGACAAGACGGAGAGGGTAACGGTAACGTAGATATTACGGAGACAAATACCGTTGCAACCGTAACGCCGGATTTTATAAACGAAGCAAACGGCTCGGACGGCTCTTTTGTAATGAGTTTTATGAGCAATCAATCTTTCTATAGTGGAAGCATTGTTTCTTTCGACGTTTTTGTTCCGGCAGAATATGAAGAAATAAAGAGCGACTATTGGTTGGTACTTGGATGGTCTCAAAGACCTGATATGGGCGTTGGTTTATACGATTGGGTAAACGGAAACGGAACAAACCTTAGAGGTAATATTAAAGCAGGTCAATGGAATACCGTAACGACTCAAATTCCGGAAGACGGCTCGTCTTACTATATTTATTTGACAGTAGCAAAGGGCGAATGGAATAACAAAAAAGCCGGAGATGAACTTGTATATTATACCTTTAGCGTAGATAACTTCAAGATTACCTATGAAGACGAAGAAGAGTCTTATGAAATAACCGAAGATTTTGAAGGAGAAGAATATATCTTCAATTTTGCAGGTAACGCTAACCATTCTGCCGAAGAAATCGTAAAAATCGAAAAAATGGCTGGCAAAATCGAAATTGGGGGAGATGAAGAACCCGAAATTCCTGTAGAGCCGGAATATAAAGGCGAATACGGTGCGAAGATAAATATGGATAAGTTATCTTCCGAAGCGGATAAACCTACGTTTATAACCGCAAGCAAGTACGCAGGCGGAGTGACGGTAACTTTCGACTACTATATGTCGGGAAATGCTAACGATAAGTGGTGGACTTTTAACTGGACGACGAGCAATACGGTAGCAAGTATATACGCTTTCGTAGAAAACAATCCT
>SVIB01000048.1 GCA_015055505.1 Clostridiales bacterium
ATCGGATGTTGTTAATAGGTAGGTAAAGGCTCTGCGACTGTTAACGTTTACATAGTAGGAAAGAGTCTTCCCCTTGAAATAACCGTAGAATAAGGAGGTATGCTATGAGAAAGGTAACTAGACGAATAAACATAGTCTTGCTGTCCTTCGTAATAGCATTAACTGTTTGGGTAGCAGGAAATTCTCCTGCTACCTTTATCGTTAGGGCAGGAGTAGAAGTAAATCCGTTTGAAACTTCTTCCGTCGTAAGCGATTTGGAAAACTCGGTAATAGACGGAGAACCGTTTGAACTTAAAGATTATACTTTTACTAATACGAAAAAGACGCAAGTTATAACCTTTTTAGAGTATTACTACTCAAAAACAAGCACAAGTTACGAACTGTACGTCTACGTATACAACCCACAAAAACGAAACTTTGTAGTAGACAGTACGTCAAATAAGATTTCAATAAACTTTGGTTATGAAAGCAGATACGACAAATATCCGTTACGGTTTATAGATTTTAGCACTGAAAAGGGCTACGAGCGTATGTTTTATAAGTTTGCAGTAAGTTTAACGCAATCGCAAAGAGATAAGATTTTAAAATCAATTAGCGAAGAAGAGCGAACTTATAACGTAAGCGGAATAGAACTTATACACGAAGGCGCAGTAAACACCATCGAATATCCCGTAGCGAAGCGTTATAAGTATAGCGGTCTAGCCCCCGAAGGCAATCAATCGGGAACTAATACTTTAAAGTTTAAGAGTCAATCTATTGAAACCTTAAATTTAGACGTACATCCGACGGTATTTAGACCTGACGGGGTAAAGGGTTTGCAGGCATTAGATAACTATACGCAAGAAAGTTTGCATAGCGTATATTTTGCAGTTCCTAATAGCGTTCTCAATAAATATGGAAAGATGTCTAAAATTCACGCAACGTGGTTAGACGCCGTTTTAAAGCCGACTATTATAACTAGCAACTTGGAAGTTTACAATGAATTTTATCCGTTTTTAGGACAGTATATAGGCTCTTTGGATAAGGCTTTTGATTACTGTATCGTAGGAGATTATCACCTAATAACTGCTCATAGAGAACAGGGAAGTTTTGCGTATAATCGACCTATAGACGGGTTTGAGGCTCCGTATAAGGAGCAAATAGACACTTTGTATATGCTAATTTATAACGGTTCGGGAACAGATACTTGGGAATATACGCTGCCGTCGGAAAGGCTACAGACTGAAATGAGAAAAAGCGCGAATATCATAGGCGGGAATCTTATTTGCGGTAAGTACAGTAAGGATATATTTCAAAGCGTAGATACTAAATATACGGATATCGTTATTGACTCTGAAGATAAGTATTCGCTATCGTCACTTCAAATAGACCTTAATTTTTGGCGGCTGTTTTTCACGGGAACTCTTATTCAAACAAACACTTTTGACGGAATAAAGGCTATTTATCCAGTTAAGAAAAGCGATTTAAACGGAACGGTAGAAGAGGTTTGCGAAAGGTTGTTTATTTCTAAAGGTGATTACAATCAATTCGTGGAATATTTCAATGCTAACAGTGGCGAAAACACAATTTATCTATTTCGATATCAGGTTAGCGATTACGTTTCGCAAAAGGCAACGACATTAGAATATAAACCTATTTTAGGAATTAACCGTTGGGATTACCCAAAAAACGATTCGTATATCTTTTACGAAAAGGTAAACTTAGATTTTGATATCATAGACATTACGTTTACTTCGGGACTGAATGACACGGTAATACCGGTGGTGGCAGATCCTATCGACGTAATACCTTCGCCAACCCCACCTCAAGAGATTATAAAACCTATAGATCCATTCGCTCCTATAGAAAACGTTGAAGATACGAAATTTGGAAAGTTTATGTCTGTAGTTTTAGTGCTTTTAGCGGTGTTTGTTGTAATAAAGATTGCTAGCGGAATTATAAAACGAAACAGGAAGGAGAAAGACAATGAGAAAGATTTTACGTAGATTATTTGCTGTCGCAATGCTACTTTTAACCGTTTTTGCAGTTTGTTATTTTTGTTATACGTGCAGTAGACTAAACGGAGAGCCAGTTCCTTATGAAACGCTCCAAAAGTCAGCCTATAAGTCGAAAAACGACACTATTTTAGCATTTACAGACACGAGTATTTGGTATTTTACCGAAAACGAAACGTATATTTGCGAGTTTGAAAGTTACGAAAAAACGACTCTTACGGTAAAAACGGACAAGCAGTCGTTCCACTTTAGGGTAATAGACCAAAAGACCATTTACGACGTTCAGGAAAAAGAGTTTTTAATAAGGAGTGGCGGGGGATGAGAAGATATTGGATAACGGCTTACGTAATAACGGCAACTTTCCTTATTTTAGGCGCGTCAGTATTTTTCCTTTCATACGCAAGACTAGCCGAAACTCTCTACGATTTAGTAATGAGTTTTTGTTATTACTTTTGCGGGCTCTTTCAAATTCCGTCTAAACTACCTATAACGGTAAACGATTATTCAACAATTTTAAGGCTCACGGGGGAAAACGTCGGTATGGCGGAAACCCCCACGGGCTTTCAAAAAGACACTTTAATCTATTTCAAACTTATATTTACAAGTCATAACTTTTCGGGCTATTGGGGAGTTGTAATGGAGTTTATGTTTAAAGTAACGGGCGTTGTTGCTATCCTTGCTCCGATAGTCGTCGGAGTGGTGATTTTAGTTCGCCGTTTGTACTTTATTCCTAACCAAAATCATAATGAGGACACTAGACCTCTCAAAGTTTTTAAATGGCTTGCAAGTGTTGTTTATCAACCTATAAAGGGGTTTTTGATAGATTTTAAAGTGTTTTTAGCCGAGAATAGTTACATAAAAAAGGCGTGGACTGTTATATGGTTATTCAACTTTAATATAATCAGCATAGGCGTAGCGGTCTTTGCGTATTACTTCTATTTCGCCCTTTCATTCGACTTATTTAATATCTATAAGCAGGTTGTAAAACTAGTCATAGATTTAAAGGTCGTAATTACTAAAATACCGATAGTGTTTATCATTATTTACGTCGTAAAAAAGTTTAACGAGTGGCGAAAGGGTATAGCCTATTCAAGATTGTATCACATGGAGAGTAGGAACTGCGGGTTTATAAACGAACTGCCTATCGTTTCAATGACGGTAGGCTCGATGGGTAAACGCAAAACTACTATGATAACTGATATGGTGCTATCCGAGGAAGTGATGCTAAAGCAAAGAGCATTTGAAAGACTGCAAAAGCAAGATATGAAATTTCCGTACTTTCCTTGGATAGAGTTTGAATTGGAACTAAAAGCCCGTATGAGAGATAAAACGGTGTATAACCTAGCGACTATAAAAGACTGGGTTAGAAGAAAGGAAAATAGTTTTAATTTATCTCCCGACACAAGCGACGAACTGTACGGTTATGATTTTTACAGGTACGGTTTTAACTATTACGACGGACTAAAGGTGGAAACGGTTTTTGACGTTTTAGAAACTTATGCGCAATTGTATTTTATATACGTTATAGAGTGTAGTCTAATCGTATCAAATTACTCAATAAGGACGGATAATCAACTTATAGATAGGGGTAATTTCCCCAAATGGGAGTTTGATTTCTTTCCTGAAACCCCAAAAGCAAAGGAAAGATTTGCTCATATATTAGACTTTGACGTGTTAAGGCTAGGCAAGAAAGTAATTGAGGATAATCTGAATATAGGCAGTTTTGAATTCGGCATAATAGCGATAACCGAAGTAGGAAAAGAGCGTGGAAATAATCTCGAACTTAAGGAAGTAAAGAAAGGAACGACTGAAACGAACCAGAAAAACGATTTGTTTAACGGATGGCTCAAGATGTGTAGACACTCCGCAACGGTGGATAATTTTCCGTTTATAAAAGTTTTTACCGACGAGCAACGCCCAGAGAGTTGGGGAGCAGATGCGCGCGACCTTTGCGACGTAATACATATCGTAAAATCTAGCGAGCCAAGGCTTGCATTGCCGTTTTATACGATAGAAGAAATGATAACTGAAACGCTGTTTAATCGACTTATAGCCCTATATTATAGGTTAAGACACCTTCGTGGCGATAATACTTTGCTAATTCACGTGTTTAAGACGATAACGGCGTTTTTGTATCACAGGCATATAAAAATCGTAAATAGGTACGGCTATAGTGTATCAACTTTAGAAAAGGAGCGAGGAAGTGGCGACGGAAAAGTTGAGAAAAAGAAATACTTTTTAGCAAATCATAAAATTTACAGTCGTAGGTTTGCAACCGATTGTTTTAGCGATTACTTTAACGACTTGGCAAGAAAAACAAAGGTTGGACTTAATGACTACGTAACTTATCAAACGGAACGAGCAACGGTAGAAGAACTCAAAAAGCAAAACAGTTACTTCATTCGCTCCTTATACGGTGACGACTCTGACTAATTGTCAAATCCAAAGGTCGTTACCTTTATAAAAGGAGAGTATGAGTTACCAAAACGTAAAAGTGTATCGAGAGAGTTATCACAACGTTGGAATTAAACCACAGAAAAGCCCTTTTAAGCGAAGAGGAAGAAGGCGTGAGCGAATTATTGAAGTGCCTTCAAATTCCGCCCAAAACGGCGCTGAGGACTTAAAAACGGAAGGTGATAACAAAGAGAGCGAAGACGTTGAGGACAAAGAAGTAAAAACCAAAGAAAATAACGTGAAAGAGATTGAAAACGAAGTAAAGAAAAGTTATGAAAATAGCGAAAAGAAAACGAGGTCTATAGATATAAGGAAATATTTCGATGAACTGTACAAAGAATATTTTGAAAAGCGAAAAGCCGAGAAAAGAGAAATAATAGCAAGTAAGATGAGAGCATATTTTAAAGACGAAAAGCAGTTAAATACTTTTTTAGACTCAAATTTTGAAAGAAAGCGAAGAAATGCTGTTGTAAGAAGTATAATGAACTACCGAAAAGCGAACTCAAGAGATTTCAATTATTTTTGTACGTTTACTTACGACAGTAAAAAGTTGACGGAGGAAGAATTTAGAAGAAGGCTAAAATACTGTTTTTGGAATTTTCATAAAAGGAACGGTTGGGAGTATATGGGCGTTTGGGAGCAGGGCGAAAGAAATGGGCGATGGCATTTTCACGGGTTGTTTGACATTCCCGAAGGACAACTGCCGGGCGAGATTGAAGAAATAAGCGGATATAGTTTTTCGGAGCGAAAGAGAAAGAAAATAAAACAGAGTAAGTATTTTGCGGAAAGGTTTGGAAGAAACGAATTTAGGGACGTAATTGATGAATTTGATAGGAATATGGCTGTATCATACATATCCAAATATTTGGAAAAGTCTGGAGAACGGATAGTTTGCACAAAAGGAGTAAAGGCATATTTTATAACCGACGTACTAGATAGCGATATACTATGTGAATACGGAGTGGACAACGGAAAGATGGTATTATCACCAAAAATGCTTTGCATAAAGGAAGGCGAAATCGTAGGGCAGTACAGTAAGGAAGCTTTAAAACAAATGAAAAAAAGTAATTAGACCAAAATACGCCGAGCGATAAAAAGGGCTTTAAAAAGCGGTTCAGCGTTAAAGCCCTTCGCTACGGCTTTGAGTTTATTTTTTTAGCGAGTTAAGTTTGTATGCTGCGCTTGGTATTCGGCGAGCGATAGCGAGCCGACTTGTATATATACCAAGCGCAGCTAATACAGTCAAGCGGTTTAAAAATCACGCATTTTACGGTCAATTTTGGATGCAAATTCGTGAACTATAATTTGCGCTAAATTTTACTGATTTAAGCCCTTGACAAAAACATAAAAATTTAATATAATGAATATGCTACAACTTGGGTTTTATATTGGTGTATAAAATCTTCCACAATTGAATATGATTTGCTTTAGGGGATATAATCATTGGTGGTTATATCGTTTTTGCGTTTACAAAATCCCTTGAGGCAAATTGTGGACAAGTTGTAGCAAACTTTGCGAAAATGGTATGCTACGATGCCGTTCTCGCAAGAGGCGGCATCTTTTAATTTAATAATAAATTTGTCGCTTGACTCAAATTTTTGTTTGGGTTAGGCGACTTTTTGTTTTTAAGGGGGTATATGAAAGCGTGTAGTTTTTTCGGTCATAGAGATTTCGAGCCAACGATAGAGATAGAAGAAAAGGTTTATGCTATTATTGAAAACCTTATAGTAGAAAAGGGCGTAAAACGATTTTTGTTTGGCAGTAGAAGTAATTTTGACGCATTTTGCCATAATATTGTTACCGACCTTCAAAGCAAATATCCCGAGATAGTAAGAGTTGCTTATTTGTGTAGGCACGAAGGTGGATGTTTGGTGGGGCAAGGTAAAGATCAAGAAGAGTGGCTAAGGAAATTTGCGCATATTGACGTTAAAGTGCAGGAATATGAAGAAATAAAAAGGTCCGACAGAGTAGATTCTGCCGGACGTGCGTCTTATATTGAAAGAAATGAGTTGATGATAGGCGATAGTGATTATTGTGTTTTCTTTGTTCAAGAGCGTAGGGGAAAGAAAAGTGGTTCGTTAATAGCCTTTGATTATGCAAATCGCAAACAAAAGGAAGTTTTAAATGTTTATGCTCACAATATTTAGTAGTAAAATTAAAAAATAGTTAACTGAGGGTAAGTCTAATCTTATGTGGTAAAAAGATAGTAGCAGTTTGTGCAATTTTTTGTGTTAAATTTATTGTAATTTGCAAGGATTTTATTATATATACAAGCACACGCTTTACAGTCAAAAGACAAAAATCGTATTTTAGGTGGAAAAGAATCTCTTTTGGTAGATAGTACCTTTTAAGCAATTTGAGCAAACAAATTTATTTTATATTTATATAAAGTTATTAAAATTATGAAATTTACATAGGGTAAAAAATTAATAAATTCATTAAAATTTAATAAAAAACATATTAATATTTTCCCTTTTGGACCTTTCTAATTTCTTCAGTTGGCGTAGTTACGTTTATTTTTTTAAAAACTTTTGTGAAGTAGGATGCATCAGGGATTCCTACCATATCGGCAATTTCAACTACGGAAGTCATACCTTTTCTAATTAGCACAATTGCTTGGTCAATTCTTTTTTGTGTTAGATATGCATTAAAAGATGTTCCTATAACCGTTTTGAACAATGAACAAAGGTAGTTAGGGTGAATATGTATCTCTTTGGCAACTTTGGTAAGGGTTAAATCTTCTTCATGATAATGATTTTTTATGTATATAAGAGCCTTATCAATATGGCTTGTTTTATTTTTTTTATTAAG
>SVIB01000049.1 GCA_015055505.1 Clostridiales bacterium
GTTTTGCTCAGTTACAGACCGCAGAGGGTATGCGCCTTCGCAAAACGCTCGTCTTTCTTGTATTTTTCTCGTCAAGTCGCTGAAAATGAATTTCAGCTAAAATCAACCATTTTCTGTGACATAGCCATAAAAATTAATTGTTAAATAAGAGTTTATAGGTTGGTATGAATGATGGAATTTAATGAAAAACTTCAAGAACTTAGAAAACATAAGGGGCTTACGCAAGAGGATCTTGCTGAAAAACTTTACGTATCACGAACCGCCGTTTCAAAATGGGAGGCAGGTAGAGGCTATCCAAACATAGAGTCGTTAAAAGCAATTGCGAAATTCTTTTCTGTGACAATTGACGAACTGCTTTCTACTGATGAGATGTTGACGATAGCCGAAGAAGATAACAAACGGCAAGAAAAGCATTTTCGTGACTTGATATATGGATTGCTTGATTTTTGCATGGCAATACTCCTTTTTCTACCGTTCTTTGGCGAAAAATCAGGTGAAAGTATTCAAAGCGTGTCGCTTATAATGCTTGACGGTATTCAGCCTTACTTAAAAATAGTATACCTTGTCTTTGTCGGTTTAATGACTGTAATGGGAATTTTGACACTCGCATTACAAAACTATCAATCAAATGCTTGGTTAAAAATTAAAACGCCTTTTTCGCTAATAATCGGTGCGAGCACTGTATTGGTCTTTATGATAAGTTTACAGCCATATGCCGCCGTGTTTGCGTTTGTACTCTTGGTAATTAAGGTTTTAATGCTGATAAAACGGCAATGATACGAAACGTATCGCTCTTGTGACGGCTCGTTTCTTGTATATCTTCGTGCATTCAGTTAAAATGTATTTAAGCGAAAGCCAATACAAAAAAGAAAGGTGCAGGATGATGGAAAAGAAAAACAAGAAAAAGTTAGTTTTGGGAACGGGATTACTTGCAACGTTTGCGTTGTGGACGGTGCTTGTGTGTTTTGTTGACGTGCGAGCAATAGGACCGAAAGGGTCGTCGGTTGGCTTTGCGACGTTAAACGGATTTGTGCACGAGATTACGGGAGTGAATTGGTTTCTTTACGCTGTGACCGATTGGTTGGGACTTGTTCCAATAGCGGTAGCGATAGGATTTGCTTTTTTTGGACTTGTGCAACTAATTAAGCGTAGAAGTCTATGGAAGGTGGATTACAGTATCATCATACTCGGTATGTTTTATATTGTTGTAATGACAGTGTACATATTATTTGAGATGGTGGTAATCAATTACAGACCTACACTCATAAACGAATACCTTGAAGCCTCGTATCCATCGTCAACAACGATGTTAGTTATGTGCGTAATGCCGACGACAGCTATGCAACTCAATGGGCGCATCAAAAATACCGTGCTTAGGAGGTGTGTCATCATTGTCATCATAGCCTTTAGTTCATTTATGGTAATAGGAAGACTAATCTCAGGGGTGCATTGGGTTACCGATATTATAGGTGGCGCATTGTTAAGCACAGGGCTTGTGATGATGTATCATTCTATTAGTAGCATACTAACAAAGAAATGCTAAACAAATTTCAATTTATTGGGAGTATTAACGAAAAAGTTTCATAAATATAGCATACGATAGTAACGTAATTAAATAGCACGTTTTTCAGTGCAACATAAAAGACTAACGAAGAAAATTTTCGTTAGTCTTTCTTTGTTGTAAAAGAGTTTTTGTTTTTAAATCCTACTATTAACGTTGCTATTTTACAACTATAAAATTTAGATTTTATTTTCTTCTCCGTAGAAAATTGCCGAGGCGTTTTTTAAACTGTCTTTTGCGTTTTGTGGAAGTTGTACGGATGCTTGTCTATAGTCGTGATGATTGCAAAATTCGTCAACGCCCTCTTTTAGAGAGGATAGAGATTTGTTCATAACCGTGTATAAATCTTTGGCGTATTCTTTTTGCTTAGAGCCTGCGTATCCAGAATATTCAAGCAGTTTTGCATAATGCTCAAGACAAAAAGTTTGAGTGTTTAAAAGTCTTTTTTTAAAAGTCGCAACGCTTAAGTATACTTCGGCAACCGTCTTGTAATATCTTACCATGTGCTCGTCAAGATATTTACACACGACGCAAGTATCGGTCAATTTTAGTATGTTTTCGGCTTGTTTTTTTGCGGATTTTAAATTTTTAGGTTCAACGACTTCTTTTTTTACCGTGTTTAGTCTTGTTGAAACTTGCAATCCTAAGCCAAGTTTAGAACGAAAGGCAAACAGTAAAGAGTAGTGATGGGCGCAAAACCCAAGTTTGTTTACTTCGGCTCTCGTATGGTCTTCCATAACGCCTTCGCCGAGGTACTGTTCGGTAAGGCGTTGGTCAACGCGCTTTTTTATTCTGCAAATTGGACATCCGCACTCGCCGTCAAAATTTTCATCAATCAGCATAGTGCCAATATGGTAATTCATATATTTCTCCTAAGTTTTTGGTATTAGTCTAATCTTCCAGTGAGGTGACCTTCGGGGTTTAGTCCTTCAAAATCGGTTTGGCGTAACGCCTCGTAAAGGGTTAAAGCGACCGAATTTGATAGGTTTAAACTCCTTAAATCTTGCCACATAGGAATACGCAAAGTTTCGTTGTAATGCTCTTTTAAAAGCGGTTCGGGAAGACCGTGCGATTCTTTGCCGAAAATTAAAAAATCGCCGTCTTTAAATTTTGCGTTGGAGTAAATTTTACTTCCCTTAGTGGACATAAAATAAAAGTTGTTTCCGTTATAATACTTGTCCATAAGTTCTTGAAAACTGTCGTAATATCTAACGTCTAAATATTGCCAGTAATCAAGCCCCGCCCTTTTTAAAGTTCTATCTGAAATTTCAAAGCCCAAAGGTCTTACGAGGTGTAAAACCGAATGTGTTGCGGCACACGTTCTTGAAATATTGCCGGTATTTTGAGGAATTTCAGGCTCAACTAATACGATATTAAACATAAAAATAATTCTTCCTTTTGTAAGATAATCAACTTATAGGCTAACTTTTTATCATTTAGCCTACTTTTTTAGCCGTAATTTAGAAGTTTTTAAAATAAATTCGGTATACGGTTCAATCTCAATAATATCCGTATCTTTTGTTGCGACGGTCAAATCTCCGTTTACGTTAGATAGGTATGCACCGCCGTCAAAAATTAATACGGTTGGCACTCCTAAAAGATAAGAGTACGCGCGTATTAAAATTGAATTTATTTCTTTTTTCTTTTGATTGCATATAGCAACTGTAATTTCAGCCCCGCATACGGCAAACGATTTAAAAAGCCCGAAAGAGTAGATGTCGTCGCCGACTGCAACGGCAATTTTACCGCATTTTACGTCGTAGAGTTTGCCTCCGCCTCCCGGCATATAACCGCTGTCTTCATAGGAAACGGTCATATCGCTTATACCAAGCAGTTTCCCGTTGTCAAAAACCCCTGCTGAATGACGTATTATACCAAAATTATCGGTATCAAATGCTGAAACGATAGTTTTTTCATGTTTTTGGGATAAACTTGCCAAATGCTTAAGACGTGCCGTTTCTCCCTTTAATTCTTTACTGTATTTTACTTTTTCGCAACAGTTAAAACCGTTAATTAACAAGTCGTATTCGCCGTCTAAAACTTCTTGAGTAGGAAAATCGTTTACAAGGTCTATTTTTACTCTCAAAATACAATCTCCTCTTTCATAATATTAAAAATTATTAAAGAGTGTTAAAGATTGGCAATATAAGTCGCTCTTTGTGACGGCAGTAAGGCTTTAAGAGAAAAATTCGTCTATTGCGTTTTTAATAGACGCAGTGTCTTTATATGTAAAAAGTTTTTGTTTAAACTCCGTTGAGTTTCTCTCGCCTTTAAGATATAGGCATAATTGTTTTCTAAAAGTTATAGCGACGGTTTTGTCGTCGTAATGAGTTAAAAGTCGGTCTATATGTTCGTTAATTAGACTTTTTTTGTTAATTGAAACTTGATTTCCAAGGATTTCGGCAAACAGCCACGGTCTTTCTAACGCTCCTCTTGCAAGCATTATTCCGTCTGCGCCGGTTTTATCAATCATCTTTTCGGCGTCTTCTTTAGTGAAAATTCCGCCGTTTGCAATTACGGGAATTGAAACTGAATTTTTTGCCTTCGCAATTTGTTCGTATTCAGGCTCGCCTGCGTAAATTTTATCTCTCGTTCTGCCGTGTACGGTTATCATTTGCGCACCGCCGTCGGCAACTGCCTTTGCAAAATCCTCGGTAACGAAGTTGCCTTTAGTTAATCCCGTGCGCATTTTACAAGTTATCGTTTTACCGCTTTTCGTACATTCTTCTACGATTTTTCTTGCATGAGTTGGATTGCTTAGAATTGCGCTACCTTCGCCGTTGTTATAAATTTTTGGCATAGGACAACCGAAATTTATATCGGCAATATCAAATTTGGACATAGCCTCGCTCTCTAACGCCTTTCTCATAATAGATGGGTCGTTGCCAAAGATTTGAACGCACTTTATTTTTTCGTTTTCACCCGTAAACAGTAGGTCCTTAGTGTTTTCGTTGTCGTAGAGAAGACCTTTACAACTGACCATTTCGGTGAAAGTCAGTCCCGCTCCGAAAGATATACAAATATCTCGCATAGCAAAGTTTGAAAATCCTGCTAACGGTGCTAAAAACAGGTTGTTTTTAGTTTCGATATTACCGATTTTAATACTTTTTAGATTCATTGTAGTACTGGTCAATTTCTTCAGCGGAAAGCGATTTCATATCCTTTCCGTCTTTTAATATAAGATTTTCAGTCTTTTTAAACCTTTCAATAAACTTGTCGGTTGAAAGTGTTAAAGCCTCTTCCGCCGAAAAACCCGAAAGTCTTGCGAGGGAAACGATTGCAAATAAAAGGTCGCCGACCTCGCTAATGAGAGTATCCTTATTATTAGCGGTAAGTTCAGCCTTTACTTCGTTTAATTCCTCTAAGACCTTTTCAAAAACTGCGTTTGCATCACTAAAATCCATATTTGATTTTTTGGCGCGAGAACCTACTTTTTGAGCGCGGATTAAAGCGGGCAAATTAAAAGGTACCGATTCAAGATATTCTCCACCAGTTTGAAAACCTTTCTCTTTTTGCTTATTTTTATCCCAAATTTCAAGCGCGTTTTCCGCGTTAGTCGCTTTATCAGTTCCAAAAATGTGAGTGTGCCTTTCTATGAGTTTTTGACAAATTCCGCTTACCGCGTCGCGAAGAGTAAAACACTTTCTCTCTTCGGCGAAAACTGTTGAAAATACCGCTTGCAAAATGAGGTCGCCCGATTCTTCGCACATGCCTGCCTCATCCTCGCGGTTTATTGCGTCAACGAGTTCGTACGCCTCTTCAATTACGTCTTGGCGTATGCTTTCTTTTGTTTGAGCCCTATCCCAAGGACATCCGTTTTCGGAACGCAAAACCTTTACTATTTCATGTAAATCGTCTAAAGAAAATCTCGTTTTTTCAATGAGTGGAAGAGCGTCAATTACGATTGCGGATGAGTAGTCAAACTCAGTTTCAAAGTCAAGTTCGTAAATTTTTATTTTCTTAAAATTGCCGTTAAAGAACTTATAGCAAGGGATTTCATCTCCAAAGCGGTCTGAAATTGCAAGTTTTACCTTGCTTGCAATAAACGAATTGTCAATATCGTATACGACTAACGGAAGGGTTAATTCTCTTCCTTCGATATCGTAAGCGGAAGACGATTGGTATCCGCCTGAAAGACCTACTTTACTTGCAAAATAACTTGCTTTTGAAACGCAAGGAATAATCTCTACGTCTTTATGTTTCTTTATGATAATCGAGCAAGAAACGTCGTCTACAACGTCACCGTCAACGAGGTAAACGACTTCTTCAGTTTTTGATGCGGATAATACCTCTTTTGCGAGATTTCTTGAAAGAGTATCAAAGTTTTTGGATTTTTCGTAAACGAAATCAAGAGGGATAGCGTTTATCCCTCTATCTAAAACCGCCTTTCCGCAAACGGATAGAGCAGTCCTTAAAAATACTTTTTTACCGCAAGTTGCCGATTGGTAGCCTGCAAGCGATATGTCGCCGTCTTTTACACCTAGTCCTATTAGCGTTATTTTCATTTTTTCCTCTTTTAAGTTTACAAGGTAAGGAAAAGTAAATTTTAGACCTTTATTTTCCCTCTTGTACGGTAAATTGTATATATAATATACAACAAATCGAGAAAAACTGCAACAAAATAACAAACAATGTCCGAATATAATGCGCCGAAAACGTTTATTTCGGGGTTTTTAAGCAAGACAAGTTGAAGTAAAATCTTAATTGCTACGCCAATACTTAAAAAAGCGCAAGGTGTAAGAGGTTTGCCGTATGCAATAAGGCAAGCGTTTAACGTTTGGACGAGCGATAGTCCTACTACGGTAAAAAATGAAAGCGAAAGCAGTTTTGCTGTTATTATTTTTTTGTCTTGTGGAAAAGATTTAAATAATAGGTCGGTTACTTGATAAGAAAAGAAAAAAAGAACGAGCCCCGCTAAAGTTGACAAAAATAACGTCAGAGAAATTGCTTTTTTAATAAGCGCTTTAACTTCTTTAAAATTCCCTTCGGCTTTTGCTTTGGAAATTTTAGGAAGAGAAGCGGTTGCCACACCGTAACAAATTGCAATAGGTACGCCTGCTACCGATTCAACGCTTCCGGTGTAAATGCCGTATAGTGAGGACGCGTCAGAGGTGAATGTTTTTAACAAATTGACTATCGTAAAACTGTCGAAAACTCTTGAAATTGGAAGAGTAAGACTTGTAATAACTATTGGTAAAAGTGTGGCTATAAGTCGTTTAAATGACAGAATTAGAGTGTTTTGAGTGTGAGATTTTCCACTTTTATAGCAAATTAGCAAATAGAAAGTCGCAACGAGTTCCGAGAGGGTAACCGCAAGGCAAGCAAGCCCACCTTTTACGGCAGGCGAGCCGTTTATAAAATAGCATAGACAAAGTCCGAAAGTCAGTTTTACCGCTTGTTCAATTACTTGGGATAAAGCGGTGGGTATCATATTGCATTTGCCTTGAAAGTAACCTCTTATGCAAGATATTGCCGAAACGAGAGCGACCGACGGAGAGAGCGCGATATACGAAAGATACGCCTCGGGGTTTCCTTGAAGAGAAGAAATAATTTTAGAAAACAGTATCATAAAAAGACTGCCGAGTATTCCTAAAGGAATAAAAACGGTCAACGCTTTTTATGATACTGTTTTCTAAAA
>SVIB01000050.1 GCA_015055505.1 Clostridiales bacterium
GTGCTAAAAAAAGACTGCCGAGTATTCCTAAAGGAATAAAAACGGTCAACGCTTTTTTTAGCACCGCTTTTTCTCCGTAACCGCTCGAAACGAGTTTTGCAATAGCCGACGGCACGCCCGTTGACGAAAATGTAAGCAGTATACAGTATACGGGGAAAGCCGTTTGGTAAATGCCAATACCTTCCGCGCCTAAAAGAGAAGTTAAAGGTATTCTATAAAACGCGCCTAAAATTTTCGTTATTAAACTTCCTAAAGAAAGAATAATAGCGCCTTTTATAACTCCGTCGGTTTTATTTGCTTGGTAGTAAACACAAGGCGACGAATATGTCTTTTTTATAGATTTCTCAAACGGTTTTACCGAGCAGTTTTCTCTCATTTTCGCCTATCTGCAATTATAAAAGACGCAAATCTCGTAAGTTCAATATCTTCGGCGGATATTTTGTTTTCCTTTGATTTATCGCATACGATAATAGCGCCGAACGTTTCTTCTACCCCTTCAATGGGCATAACGAGTTGGTTGACAAAGTTTAACTGATGATTTTCAGTTAGTTTAATGGGTTCGCAACCGTCGTCAAACGAACAAATGACGGTCTTGTTTTCTCTTATTAGTTTTTCAAGCGAAGAGGATATCGGGGTAGCAATAATTTCGGCGCTAACGCATCCGCTCGTCGCTATAATTATATCTTTGTCGCAAATAAACACAGTCTTTCCCGTTTGTTTGGCAAGGTTAGACGCAATCGTCGAAATTAACCCCTCGTTATCGGCAAGCGGTGAGTATTTTTTTAACACAACAGTATCTCTTTCGGTAAAAATTTCAAGAGGGTCGCCCTCTGCAATTTTTAATATTTTGCGTATTTCTTTAGGCACGACGACTCTGCCTAATACGTCAACTCTTCTAACGATTCCCGTACTTTTCATAATAATCTCCTTTACGACTAAAATTTGTCTTTTACTAGTTTTTTCCATTTGCGCTAAAATATTCACTGTATAAAAAATGAAGAATTTGTGAAAATAAAAAAATTTTTAAAAAAGTGGTCTGCATAAGTTGACAAAGAATGAAATACAATATATAATAGAGCCGAAATTAGCAGTCAACCAAAACGACTGCTAACATTCAAATCAAAGGAGTGCCAAATGGAACTGTCCGAAAGAAAAAAGAAAATTTTACAGTTCGTAGTCGACGACTATATAGAAACAGCCGTGCCCGTTTCGAGTAAAAGTTTGACTGAACGACATTTATCCAATTTAAGTTCAGCGACTATAAGAAACGAACTTTCGGCGTTAGAAGAACTTGGTTTTTTAACTCAACTGCACACTTCGTCCGGAAGAGTTCCGTCGGCAGAGGCTTATAAACTTTACGTAAGCGACTTAATGGTAAAAGACAGTCTTACCGAAAAAGAACTTGAATATATAAAGAAAATATTTCTTGAAAAAGCCGATAATATGGAAGAGGTCATAAAAAATACCGCAAAGGTAATAAGTGAACTCACTCAATATACTTCGGTCGGCGTAATAAGTCCTGACGCAGGGGAAAAAATCCAAACGGTTAAATTTTTTAGGTTTAAACCCGATACGGCGCTCGTTCTTATAGTTACCGAAAGAAGGCTTTTAAAAGATAATTATATTACCGTACCCGAAACTATGACGGACGAACAACTAACCGAGGCGGAAAATTTACTCAATAAAATGTGTAATTCAAAGAGTTTTGAAGAAGTTTGCGAGTTGACCGAAGGTATAGACGACGAATTTTCGGGTTACAAGGGAATATTTTTAAACGTTGTCGAGGCTCTTAAAGTTTATATGACGGTCAAAGAAAGCGACGTTATAATGGAAGGCGAAGACAAAATTTTAGACCATCCCGAGTACGCGGATATAGGAAAAATTAAAAATTTCTTATCTGTAGTTACCAGTAAAGATAAAATGATGTCGCTGTTGACTGCGGATGGACGGGATATAAAAATTAACGTAAAAATAGGTAGCGAGGGTTACGACGAAATTCCTAAAGAATGTTCTTTAGTAACTGCAACTTATTCGGCAAACGGAGTAAAAATCGGTACTTACGGCGTTATAGGGCCTATAAGAATGGACTATCAAAAGGTAGTGGCGGTACTTGAAAACGTCGGTAAAATATTAGAAAGTATATTGACTAACAGGTAAATTATGGCAGAAAAGAAAGAAAAAAAGGCAAAAGAAGTTAAAAACGAAGAGGTTGAAACGGTTGTAAATCCTTTAGAGGAAGAAAACGCAAAACTGAAAGAGGAAATCTCTTCGTTAAATGCAAAGGTTGAAGAAGTACAAGCCGATTATTTGCGCGCAAGAGCAGATTGTGAAAACGTGCGCAAGCGTAAGGGCGAAGAAGTTCGCAAGGCTTACGAGGACGGCAAAGCTGAAACTGTCGAAAAGATTTTAGGTATAGGCGATAGTTTAGATTGGGCACTTAAAATGCCTCTTGACGAAAAGACAAAAGAGGGTATTGAAATGCTCCTCAAAAAATATCACGAAACGCTTGCAAATCTCGGCGTTACGGAATTTACCCCCGAGGTGGGTACGCCGTTTGACCCGAATACCGCCAACGCGGTAATGCAAATGGACGGTGAAGAGGGCGAGGAAAGCGGAAACGTAAAGCAGGTTTTTGGAAGAGGTTATAAACTTGGAGAAAAAGTTATACGTTACGCGCAAGTAACCGTTGTAAAATAGTTTTAAAGGCTTATCTACATCGCAAAAGAGCGTTACTGCTTTAAAGTCTAAACCCCGATGACCAAAGAGGTCTATCGTGTCTTATCCTTTAAAGCGAGCCTTCTTTTGCTCGCATCTAAACCTTTAAAACCTACTCGAACAAGGTGGTATAAGGGTGGAGAACGATTTAGGTTGTAAAGTATTAAAACAAAAATAAATAAACATAAATATAAACACAAAAAGGAGATATAAAAATGGCTAAAGTAATAGGTATAGATTTAGGAACGACTAACTCTTGCGTAGCAGTTATGGAAGGCGGAGAACCCGTCGTTATAGCAAATGCGGAAGGTTCAAGAACTACCCCCTCGGTAGTAGGTTTTCAAAAAGACGGAGAAAGACTCGTAGGTCAAGTTGCTAAGCGTCAAGCGGTTGCAAACGGCGACAGAACGGTTATTTCCATCAAAAGACACATGGGTAGCGACTACAAAGTAAAAATTGACGAAAAGCAATATTCTCCACAAGAGATTTCGGCAATGATTCTCGCTAAACTTAAAAAAGATGCAGAGGCATATCTCGGCGAAACTGTAAAAGATGCGGTTATTACTTGTCCTGCATACTTTACCGACAGTCAACGTCAAGCAACTAAAGACGCAGGTAAAATCGCAGGTCTTAACGTATTAAGAATTATCAACGAGCCTACCGCGGCTGCTCTTGCTTACGGTCTTGACAAGGACAAGACTTCTCACAAGGTTATGATTTACGACCTTGGTGGCGGAACGTTCGACGTATCAGTTCTCGATATCGGCGACGGCGTTTTTGAGGTTTTAGCAACGAGCGGTAACAACATGCTCGGCGGTGACGACTTCGATAATAGAATTATGGACTGGGTAGTTGCCGACTTTAAGGCTAAAGAGGGTATTGACCTTTCTAAAGACAAAATGGCAATGCAAAGAATAAAAGAGGCTGCTGAAAAGGCTAAAATCGAACTTTCGGGTATGAGTTCAACCAACATCAATCTTCCGTTCATTACGGCAGATATGACAGGTCCTAAGCACTTAGACGTAAATCTTACGAAAGAAAAATTCGACACTATGACCGCTGACCTCGTTGAAAAGACTAAAGAGCCTATGAGAAAGGCTATGAAAGACGCAGGTCTTTCATATAACGATATAGCAAAGGTAATACTCGTAGGCGGTTCGACAAGAATTCCTGCAGTCGTAGACGCTGTTAAGAAAGAAACGGGTAAAGAGCCGTTCAAGGGTATCAACCCCGACGAGTGCGTAGCAATCGGCGCTGCAGTTCAAGGCGGTGTATTAACCGGCGAAGTTAAAGACGTTCTTTTACTTGACGTAACTCCGCTTTCACTCGGTATTGAAACTTTAGGCGGTGTATTTACTAAACTTATTGATAGAAATACTACAATCCCCGTAAAGAAATCTCAAGTATTCTCAACTGCTGCGGACAATCAACCTGAAGTTACTATTCACGTTCTTCAAGGTGAAAGACAATTTGCAAAAGACAACAAGACTTTAGGTCAGTTTAATCTTGGCGGAATTGCTCCCGCTCCAAGAGGAATACCTCAAATCGAAGTTACTTTCGATATCGACGCTAACGGTATCGTACACGTTACTGCAAAAGACCTTGGAACTCAAAAGGCTGCTGATATTACCATCACTTCTTCTACAAATCTTTCGGACGAAGATATCGACAAGGCGGTAAAAGAGGCTGAAATGTACGAGGCTGAAGATAAGAAGAGAAAAGAGGCGGTAGAAAATAGAAACAAACTCGACAGTCTTATCTTCCAAGTAGAAAAGACTGTAAAAGACAGCGGGGATAAACTCACCGAAGAAGATAAAGCAACGGTTGAAAACGCAGTAAAAGAGGCAAAAGAAGAACTTGAAAGCGGTGACAACGACAGAATAGTTAAAGCAACCGAAAAACTTTCAAACGACGTTCAAGGCGTGTTTACTAAACTCTATCAACAAGCACAGCAAGCAGGCGGAGCAGAGGGAGTAAACCCAACTGACGACGGCGATACTGAGTTTCATCAAAACTAATTAAACGGTAAAACGATAAGGCGGTAAAACCAAAGACCGCCTTATTACTTAGTAGAGGATAATTAAATGGCTAAAAATCATTACGAAACGCTTGGCGTTGATAAAAAAGCCTCTCAGGACGAGATAAGAACGGCGTATAGAAAACTTGCCCGTCAATATCACCCCGACCTTCATCCAAACGACGAGGAGTGCGCACGTAAATTTAAAGAAATTAACGAGGCAAACGAAATTTTATCCGACCCCGACAAGAGAAAACAATACGATTTTGAACTTGAAAACCCCGGTGGCGGGTTTGGAGGTTTTGGAGGATTTGGCGGACAAAGCGGTGGCTTTGGCGGTGGGTTTGCCGATATCTTTGGCGATATTTTCGGTTCGTTTACAGGCGGTGGAAGGGCTCAGCAACAAGATAGAACGGGCAGTGATATAACTATTGAAATTGAACTTTCTTTCCTTGACGCTGCGAAAGGTTGCAGAAAAGAGGTTTCCTATAATAGAAAAGAGCCGTGCAGTGACTGTCGTTCTACGGGCGCAAAAGGCGGAACGGCATATAAAACCTGTGATAAATGTAAAGGAACGGGTACTATTCAGTACGTAAACGGTAATTCTATTTTCCGTACCGTATCGCAAAGAGCGTGTGACAGTTGCGGAGGGTCGGGTAGAATTATTCAAGAGAAATGTTCTACATGCGGTGGAAAAGGCTATCAAAGAAAGACTACGACCGTAAAACTCGATATACCTGCGGGCGCTGATACGGGAAGTTATATGAAGAAAAAAGGTTTCGGCGAGGCGTCGTCTTACGGCGGTAGCGCGGGTGACCTTATAGTAGTTTTCAAAGTTGCTCCACATAAGATTTTCAAGCGCAAAAACTACGACCTTTACGTTGATTTGCCAATAGATTTCAAGACTGCTGCGCTTGGCGGAAAGGTAAGAGTGCCAACCCTTGATAATACGGTTGAACTTGATATTCCTGACGGCACGCAAACGGGTAAAGTGTTTACGGTTAGAGGAAAAGGTATCAATTCAAAATACGGAAACGGTAATTTATACGTAACCGTATACGTTGAAGTTCCTTCACGCCTTACCAAAGCGCAAAAGCAAATGCTTGAAGAATTTGACAATTCTATGGAAGTAAAACAGTACGACAAAATGAAAAAGTACAGCGATTCTGTAAAATCTCTATACGGAGATAATCCTTATAAAGGCAAAGAATAAAATAAACCCTACGGAAAACTTTCCGTAGGGTTTTTGTCTTGATAATCGACTTATAGGCTAACTTTTGCAGTTTAAAGCAGTTTTTTAAGACGGTTCTCGTATTCTTCCTCAAGATTTATAAGCCTTTCCAAAAATTCGTTTGTCTTAGGCTTTAAACAGTCCTTATTACCGTTTTTAAGTTCGGTAAGTTCGGTTATACCCATTACCGTACCTTTTATCATAAGTTCGGCAACGTGGCTTTTACTGTCGTCGGTTAAGGTGTTCATATTAACTGCCATAGACATAAACGCCTTTTGCATAAAACCTATGTCTTTCGGCTCTAAGCCAACGCTTTTCATATAAGAAGAAAGGTCGTTTATAAAGGTTTCGTAACCTTCGTATTCTAAATCCAATTCTTCTTTTACTTCAGGGTGATCGCATTTGCCTACAATGTTTGAAATAGATTGCAAAGCAATATGCGCGTTTTTGTAAATTGAGGTTAAAGCCTCACTGTCAATGTTTTGAAAACTCATGGTGTTATCCTCCGCAATAAAAGTATGGTAAATATTAAAAAATATATGCGTAAGGGGTAAAAAACGGTTGACATAAACCAAATAAAAATATATAATAGACAAG